>CAISXT010000152.1 GCA_903889525.1 uncultured Opitutia bacterium | reverse complement strand
CAGTCCCAGCGTCTTAACCGGACTCTTTCCAAGAATGATCAACAGCGCATGGATGAGTATTACACCACCGTGCGCGAACTTGAGAAGCGTCTCCATAGTTCCGAGGAATGGGAATATCGCCCCAAGCCGGTCGTGCGTGCCACCGCTCCGAATGACATCGATGACACGAAAGAGTTCGTCGCCAAGACCCGCCTGATGTTCGACGTGATGAAGCTGGCCATCGAGACCGACTCCACCCGGATCATCTCACTCTTCATCGACACCACGGTGATTCATAATATCACGCACCACGGCAACCGGCCAGAGGCCGTCGCGGAACTACGGGCCAAGGAAGAGGCCCAGTTCGGCGCGCTGAATGATTTCCTGACGGCCCTCGAAGGAACCAAGGAGGAAGGGCAATCGCTGCTCGATCGTACCCAGGTCCTTTATGGTACGCCGATGGGCAGTGCGAATTCGCACTCGAACGTCAATCTCCCCGCCATGATTGCGGGTGGCGGCTACCGCCACGGTCAGCACTTGGCTTTCGATAAGCTTAATAACTATCCGTTGAGCAATCTCTACGTCACGATGCTGCAGCGCATGGGCATCGAGGTCGGCGAATTCGCCTTATCAAAGAGCACCATGCGCGGCCTCGAGATGGCCTGAGCGTTTACTTCGCCGCTTTGAGTTCCTTGAACTTAAGCGATTCGGAGTTCAGGCAAAAGCGGAGGCCCGTGGGGGCGGGGCCGTCTTCGAAGACGTGTCCAAGGTGGCAGTCGCAGCGGGCGCAAAGGATTTCCGTGCGCTTCATGCCGTAGGCGTTGTCCTCATGGGTGGCGACGTTCTCCTTGGAGACGGGCTTAAAGAAGCTCGGCCAGCCGGTGCCTGAGTTGAACTTGGCGGCGGAAGAAAAGAGCGGGAGATCGCAGCACACGCAGTGATACGTGCCATTCTTATGGTTATCGAGCAGGGTGCCGCAGAAGGGGCGTTCGGTGCCCTTGGCACGCGTCACGTGGTACTGCTCAGGCGTGAGCTGGGCGGCCCACTGGGCGTCCGTCTTGATAATTTTATCGACGAGTACCGGCTTGCCGAGGCCACCCTTGCCATCGTCGGGTGTGATGAGCACCTGGGGGCCTTTAGCTTTTGGGTCGGTTTCTTTCATGGTCTTGGTTTCGGTGGCGGAAGCGGGGGTCGTGGCCGGAGTTTTATCGGCGACGGCGTAAAGGGAGTAGGTGAGGGCGGCGATGATGAGGGCGCCGGCGGCGACGATCCAGGGGTGTTTGTTCATGGTCTTAACTGAAAGATTTGCCGCAGCCGCAGGTGCTGGTGGCATTGGGATTGCGGACTTCGAAGCCCTTGCCGTGGAGGCCATCATCGAAGTGGACCGTCGAGCCGTCAAGGTAGGCGTGACTCGTCGGGTCGATGAGGAGTTTGAGCCCCTGACTCTCGAATTCCAAATCATCAGCCTTCCGGACATCAAAAGACATGCCGTACTCGAAGCCGGAGCAGCCACCGGTCTCGACGAGCACGCGAAGCACGGACTCAGGATTAGCCTGAGCCTGATGCAGCACCCGGATCTGCTGGGCAGCGGCTTCGGTGAGATTAATCATGCCCTTAAGTTTAGCGGCAATCGGCGGGAGTCAAGGGGCGGCCGCTGGGAGGTTGTGTCCCAAGGGGCTTTTCGTTGTCAAATCTACCTAGACGGCTAGTTTGGTCCCTTACCCCACCTATGCCTCGCGTCCTCGTTCGTATCTTGGCCCTCTCCGTGCTGCTGGCCTTCGCGTTTAATTTCGTGATGATGGTGGTCTTCGCCTTGGTGGGTTGGGATCCGGGCACGTTGACCCTGAAAGATTTGCTCGGGGTCGGTGTATTCAAAGCCTCGGGCAAGGATTGGTTCTGGATTCTGCTGCTCTGGGGATTCGCTCTCCTGCAGTCCTGTCTTTTGCTGCTGCCTTTGCCGGTCTCGTCCGTCCTCGGGGAGAAGTCTCCGCTCGGCCCTCGCGTCATCGCTGCCGCCTTCCTAGGCGGACTTTTTATCGCAATTCCGCTGCTCGCTTCGGTCGATTTTCTTTCGGCGCAGGCCGACCCGAAGGGTTTTGACTCTTCGCCTTACATTATTGGAGCCCTTGCCGTCTGGGTGGCGTCGTGGCTGATCTGGACGCCAATCCTGCTACACCGCTCGCGCGGTCAGGCCGATGCGGTGGAACGCTTCGTGGGCAAGAACATCGCGGGCTCCGCGGTGGGAATGGCCCTCTGTCTCCCTTGGTATTTCGTGCTCCGCCGCAAGCAGTCCTGCTTCTGCGGACTCGGAACGTTCTGGGCGCTGGTATTGGGGCTCTGGTCCCTGTTGGTCATCGGCGGCCCGCTGCTCTTCGTGCTCGCCCGTGACCGCCGCATCCGCGCTGGCCTGCGCGGAGGCTGAGACTCAGAGCGCGCAGCCTTGCTGGGTCTCGCGCGTGGGCCGGGCGATGAGTCCGCGGTGTGGCTCCTCCGGATAAATCTCGGCGGCGCGGGCTCCGAGCAGGTGGGCGTCGCAGCACTTCAAAAGATCCGGGAGGTTCTCAGTCCGGCGCATGTCATGGAGGAACTTGCCTTCGGTATCCACCGCGAGGCCGATGAAGTTGAGGAACTTCTTCAACCGGCCCGCCTGCTTATCTGTGGCCTTGGCGGCATCGCAGCATTCCTCCGCGAGCTCCTGGATATAGGTCCGCACATCGGCCAGCGTGGGCGCGAACGGCGTCTGGCCCTGCTGGACTTCGCGCCACTGACGAAAGATCCATGGATTCCGGATAGCGTGCCGGCCCATCATCATGCCGTGGGCCTTAGTCTCGCTGATGAGGCGTTGGGCTTTAGCGGCCGAAGTGACGTCGCCATTGGCGATGACGGGGCAGGGGACGGCTTGGACGGCCTTGGCGATGGCGACGTAGTCCACTTCCGACCAATAGAGGCCTTTGACCGTGCGGCCATGCACGGTAAGGAGGTCCACTTGATGCTTGGCGATGATAGCGAGAATCTCGTCAAAGCGCTCTTGGCTGTCGAAGCCGATGCGCATCTTGACGGTGAAGAGGCCAGGAATCTCCTGTCGCATGGCCCCAATAAGCTCATCGATCTTGGCCGGATCGCGGAGGAGTCCGCCCCCGACATTCTTCCGGTAGACCTTCGGGGCGGGGCAACCCATGTTGAGGTCGATGCCAGCGACGGGTAGCTGCCGTAGGTCGCGGATGGTGCGCAGCATATGCGGCGTGTCCTCGCCGATAAGTTGCGCAAAGACGGGCCGGCCAGTGCCATGGTTGACGACCGAGTCGACGATATGTTTCTCGAGCGTCGAGGTTTGGTGCACCCGGAAATATTCGGTCACAAACCAATCGGGCGCCCCGCGGCGGCCGATGACGCGCATGAAGCCAGTCGTGGTGACGTCCTGCATCGGTGCGAGTACCGAGGGGCACGTGCCGATTACCGAAGGGACTGGCAGGGCTCCGCTCACGCCTGCTTGCGTAGGCGCGCGAGCGTGTCCGTCATGTCGTCGCACGCATCCAGTACGGGCTTGGCGATGAACACTGGGCGCTTGGCTTTGACGGCGAGGACAAGGGCGTCGCTCGGGCGGGCGTCGACTTCCGCAATTTTGCGGGCCACGGGGCCTTCTTGTCCGAGCAATACTCGGGCGAAGAAGACGCCTTCCTTGACGTCGACAATCACGACGTGCACGACCACGGCATCGAGGCCGAGCAGCAAATGGAGCATGAGGTCATGGGATTGGGGCCGGTCCGGGACCTTGCCGGCCAGGGCGCCTTGGAGGGCCTCGCCGACGGCGGGATCGACCTGAATCACCATGGTCTTGAGCGGTGTCACGAGGAAGACCGCGACGGCCCCGGCCTTGGTGGGCACGACCTCAATCGAAGTGACAGGAATGGCCTCCAGCTTGCTCATGCCGCAAAGTGTGTCCCTTGGCTCATTTTCGCAAGCCAACGGTAAGGGCGGGCGTGGTTTTGAGAGGGTAGCCTTGAAATCATGGTCTCTTTGGAGCACGGTAGGGCCGTGCACCCTTTCCTCGCCGACGAGTTTCTTTTCGACTGGAGCAGCCTGAAGGCGGAAGCCGTCGAGCCCGATATCCGTGAGGCCCTGCGTCGTGCCCGCGCCGCGGTTGATACCTTTAAACTAACGAAGGGCGCCGACCTGACCTACGCTCAGGTACTGCTCGGCTTCGAGGCCACGACGAAGGATCTCTCCCGCGCTTGGGGTCTGGTCTCACACCTCGATTCGGTCCTGAACTCGCCCGAACTCCGCAAGGCCTACAATGCGATGATGCCTGAAGTCACGGCGTTCTTTACCTCGCTGACGCTGGATCCGGAACTCTGGGCCGTGTTCAAGGCGTATGCCGCCACCGACGATGCGAAGGCGCTCACGGGTGTACGTCGTCGTTTTCTCGAGGAAACGATGGCCGACTTCGAAGAAAACGGCGCCGATCTGCCGGTGGAAGGGAAGGCGCGTCTGGCGACGCTCAACGCCCAGCTCGCGGAGAAGACGCAGAAGTATTCCGAGAACGTCCTGGATTCCACCAACGCGTGGGAACTCTTCATCGATGACGCCCAGCGCCTCTCTGGCTTGCCTGCCGGCGCGCTCGCCGCGGCCAAGCAATCCGCTACCGCCAAGGGCAAGCCGGAAGCCTGGCGCCTCACACTGCAGTCCCCCTCGGTCGTCCCGGTGCTGCAATACGCCGATGATGAAGATCTGCGTCGCCAGTGCTGGGAAGGCCTCGGTCAGGTCGGCCTGAAGGACGCCTGGGATAATACCGCGCTCGTCGGCGAGATCCTCGCCTTTCGTCACGAGAAGGCTCGCCTGCTGGGCAAAATGCACTTTGCAGATTTTACCACCGCTCGCCGCATGGCCCGCACGGGCGCGACGGCGCTGAAGTTCATCGAAGATATCGGCCTGCGTATTCGCCCGAAGTTTCAGGCCGAGGGCGTCGAACTCGAGCAGTATCGCGCCACCAGGGTTGGCGACGCGCTCCGTTCGCTGCACCCGTGGGAATTCGGCTACTGGTCCGAAAAGATGCGTCGCGAGAAATATGATTTCGATGACGAGGCCCTGCGTCCGTGGTTTCCGGTCGACGGCGTGATCGCGGGCATGTTCCGCCTCTTCGGCGGGCTCTTCGGCATCCAGGTCGTCGCTCGCGATACTTATCATATCGACCAGACCACCGGGGCGAAGACCGTCGTCCGCGCGGCCGAACCGCGCGTCGAAGGCGCGCCGATTTGCGTCTGGCACCCCGAGGTCCGTTTCTACGAAGTACGCGACGGAGGCCGTCTGCTGGGCTCTTTCTACACCGACTGGTTTCCGCGCGAATCGAAGAGGGGAGGGGCTTGGATGAATTTCTTCCGCACCGGCGGTCCGCGTCCGGACGGTTCATTCGCCCCGCACCTCGGCCTGATGTGCGGTAACTTCACGCCGCCCGTCGCTGGTAAGGAGGCGCTGCTCAATCACGACGAGGTCACCACGGTCTTCCACGAGTTTGGTCACCTGCTCCATCACCTCCTCAGCGAAGTTGAAGTGGAGTCTCTCTCCGGCGTCCGTGTCGCTTGGGACTTCGTCGAGCTGCCCTCCCAGATTCTTGAAAACTGGTGTTGGGAGGAGGAGTCGCTGGCGCTCTTCGCCCGGCATCACGAGACCGGCGCACCGCTCCCCTCGGATCTCCTGGCCAAGCTCGATGCCGCCGCCAACTTCCGCGCCGCCTCGACCTGCATGCGCCAGCTCGCCTTCTCCAAGCTCGACCTCGACCTGCACATCCGCGCCGAGGAGCTCCGCAGCCGCGACCTAGACTCCCATTGGAACGAGGACTTTGCCGACTGGCAGGCCCGGACCACCCGCCGCGGCCCGGCCATGGCCCGTCGGTTCAACCACCTCTTTTCGGACGCCACCGGCTACGCCGCCGGCTATTATTCTTACAAGTGGGCCGAAGCCCTCGAGGCCGATGCTTTTACCCGCTTCCTCAAGGAGGGGGATCTGAACCCCCAGGTGGGGCGGGAACTGAGAGCCAGGGTGCTCTCCAAGGGCAATTCCAAGCCGGCCGAGACACTCTTTCGGGATTTCATGGGCCGGGACCTCGATCCGGAGGCCCTTTTGGAGCGCGACGGGCTGGCCTAAGGCGGCCACCCCCCGCGTAGTGCCCAGAATCCCGCAATAATTGGGTAACGGTGGCTTATTCCCCTTGCACAAGGGCCTTTTTTCCTATGCGTAAGACCTTTACAGATGAATCTCCGTAACATCGCAGTCATTGCTCACGTCGACCATGGCAAAACGACCCTGACCGACCGACTTCTCTACCAGTCTGGCATGTTCCGTGCCGAGGACCTCGACAAGCTCGCTGGCGGCCAGCACGGCCTGATCATGGACTCGGGCGACCTCGAGCGCGAACGCGGCATCACGATCACCGCCAAGAACTGCGCGATCAAGTGGACCGACCCTCGCGACCAGAAGGAATACAAGATCAACCTGATCGACACCCCGGGCCACGCTGACTTCGGCGGCGAAGTCGAACGCGTGCTCAATATGGCCGACGGCTGTCTGCTCGTCGTCGACTCTTTTGAAGGTCCGATGCCTCAGACCCGCTTCGTGCTTTCGAAGGCTCTCGCCCTCGGCCTCAAGCCCATCGTCGTCATCAACAAAATCGACAAATCCTCCGCTCGCCCCGACGCCGTCGTCGACGAAGTCTTTGACTTGCTCGTCGCCCTCGACGCTCCGGAGTCCGCCCTCGACTTCCCGATCATCTACGCTTCCGGCCGCGAAGGCTGGGGTACCCTCGATCGCGCCAAGACCGTGGAAGGCCAGCGCCCGAAGGACCTGATGGACCTCTTCTACACCATCGTCGACAAGATCCCTGAGCCCTACGCCGAGGGTTCGTCCCGTGGCGCCGCTGCCGGCTTCAAGTCCCGCGCCGAGGCTCTCGCTAACCCGCTTCAGATCATGGTGACGGCCATGCTTTACTCCGACTACGTTGGTCGTATCGCCGTCGGTCGCGTCACCGCTGGTAAGATCGCCCCCGGTATGCCTGTCATGATGGTCACCCGTAATGGTGAACAGTTCAAGCAGCGCGTCCTTGAGGTCGAAGTCTTTGAAGCCCTCGGTCGCGTCAAGTCTCAGGAAGTCACCGCCGGCGACATCTGTGCCGTCATCGGCCTCGACCACGTCGAGATCGGCGCGACCATCACCGATCTGGAGGACCCCCGTCCGATGACGCCCGTCAGTGTTGACGAGCCCACCGTGACCATGGCCTTCCGCGTCAACGATTCGCCGTTTGCCGGTCGCGATGGTAAGTTCGTCACCGGCCGCCAGGTCGGCGAGCGCCTCATCAAGGAGCTCGAGAAGAACGTCGCCCTCCGCGTCGACCGCGTCACGGGGGATGACTCCTGGAAGGTCTCCGGCCGCGGCCTGATGCACCTCGGCGTGCTCATCGAAACGATGCGCCGCGAAGGTTACGAACTCTCCGTGGGTAAGCCCACCGTGATTATGAAGCAGATCGATGGCGTCGAGTGCGAGCCCGTCGAGACCCTGGCTGTCGATTGCCCGGAAGCCTCCCAGAGCGATGTGATGTCCCTCGTCCTCGGTCGTCGTGGCGAACTCCGCTCGATGGACGCCAAGGCCGGCACCAGCGGCTGGATTCACATGGAATTCAAGGTCCCGTCCCGCGCGCTCTTCGGTCTGCGCACCCTGATGCTCACCACCACCCGTGGCGATGCCGTCATGTACCATAATCTGCTTGGATACGAACCGGTCCGCGGCGAAGCCCCTCGCCGTGCCGCTGGCGTGATGATTGGTGGAGAAGGAGGCGCCGTCACGGCCTACTCCCTTGACCGTCTGTACGACCGCGGCGACTTCTTCGTGAAGCCGACCGACGAGATTTACATGGGTCAGGTCGTCGGCGAACATTGCAAGGACAACGACCTCGAGATCAACCTCGTCATCAACAAGAAGCTGTCGAACGTGCGCGCTTCTGGTTCCGACGACGCGGCCAAGATCAAGCCGATGCGCCAGATGTCCCTCGAGTCCTGCCTCGAGTACATCGAGTCCGACGAGATGGTCGAGATCACTCCGAACTTCATCCGCATGCGCAAGCGTTACCTCACGGAAAACGAGCGCAAGCGCTTCGACAAGTAAGCTAGCCCGCGAGGGTCAGTTGAAAGCGATGACCGCCATCCGCCTGGATGGCGGTTTTTATTTGCCAGTATCCCGAGGGGAGGCGCGCGGCGACTTTCTCCGGCCATTCCACGACCACGTTCCAAGGTGATTTCGCCAGGTCCCAGATCAGGAGCTCATCGAAGCCCTCGGGTCGCGTTAGGCGATAGGCGTCGACGTGGAAGACCTGCCGGGTGCCTTCGTAGACATTGAGGAGTGAGAACGAGGGACTCGTGATGTCTCCCTTGATGCCCAGTCCGCTGACCAGCCCCCGCACGAAGGTCGTCTTGCCCGCGCCAAGGTCGCCAGAGAGTGCCAGGAGGGTGTCGGGTGGCAGCAGGGCGGCGAAGGCGCACGCGGCACGCTCAGTCTCCTCGCCCGAGTAGGTGGTGAGTCCGGCGATCCAAGTCGCAAGTGCGGCAGGCGAGCCCATGCGCGCAGTCTTTGTCTCCACGGAACGTCAGGCAACCTGCAAACAAAAGACCCGGTCGAGTGGCCGGGTCTGGTGGGTGGACTGGATCGTCGCTTACGAGACGATACCGAGGGGCGGGATGGTCTTCCAGTCGCCGCGCGTGAAGTCAGGGCACTGGATGGGCATGCTGCCTTCCTTCACGGAGCGGGCGGAGATCTCGAGGATGCTCGACCAGTCGGCTGCATCGTAGACGGTCATATCCGGGGTGATGCCCTGGCGCACGCAATCCAGCATGCGATAGGCCATCACGAAGTCCATGCCGCCGTGGCCGCCGACCTTCTTGCCCAGTTCACCAATCTTCGTGATCAGCGGGTGCTGGTTGGCCTTCATGAATTTGGAGAGTTTCTCCTTCTCGTAGGTCCACTCGTGGCTGTTGCGCTTTTCCTTCGGGTCGAGAATCGGGTGCTTATTGTCGGCATCGACGGCGAGGCGACCGGGGTAGCCGAAGAACGTGGCCTGCGTGCCGCAGAGCGCGTTGATGCGCGTATATGGGCGGGGGCTGACGACGTCGTGCTGGATCATAATCGTCCGGCCGAGCTGCGTCTTGATAATCGAGGTGTTCATGTCGCCGCAGACGAACTTCTCGTCCTTGTGCTGCCCTTTGTTGGGCTGATGCTTATCGCGATACTGGGTGAGGTTGAATTCCGGGGACGAGACGGACACCACGAACTTGAAGGCGTCGCCGCGGCCGATGTTCATGTACTGGGCCACCGGGCCGAGGCCGTGCGTGGGGTAGAGATTGCCATCCATGAAGCGGTGGTAGTCTCGACGCCAATCGCCTTCGCTGCCGAGGCTCCAGAGGACGCCGCCGCCGAGGTTATGGATGTAAGCGCACTCGGCGTGCTTCAGGTCGCCGAAGAAGCCTTGGCGGGCGAGATTTAGTACGAACAGTTCTTCGTCACCATAGCAGCAGTTCTCAATGATCGAGCAGTGGCGCTGGGTTTTCTCAGACATATCCACGAGCTGCCAGCACTGGTCGACGGTGACGGCGGGGGAGACTTCGATGAAGGCGTGCTTGCCCTTCTCCATGGCCTTAAGGGCCATGGGGACGTGCCATTCCCAGGGCGTGGCGACGAACACGACGTCGATATCATCGCGCTCCAGCATCTTCTCCCAGGCATTCTCGTCGCCAAAGTAGATGGCCGGTTCCTTGCCGGTGACTTTCTTGACGTTGGCGGCGGCGCTCTTGGCGCGTCCTTCGACGATGTCGCAGACAGCGACGACTTCCGCGAACGGGATGTTGGCGGCTGAGTTCACGTGGGAGCGACCACGATTGAGGCCGATCACGGCGACGCGGACTTTCTCGGTGGGCTTGGTGGTCAGATTCCAGACGGGCTTATTGCCGGCCGGGCGCGGGCGCGTGACCGAGATGTCATGGGCACCAAGGAGTTTGAGGTCGCGTGGGTCAGGCTTGGCTTCGGCTGAGGGAATGGCGTTTAGGCCGAGTCCGAGGCCAGCGAGGGCACCGAGCTTAAGGAAGTCGCGACGATTGGCGTTATCAGGGGTGTTCATGAATGCGGGTGGAGGTTGTTGTGAGTTGGGGTGTGTATTAAGAAACGAGGGGAAGGGGTTTGAGGGCTTTCCAGCCACCGCGGGTGAAGTCCGGGAAGGCCACCGGGACGCTATCTTCGCGGACGGAGCGATCAGAGATATCCAGCAGGGCGGACCACGAAGCCGCATCGTAGACGGTGAGGTCAGGCGTGATACCCTGGCGGATACAGTCAAGGAAGCGGTAGTTCATCAGTGAGTCCATGCCACCATGACCGCCGACTTTCTTCGCGAACTCGCCGACCTTGCGTGCGAGCGGGTGCTGATTCGCCTCCATGAATTTCTTGAGCGCTTCGCCTTCATAGGTCCAGTGATGGCTATTCCGCTTTTCTTTCGGGTCGAGGAGGGGGTGCGAGTTGTCCGCGTCGATTGCCAGGCGGTTGGGGTATCCGGCGAACGTGGCGAGCGATCCGCTGAGCATATTGCCGCGGGTGTAGGGGCGTGGGCTGGTGTTGTCGTGCTGGATAACGATGGTGCGGCCGAGCTCCGTCTTGATAATCGAGGTATTCACGTCGCCGCAGACAAAATTCTGGTCCTGCGAACGGTCGCGGCCGGGTTTGACGCGTTCCCGCAACTGGCTGAGTCCGAACTCTGGCGAGGAGACCGAGACCGCGAACTTAAAAGCGTCCCCTCGGCCAATGCCCATATACTGGGCAATGGTGCCGAGTCCGTGCGTGGGGTAGACGTTGCCTTGCAGGAGGGTCGCGTAGTTGCGGCGCCATTCCCGCTGCTTGTCCATGAACGTATAGCCTTTAGGGCCGCTACCAGAGGAGCGTTGGTCGTGGATGTAGCCGCACTCTCCGTGCTTCAGGTCGCCGAAGAAACCTTGGCGAGAGAGGTTTAGGACGAAGAGCTCCTCTTCGCCGTAGCAGGCGTTCTCCAGGATGGGGCAATGCCGTTGGTATTTCTCAGACGCATCGACGAGTTGCCAGCATTCATCAATCGTCAACCCGCAGTTCACTTCAGTGAAGGCGTGCTTACCGAGCGACATGCACTTAATCGCCATCGGCGTGTGCCATTCCCAAGGGGTGGCGATATGCACCACGTCGATATCATCACGGGTCACCATCTTCTCCCAGATGTTTTCATCGCCGCTGTAGATGGCCGGTCGTTTGCCCGTCTTTTTGAAGACCGATTCGGCCTGAGCCTTGGCGCGTTCATCGATGATATCGCAGACGGCGACGACTTCGGCGAAAGGCAGGGCGGCGACGGAGTTGACGTGGGCCGACCCGCGGTTCAGGCCGATCACCGCCACGCGGACTTTTTCCGTCGGCTTGGTCGTGAGGTCCCAGACCGGCTTATTCCCAGCGGGGCGCGGACGCATCGTGCCCATCTCGGCGGCGCGAAGGTGTTTGAGTTGGGCGGGGTCGGGTTTCGCGGTGGCGGAAGGGACGCCACCTAGTCCTAACCCTAGGCCCGCAAGTACCCCGAGTTTCAGGAAGTCGCGACGATCGCCGGAGTCAGGAATATTCATGGGGTTGCGCACGGGGGTCAGAACAAGACAGCAAAGCTGGCCCGCAGTTGCAACGGATTTGGATTACCCTTCTTCTAAATTTATCAGCTTACGAAGCCTTGGCCCCATTTAATTCCAAAGACCGCCAGATTACGCACGGTATGAGCCATAAAGCAGGGCAACAATGAACGGTCGGGGTTCAGTGGGTTGAAGCGGGTCACGTAAATCCAGAGGGAGGTGACGAACGCGAAGAGGGCGTTAACCCAACCCTCGGGCTGGCTGAGGTCAAAGTTGTGAATCAGGGTAAAGACCAGTGAGCCGACGATAATCAAGGCGAGTAGCTTGCGGCCAAATAGTTCGCCCGGTGCGATGAAGCCCCGGAATAAAACCTCTTCCACGATAGAGGCGCCGATAAGTTGAAAAATGAAAATCGCGGGCAGCACACTTTGTTGATCGGTCAGTCCGGCACGTTTCTCGACGGCAGCTTCGGCGATGGTGATGAGAATCGCGCCGGCGGCGGCGGCATAGTAAGCCGCGGCGGGCGCGTAGGTCGTGCCCGGCCAGAAGCCTTCCGCGGTTTTGTTGATCCGCCGGCGACGGCGCTCCCGGAACCAAGCGATCAGCACGAACAGACCGAGGGCGCAGTAGAGTAGGGCTTTGGCGGCGGTGAGGTCCACGGGTGGTCAGCGGACGCCGAGAATCCAGGCTCGGTAGGCGGGGGAAGTCTGGTCGGCCTCGATGGCCAGCCATTGCGGTAAATCATAGGGATGGTGGGCATGCACCCACGCTTCCAGATCCTGCGTCTTGCGGGCGGCGAATTTGAAAGTCACACGGAATTCCTCTTCGCTCTCGACCCTGCCTTCCCAGGTGTAATGCGAGCGGATGGGTCCATCGACTTGGGCGCACGCTGCCAGACCGGCCGCTACAGAAGCAGCGGCGAGGCGATCGGCTTCCTCCCGGGAGGGCAGGGTGGTCCAGGCGATGCCGATGGCTTCAGTCATTTGTCTCGCTGTCGGGGTTCAGGTACCGCTCGGTAATAATATTAATCAAGTAATCACGGGCTTCCTCGACCGAATCTACGTGGATATACAGATCGCGATCGTTGGGCGCGACCATGCCCCACTCGTGGAAGGTCTCGAAGTTGACCGCACTCTTCCAGAAGGCCGAGCCGAACAATAAAACCGGGAAGTGCTTCTTGGTCTTGCCGGTCTGGATGAGCGTGAGCATCTCGAAGAGTTCATCGAACGTGCCGAAGCCACCTGGGAAGGCGACAAGCGCCTTGGCGAGGTACAGGAACCAATATTTACGGACGAAGAAGTAGTGAAATTCAAGATCGAGCTCGGGCGTGATGTACGGGTTGTGTTCTTGCTCGAAGGGCAGGGCGATGCCGAGGCCGATGGAGCGTCCGCCCGCTTGGTGGGCGCCGAGGTTCGCCGCTTCCATGATGCCGGGGCCCCCACCAGAGCAGACCAGGAACCGCTGCCACTCGGGGAGGGAGAGCGACCACTTCGTCATCTCAAAGGACAGGGCTCGGCAGGCTTCGTAGTAGGCGGAGCTGCGTAGATTGATTTCAGCCACCCGCAGGCGCAGGGCGCACTCCGAGTCGTCGCACTGCCCGGCTTTCGCCAAGACCTTGGCTTCCTCGAGCTGCTTGCGGGCGACATCCGGCGGCAGGGTCCGGGCTGATCCAAACATCACGACTGTGTTGCGGACGCCGTATTTCTTGAAGCGTAAGTGGGGCTCCATCATCTCGGACATCACCCGAAGGGTGCGGGCCTGAGGGCTGAGCATGAACTCCTGGTTTTGGTAGGCCCGGGCGGGGGTGGGCCTAAGTTTGCCTTTTTCGGGGCTCATT
>CAISXT010000151.1 GCA_903889525.1 uncultured Opitutia bacterium | reverse complement strand
TTCTGAACAGCCAGGCAAAGCCCGTCTTCAAGCACGATCGCGAACTCTTCATCGACTCCATCGGCGACATCTACCTCGGCGTGTGGAACGCCGACCGTCGTTACCCGTTCAAGTTCACGCTGGCTAAGTAACTTAGCTGATGAGCAGCAGGCGCGGGGAGCCGGGGTGGTTTTCGGGGGCGCGGTGGATGCAGGGCGGCACGAGGCTGCCGGGCCAGCGCGTCGCGATACGCCAGAGCGTGAAGGTCCCGAAGGGGTAGGGCGTCGCGCCGGGCTTGGTGGCATAGTGCGAGTCGAAGCTGTGCTCGTGCAGGTACTCCGCAAAGCCGGCGTCGTCCGCACCGCCGTATTCCTTGAGTAGCGCCGCGCGGATCTCGGGAATTTCGACCTTGAGTACGGCATCCTCGTTGCGGAGGCCTTCGCTGCTGGTGCCGTAGTAGGTGCAGAGCCACGTATCGACCTCGACAGGCGCGCTGTCGACATGGAACGAGGTGACGTCCGTCGGCACGGTGCCGGCATCCGGGTCGCACACGCAGTCGTAGACGCAGTTGAGTGACGGCGCCAGGTCGTGGTCGCGCAGGAGTTGCTGGTCTGCGAGCATCGCCTCCGCGGCGAGACGGCCAGCTGGACTGAGGTCGAGCGCGCGGATGCGTTCGTCGTCGAGCGGCACGATGCCTTCGCCGGGCCCAAGCTTCGTAATGACCTCGGCGTAATCGCCAGGCAGCGGGCGTTCCCAGCAGAGCGCGTTGACGCCGTTGGCGAAGCGCGTGGACCTGAGTTCTTCGAAACTCCGGACCTGGCGGACGCGAGGCTGGCCGGCCGCGCTCACTTCAGCGCAAAGCGCTTGGCGAACTCCTTGGCCAGCGCGTCGTAGGCGATAGCGCCCGGGGAGTGGACGTCATACTGGAAGATTGTCTGACCGTGGCTCGGGCACTCGGAGAGCCGGACTGTGCGCGGAATCATGGCGTCCATCACCAGGGCGGCAAAGTGGGTCTTCACTTCCTCGACGACCTGGCGGGAGAGCTTCGTGCGGCTGTCATGCATCGTCATCACGATTGCACCGACGGTCAGCTTATCGCTCGCGCCGGCGGCCTTGAGCTGGTCGACCACGCCGAGGATCTGGCCGAGGCCTTCCATCGCCAGGTATTCCGTCTGGAGGGCGACGATGAGGTGGTCCGACGCGCTGAGCGCGTTCATCGAGAGCATGCCGAGCGCCGGCGGGCAATCGATGAGGACGGCCTTATATTTGCCGGATTCGATGATCGGCGTGAGGGCGACGCGCAGGCGGCCGAGGTAGTTCTCGGCCTGGGCGAGTTCGGATTCGACGGCCGCGAGGTCGACCTCGGAGGGGATCAGGTCGAGCTTCTTGGTGGATGTCGCGACGATCATGTCGGCGGCGGCGGCCTCGCCGTGCAAGACTTTGTAGAGGGACTTGCCTTCAGTCTTTTCGATGCCGAGGGCGCTCGTCGCGTTCGCTTGCGCGTCCAAGTCGATGATCAGGGTGGAGATACCGAGGCGGGCGAGGCCGGCGCCGAGGTTCACGGTGGTGGTCGTCTTGCCGACGCCGCCCTTCTGATTGGCGATGGAAAATACTTTAGTCACTTAGGCGTCCTCGAGGGTGCGTTCAACTTCGGTCGGGGCTTCGTAATCGATACCCGCTAGGCCGAAGCCAAAGTTCTTCATGAAATCGGTCTGGTAGCCAGCGAAGTCCGCATAGGCATCAAACGTCTCGGTGGTCACCTGGGGCCAGAGGTCGAAAACGGCCTTCTGGACGTCTTCAGCCATTTCCCAGTCGTCGATGCGCACGCGGCCGTTCTCGTCGAAGTCGAGGGCGTTACCGTTGTACATCTGCTTCTCGAAGAGACGCTGGATTTGCTCGATGCAACCTTCGTGCGTGCCCTTGGCCTTCATGATTTTGAAGAGCAGGGAGACGTAGAGCGGGACGACGGGGATAGCGGAGCTGGCCTGGGTGACGACGGCTTTGTTGACGGAGACGAAGGCGCGACCGCGGTGCAGCTTCATCAGGTCGTCGATCTTGCGACCGGCGCGTTCGAGGTCTTCCTTCGCCTTGCCGATGGTGCCGTCCTTATAAATCGGCCAGGTGACGCGTGGTCCGATGTAAGAATAGGCGACCGTCTGGCAGCCTTCCTTGAGGACTCCAGCGCCGTCGAGGGCGTTCATCCAGAGTTCCCAGTCTTCTCCGCCCATGACCTTAACCGTCTGCGCGATATCATCCACCGAGGCAGTTTCGAGCGTCACATCGTTCACGACCTTGCGGTCGGTATCGAGGTTCTTGGCGTGGAACGGTGCACCGGTTGGTTTGAGGACCGACTTATACGTTACGCCATCGGGAGCGGTGCGGCGAGGGGAGGCGAGGGAGTAGACGACGAGGTCGATCTTGCCGCCAGGCATCTTCGACTTGATGGTATCGATGACTTGGGTCTTTAGCTCCGCCGAGAAGGCGTCGCCATTAATGGAGACGGCTTTCAATCCCGCCTTCTTGGCTTCAGCGTGGAAGCCAGCGGTATTGTACCAGCCTGGGGAGCCCGGCTTATCGCCTTCGCCATTACGCTCGAAGAACACACCCAGCGTCGCGGCGCCGGACCCGAAGGCCGCGGAGATGCGCGAGGAGAGTCCGTAGCCCGTGGAGGCGCCGATCACTAAGACGGACTTGGGTCCGCCTTGGATGGGTTGGCGGGATTTTACGTAGGCAATCTGCTCACGAACGGCGGCGGCACAGCCGTCGGGGTGGGAGGTGATGCAGATGAACCCACGGACACGGGGCTTCACGACTTGCTGGGACATGGGGACACCTTTGGAGGGGGAGGGGATGAGTTCAATCTGGAATTAGGAGGCAAAGGTGGGTGTTAGCGGTTGGCGGTTGGCGGTTAGTGCCGCCTTTTGCCTCGCTTGTCCCTCCTTGTTGCGGACTCTCCCGGCCATGTTTAGTTCGAGACTCTCTTTCGCCGACACGACTAACGCCTTGAGTAAGGCCAAGGCGAAGCGTCTCGCCGCCGGTCTACCGGTGCTCGACCTCTCGGATTCTAATCCGGCCAATGCGGGATTCGCTTGGTCTGCCACCGACCTTGGTCCAATGCTGCGCCGCGATGGTATCCAGCGGCAGGATCCCGATCCGCTGGGCTTGGCCTCAGCCCGGACCGCCGTCTCGGATTATTATTCCTCACGCGGTGCCCGCGTACCGGTTGACCGCCTTTTCCTAACCGCCAGCACGAGTGAGGCTTATTCATGGGTCTTTAAGCTGCTCTGCAATCCCGGCGACGAGGTGTTGGTGCCGTCGCCTGCTTACCCTTTGCTTGAAGTGATTGCCGCGCTCGAAGGCGTGACGCTTCGTCCTTATCAGCTCGTGCAGCTCGCGGGCGAGTGGGTCATCGATATCACAACGCTGAGTGTGAATCGGCAGACGCGGGCGATTCTCGCCATTAATCCTTCGAATCCGACCGGCGCTTTTGTGGGCCGTCGCGACCGCGACGTGCTGCGTGGCTTTGCGCTTAAGAACGGCTTGGCGATTGTTTGTGATGAAGTCTTCCTAGATTACCCGGCCGAAGGCGTGGCCTCGCCAGGCACGTGGGCGGGTGAAGCGAATGTGCTGACGTTCGTGCTCAGCGGGCTTTCCAAGGTCGCGCTCGCGCCGCAATTGAAGGTCGGCTGGATTGTCGTAGCCGGCCCAGCGGTGGCGACCCTTGAGGCGTGTCGCCGACTGGAGCACATCGCCGATGCCTATCTTTCCGTGAACACCCCGGCCCAGCTCGCCTTGCCAGACCTACTCCGCCGGGCCGAACCTCTCCGCGCCTTGGTGCGCACTCGGGTCGCCCAAGGTGAGGCCACCTTGCGGGCCTGGACGACCGCTTCAGTCACCGGTTGTACGGTTTTACCCCGCCCTGCTGGTTGGACAGGTATCCTGACTTTACCCCCAGGGGTGCATGAGGATCGCTTCCTGATGAACGCGCTGAGTGAAGGCGTCTGGGTGCACCCCGGATATTTCTATGGAATGCCGACAACTGTCCCGAGTGTCGTTTTGAGCCTTTTGACCCCTCCAGACGGTCTTTCTGCAGGATTACAGGCGCTCGATCGGGCTTTGAAGCGGACTTGAAGGGTAATTACCGCTTGCCAAGAGCCTCGGCACTCCTTTGCTCCGACTTTCCAAAAGGAGCCCGAACACTATGTCCCGTATCTGCGTCGTCACTGGCAAGCGCCCCGTCAAAGGCCGCCGTATCATTCACCGTGGTCAGTCCAAGAAGAGTGGTGGCATCGGCTTCCAGCTCGTCAAGCAGACCAAGCGCACGTTCAAGCCGAACGTCCAGCGCATCCGCGTCGTCCAGCCTAACGGCTCGGTGAAGCGCCAGTGGGTCTCGGTCAAGGCCATCAAGGCCGGCCTGGTCACCAAGGGCTAAGTCCTTCTCTCCGGACCTTAAAAACCCGCCGACCATCGGCGGGTTTTTTGTGTCCACCCCGCCGGTGGCGGTGCGGGTAGTTTGTCACTTAGGTGTCACCCGTCCGATATGAAGGCCCGAGTTATGGACTGGCTCGATAGGAGTCCTTTTGTAGGCTGAATGTCCCCTGTCTGTTATGGCCGCCCAGAAGCAAGTCATCGAAGAAAATAACCGCACCGTTCGTCTGCTGCGCGGCACGGAGGAGGAGGCTTTTGTTGCGGTGAAGGCCCGCCGCGAGGGGTTGACCGTCGCTGAGGCTTCCGCCCGATTGGAAGAGTTTGGGTATAACTCGGTCACCGCCAAGCGGCCGAGCTCAATTGTCGAACTGCTCCGCAAATTCAAGGAGCCGCTAGTCGTCCAGTTGATGGTGATTTGTGTACTCTCCTTCATTTTTGAGGACGACGAGACCAAGAAAATCCTCAGCACCACGCTCGTCGGAGGGATGGTGTTCTTCTCCGTCTTTCTTTCCTATTTTCAAGAGAGCCGTTCCGCCGCGACCATCGCCAAGCTCCAAGCGATGGTCAAATCCACCTGCGATGTGTTGCGCGGGGGCGTTGAAATTACCGTGCCCATCGACGAGATTGTCCCGGGCGACGTGGTCATTCTCGCTGCTGGCTCGATTATCCCGGCCGACTGCCGCGTCATCCAAGCTAAGGATTTCTTTCTTTCGCAGTCAGCCCTGACTGGGGAATCGATGCCTGTGGAGCGCGTCGTCATGGCGGCCGGCTCGGGTGAGACCTCTGCGCAGGAGTGTCCCATTGGCTGCCTTATGGGCAGTAACGTGCAAAGCGGTTCGGCTAAGGCGCTCGTGCTGGCTACGGGTCGGGACACTCAGTTTGGGGCGATGTCCGCCCGCTTGGTGGAACGGAAAGACCGGACCGCCTTTGAGCGCGGCACCCGCGAGTTCGTCTGGATGATGATCCGCATGATGCTGGTGATGGTGACGCTTACTTTCGGCTTTAGCGCATGGCGCACCAACAACGTTCAGGATGCCTTCCTCTTCGCGCTGACGGTCGCCGTCGGTCTTACGCCCGAGATGTTGCCCATGATCCTCGCGGCGTGCCTCTCTAAGGGCGCCCGTTCGCTCGCCCGACTCAAGGTCGTGATGAAGCGACTCGACGCGATTCAGAACCTTGGGGCGATGGATATCTTCTGTACCGATAAGACCGGTACGCTCACCCAAGATCACATCGTCCTCCAGCGGCATGTTGACGTGATCGG
>CAISXT010000150.1 GCA_903889525.1 uncultured Opitutia bacterium | reverse complement strand
GGGATGGGGTTCTCGAGCTCAATGACGAGCGTGCGCGCGTCGGGGGCGCGGAGGCCCACTGACTTAAAGTCCTGGGCCTTGCCGGCGTTGAAATTCTTGGCCCCGCGGATGCCGTGCAGCATCGAGGCGTATTCGGCGCCGAAGCTCGGCGTGAGCATGCGCTCGTAGCTGAAGAGGAAATCGGCCGAGGTCAGCTGGTCGCCGTTCGACCAGCGAGCATTCTCGCGCAGGCGAAAAGTCCAGGTCTTACCGTCCTTCGACATCGTCCAGCTCTCGGCTACCCCCGGGATGGGATGCAGATCCTTGGGGTCGTAGTTGACGAGGCCTTCGAAGAGCGCGGCGATGATATGGCTTTCACTGAGTCCGGTGATCGTCTGCGGATCGAGCCCAGACGGCTCGGACATGTTGTTGATAATCAGGTAGCCTTCGGCGGCCTTTTTCTCGGCCGTGGTCTTGCCGTCGCCGCAACCCACAAGCAGGCACGCCAAGGCGAGTAGGGCGGCCGTCCATCGGAGCGGGGGGCGAGGCATGGGGCAGATTACGCTTAGGTCAGCCCCGAGGGCAAGGCGTCTGGATGGGCTCTTTACTCCCCTCGGAGGGTTTCCTAGAAACGGGTCATGATTACCCCGAATCGTCGCGACCTCACCGTCGCCATCCTGACAACGTCCGTTTGCTTTGGTTTGACGGGCTTCATCGGCCAAGGGCCGCTGGCCGCTACGGTGGCCACCCCCAAGCCGATCATGGGTTCAGTCGCCTTCGATTGGCAGAAGCTCGTCGTGAAGCAGACTAAGGTCGGGGAATCCCGTTCCATCTGCCGCGCTCCGACGGCCACGCTCGATGAGTTGGAGATGCATGTGACCACCTTGAACAAGGGCCAGGCTCCGCACGCACCCCATCAGCATGCCGATGAAGAGCTGCTCATTGTCAAAGAGGGTACGGTGGAGGCCTTGGTGGCGGGCGACTGGGTGAAGCTCGGCCCCGGCTCCGTCATCTTCCAGGCTGCCAATATCGAGCACGCGATTCGTAATGCGGGCGAAGGCCAGGCGACCTACCACGTCATCAAGTGGAATTCGCCCGGGATGATTGCCAAGCGCGAGGCCGCCAAGGCCGCCGCGAAATAAGCCAAAGAAAAAGGGCGTCCCGAGGGACGCCCTTCTGCTAGGTCTGAACGGGGGTTTAGATGGCGGCCGGGCCGCGTTCGCCGGTGCGAATGCGGATGACGTCGGTGAGGCTGAGGACGAAGATCTTACCGTCGCCAATCTTGCCCGTCTGGGCGGCCTTGGAAATCGTAGCGATGGCCTTCTCGACCTGCTCATCAGCAACGGCGGCCTCGATCTTCACCTTGGGGAGGAAATCGACGGTGTATTCAGAGCCGCGATAGATCTCCGTGTGACCCTTCTGGCGGCCGAAGCCCTTGACTTCAGTTACGGTCATACCCTCGATGCCGATTTCGGCGAGAGCGTCCTTAACTTCTTCAAGTTTGAAGGGTTTGATGATGGCGACGACGAGCTTCATGGTGGTGTGTTTAGGTTGGGTT
>CAISXT010000149.1 GCA_903889525.1 uncultured Opitutia bacterium | reverse complement strand
TCCAGACGACATAACCGGCCGGCAGCATGTGGATATTTCCGGGAATAAAGAGTTCTTCCTTAGGCTTGCCGTCGGCGCCTAGGAGCGAGCTGGTGACGTCGATGAACTTCATCCAGGGCTGGGTCGCACACTCCTGGGCGAGCAAAGCGTTGGCCTTCTTAAGCTCAGCGATCTTATCGAAGCGCTTGCCGGGGCTAGGCACGATGCCGAGGACGTAAAGGCGGGCCTGCGGCAAGGCAGCGTGCAGCTTGCCGTAGAGCTTCCTGAAATTCGCGAGTACTTCCTCGGGCTTGGTGCCCGCATTGATGTCGTTGCTGCCTTCGTACAGGATGACAGCCCGCGGCTTAAAAGGAATCACCAGATTGTCGACGAACAGATCGGAGGCATGGGTCATGCGGCTCCCGCCGATGCCGTAGTTATGCACGGTGAGCGGCGCGAGGTCCTCCTTCACGCTCTTCCACAGCTGCATGTGCGAGCTACCGATACAGATGACGGAGCCCGGCGCGGGCGGCTCCTTCTGCGCGGCGGCCAAGGTCTTGTTGTACAAGGCCATGACCTTCGAGGGCGAGGACTTGTCCGTCAGGACCTCATCGGCCGCGAAGACGACGGCCGCTGATAGGCAGAGTGCGGCGAAAAGACGGAATGCCATGCGGCTTACTTGGCGTCGGAGGCCTTTTTCTTCTTCTTTTTCTCTTCCTTGTTACCGCTGCGGCCGGAGCCGTCGCCGGCCTCATCCTTGAAGCCACCCGCGGGATTCAGGCCGGCCATGGCGGCGGAGAGACGCTGGCGGGCCGCGATGGCGGCTTCGTCCTTGGTATCGGCCGCGACGGCGACTTCCTTGAACGGTGCATCCTTCATGTCGTAAAGTGCGCCAGACTGATCGAGCTTCCAGCCCGCTTCGCGAAGGTAGTAATTATTGCTAAGCTGGCAGTAGGCCCAGCTGCGCGGGGATTTCAGATCACCCTTAAATTGCGAAACAAGGCTACGGCCGTCGATCACGCGCCCCGTCGGCAAAGGTACGCCCGCGACTTCCGCGAAGGTCGCCAAGAGGTCACTGGCGTCGGCGACATTGGTGTTTACCTTGCCCGCCGGAGTGACCCCCGGCCAGTTGGCGATGAACGGCACGAGCCCGCCACCCTCCTTCATCGAACCCTTTTCGCCATCAAGGCGCTTGCCGCCGATGGTCGCGACAGGCGCATGGGCCTTGGCCGTACCGTTATCGCCCATGAAAACAATGAGCGTATTATCACGTAACTTAAGGCGATCCAGTTCAGCCGTCAGTTTGCCCACAAGTTTGTCCATGTAGATGACGTTGTCATCATAGTGCCGAGCCAGACGGGCGGCCGCATTCTCGCCCGCCGGAGACGGAGCGCTGTCCGGCGTCGGCAGAATCTCCCCGTGCACATGCGACATAGAGTAATACAGGAAGAAGGGGCCGTCTTTATGCGACTGCAGCCAAGTGATCGCGTCACGATGCATGAGGTCAGGGATATACTCGCCGTCCCGAACGGGGACGACCTTGCCATCGACCACATAGGTATCCGGATCGCCCCGCACCTTACCGTCCTCCGTCATCTTCTTCACCGCTTTGCTATTCCAATACATCCCACTGGCCTTGAAGTGAAAATCGTGCTCAAAGCCCCATTCGGCGGGATTGCCTGACGGCGAAAGCTGACCCCACTTGCCAATCATCGCCGTAGCGTAGCCGGCTTGTTTTAACACCGTGGGAATCATCTGCTCGGCCTTCTCGCCTGAGCGCACCAGATTTCGACAGGTATCCTGACTGACCGCACCCGTCCGGAAAGCATAGCGACCGGTCAGAATCAGCGAGCGGGATGGGCCGCAAAGCGGGGCGGTGTAAAATCGAGTGAAACGCACACCTCCTTGGGCCAGCGCATCGACGTTCGGTGTCTTAAATCGGTCGGATCCATTGCAACCGAGCTCACCGAAACCGAGATCATCGGCCAAAATGTAGATGATGTTCGGCTTAGCCGTCGCCCCGATAAGCGTGGAGAGACTAGCGGCGAAGACAGTCAGGAGGGCAGTGGCGAGACGAAGGCGCATGAGGTATACCTATCCAACCCCCCCAGCAGGGTAAAGTTTCCTCTGCGATTCAGGGATTCCCTACCCGCGACCCAACCCCTAGGGTGACGCCATGCGTCCCCTTCCCCTCGCTTTTTACACCCTCCTGGCTTTCGCCACCGCGGCCGCCGCCGAGATTAAGGTGACCCCCAATGAGAACGTCGATGTCGCCCAAGACGGCAAGGTCGTCGCGCGCTTCATGATGGCCCACGACGTCAGCACCCCGGCCAAGCGACTCGAGACCTACAAGCCCTACCTGCACGTCTTCGATGCCAGCGGCAACTTCCGCCTCACCAAGGGACCCGGCTTCGAATTCACGCACCACCGCGGCATCATGCTCGGGTTCATGAAAATCACCCTCGACGGAAAGAGCTATGACCGCTGGCACATGAAAGGCGGCGACCAAGTCGTGACCGCCATCAACCCAACCGCCGACGGCTTCGTTGCCTTGATCGACTGGCAGGGCGAAACCGCCGCGGCCAAGCCCATCCTGACGGAAGCACGCACCTTCAAATTCACCCATCCGGCCGCCCCGTTTTATTTCGGCATCGAGATGTCGAGCGAACTTAAACCTGACCATGGCGAAGCTAAGATCGACGGCGACCCCGAGCACGCTGGTGCTCAGTTCCGTCCGTCGGAGAAAATCGAGGGAGCCAAAACGACCTACCTCTATCCCGGCAAAGCCACCCTCATCCATAAGGTGAAGGATCTGACCTGGGTGGCCGAAGTCTTCACGATTGAGGGCAAGACCTTCACCGCCCTGCTCCTCAACCATCCGGACAACCCGAAGGACACCGCTTTCTCGGCCTACCGCGATTACGGACGCTTCGGTGCCTTCCCGAAAGGCACGGCCAGCTCCGAGGCTCCCTTCAAGCTTCACTACCAGTGGCTCATCGCCGAAGGCGATGTCCGCGATGCCGCAGCCTTTCAGAAGGCTTATAACGATTTCACTGGCCGCCAAGAAGCGACGCCAGCCGTGACGGTGATGCTCGCCGAACAACCGAAATCAAAAACCAAATAGACCGCAATAGTTTCGGCCTACAGCGAATTATTGCTATTTTATAGATGGCGGCATCAAAGGGGCGACCTACGATGGAGCCATGACCAGATTGCTCTCAACAATTCTTATCGCCCTGACCCTCCAGGCGGCAGATGCGCCGCCCCAGCCTACGCCCTTGATCAAGTCCGGCATCCTGGATGGAATCACGGAAACCGCTAAGGCCTCCGAACAAATCCTCGACGGCGGCTCAACCATCGGCCTCATCCCGCTCAGCAGCGCGAACTCCGGCAAGATTCTCGCTCAGTACTTGCAGGGTTTCTTCCGCGATGAGGCCGCTAAATTCGAGACGAAGATCCCGGCATCAGCGGCCAATGTCATCAGCCACCTCAATGAGCTTAAAGCCGCTGGCGCCACCCACATCATCGCCCTCTACCATGACGGTGGTGGTGAAACCGAATACGTCCGGCTCGTAGCGATCGGAGCGATTGCCCCCGCCATGATCAGTAAACTTGAGTCCGCCGGGCTAGGGCGTCGGGGGGTCGATGGCTCCTTCGATGTTCTCGCCTTCAAAGACGCCCAGGAAATCCCCCTAACTTCCCCGCTCCCCACCCTGCCCATTGGACGCATCTCGCAGATGGCCGGGCAGCTCGCTAAAGATACCGATTGCGCCGTGGACATCATCCCGCTCAGCCGGAAAGACGCACCGGACTCCTATAACGAAGCCCTAGTCGAAGCCTTTACGGAAGATGGCCAAACTCCAGAAAAGGTAATTATCCCTGCCCACGCCCGGCAGCTTCCGACCAACTTCCCGCAACTCGCCAAGCTGGGTGCCAGCCATGTCCTCGTCATCGCTTTCCAAAATGCCAAAGGAGCGGACATCGTCTTGATCCTAGGTAAAGGTAGTTTCTCGGCTGAAAATCAGGCTAAAGCCAAGACCGACCTGGCTGCCCGTAACGCCACCGAAACTACCTTAACCCTGGCCCGCTTCGTCGATGGCGAAGAACGTGGAGCCAGCGAGCCCGGGGCTATGGCGGAGAAAAAAGGCGAACGACGCTTCAAAAAATAATCTTATGGCTAAATCCCCTCCCGAAATCGCCTGGCTCCCGAAGCCCGAGGACAAGAACTATCCCGCGGCATTCTCGTACCTCTCCCTCCTCTATCCGGAAAAAGAAGCAGCCTCACTGGTCGCCAAACTCCGTAAAGCCAAGATTTCCGAATTCAAAGCCAAGGACATCTTCCGGGCATCGCAGCTCTCCCTCCTCGGGGTCAGCAACACACACGTGAAAAAGGACCAGAAGAAGATCCGCAAGGGCGTCCACCTCTCCCCCATCCTACTCGTCCGCAGTCAACAACACGGGCGGGTCGTCATTGCAGACGGCTACCACCGCCTGTGCGCGATCTATCAGCACCACGAAGATATCTCGATCCAGTGTAAGATTGTGGGATAAGGCCGCACCCTGGCGGCGACCTTACTTCGCTTCCAATTTCGGCTGATCGTCCGCATTCCAGCCGCCACCGATTGCCTTGACCAGCGACACCGTGGAGTTCAGGCGAAGGTTCTGAATCTGGGCGGCCGCTAGTTCCGCAGATAACAAGGTGCGCTGTGCGTCCATGAGTTGATAATAAGGCGTCAGGCCGCTCCGGTATTGCATCTCGACGAGGCGGGCGGTTTCCCGGGCTGAAGCCACCATCCGGGCCTGAGATTCGGCGGCGCCGGCGCGATTGCTGAGGTCATTGAGGATATCCTCCGTCTCGCGCAAAGCATTGAGCACCGCGGTGCGGTAGCCGGCCAGCGATTCTTCATAGCGCTGCTTGGCCCCCTCCAACGAGGCATCCAATTTACCTCCCTGAAAGAGCGGGATATTAAGGCTGGGGCCAATCGACCAAACGCGACTCTCCCAGCTCACAACCTTGGAGGCATCGATGGTCGCGAAACCGGCGGAACCAGTCAGCGTCAGCCGAGGGTAGTAGTTAGCCTTGGCCTGACCGATATCAGCGTTGGCGGCGATGAGTTGGTGCTCGGCGGCGGCGACATCGGGGCGGCGGCCAAGCAGCTCTGAGGGTAAGCCAGCGGGTACAATCGGGACGATAGTAGTCAAAGGCTTAGCCGGAATCGAGAGTTCAACTGGGGCCCTGCCCGTCAGCACCGCTAAGGCGTGCTCAATGTTGATGCGCTGACGCTGCACTTCACTCAACTGGCCCGCGGTGGCCTCAACTTGGGTCATCGCCTGCAAGAGATCAGTCTTAGGGACCAAGCCGGCCTTGACCTGCTTGCTGACCAGCTCGACCTGATGCTGATACAACGCCAAGCTTTTCGTGAGCATCGCCGCCTGTGTGTCCAGACCCCGGAGATTAAAGTAATTCTGAGCGACGTTGGCTTCGACGGTCTGCAGGACGACGGCGAATTCACTCGCGGAGTATTTAGTGGCTTCATCCGCAGATTCGCTCAAGCGACGTACGCGGCCCCAAACATCGAGCTCATAGCTCAATTCTAAAGGTACGGCGTAACTGGTCTGCGTCCGGCTGGGCGGCGCAATCGTATCCGAGCTGCGGTTTCGGGTCAGCGAGGGGTTCGCACTCAGCGCCGGCCAGAAGCCAGCATTCGCAATGTCGCTGAGGGCGCGCGCCTGCCCGACACGGGCAAGCGCCGCCCGGAGGTCGAGATTGGCCTTCAAGGCGGCGGCCTCTAAAGCATTCAGTTCCCCATCCTGAAAAACCGACCACCAATTGGCCGCCAGACTGGGCGACCCTTTGTAGGGACCGGTCAACTCACGGAAAGCAGCTGAAGCAGGTATCTCTGGACGGACATAATCGGGGCCGACCGTACAGGCAGGCACGCTTAACAACAGCGCAACACCCAGCAGACGGGCAGTAAGGGCGGTGGCGTTAAGGTTCATGGGAGCGAGGGGAGACAAGTTTAGTTGGCGACGGAAGGCAATGACACAGCCGAAGCCCGGCGGCGCTTAGTCCATTGGCGGAGACGATCGAAATACAAATAGATGACGGGAGTGGTATAAAGGGTCAGCGCTTGGCTGACGAGCAACCCTCCCACGATGGCAATGCCTAGGGGGCGCCGTAATTCCGAGCCCTCCCCAAAGCCGATGGCCAACGGGAGCGCGCCAAAGAGCGCCGCCATGGTCGTCATCATGATCGGACGGAATCTCAACTGGCAGGCCTCATAGATGGCCTCAGCCGCCGGAATGCCCCGGGTGCGTTCCGCATCGATGGCGAAATCAATCATCATGATGGCGTTTTTCTTCACGATTCCGATTAGCAAGAGGACACCGATGAGGGCGATGATGCTAAATTCCATCCCCATCACCATCAAGGCGACCAGCGCCCCGATACCGGCGGAAGGCAAGGTGGAGAGAATCGTGATCGGGTGGATGTAGCTCTCGTAAAGAATCCCCAGGATCACATACATTGCGAGGATTGCTGCCAAGATCAGGTAGGGTTGGTTGTTCAGGGATTCCTGGAACATCTTCGCCGTCCCCTGGAAGCCGCCCTGCACCGTCGTGGGGACGCTGAGATCAGCCAACACCCGGCGAATGGCGACGTCCGCATCATTCAACATACTGCCTGCGGCGAGGTTGAAGGAAATGGTGTTGGCGACGAATTGAGCCTGATGATTGACACTCAACGGAGCGTTATTCGCCTCATAGCGCGCGAAAGTCGTGAGCGGCACCCGCTTCCCCGCTGCCGTCACCACGAAGATGTCGCGCAACGACTCCGGACTCATGGTGCGATCGGCATTCACCTCCATGATCACCCGGTATTGATTCAGTGACTTGAAAAGAATGGAGACGGACTGCTGCCCGAAGGCATCGTAGAGCGTCCGGTTGGCGACATCGACCGTGACACCC
Organism: uncultured Opitutia bacterium; assembly: GCA_903889525.1. Lineage (GTDB taxonomy): Bacteria > Verrucomicrobiota > Verrucomicrobiia > Opitutales > UBA953 > UBA953. The sequence continues at coordinate 4,795 of CAISXT010000149.1, read as the reverse complement.
AGAGCCGCCATTTTATCTCGATCATAGGTGACGAAGGTCTGGAGGCCCCGATTCTGCGAATCGGTATTCACATCCGTGAGTTCCGGTAAGGTAGCCATCGCCGCCTGAATCTTCGGCACCCATTCGTTCAGCAGCGTTAGATCATCCGACTGGACCGTGTATTGATAAGTAGCCGCACTCTGGCGACCGCCGATGCGGATATCTTGGGCCGCCTGCAAGACCATCCGGGCGCCCGTCACCTGCGCCGTTTTGCCCCGCAATCGAGCGATAATCTGCTCGGCCGACTCGCTGCGTTCGGACAGTGGCTTGAGCGACACATAGAGTCGGGCGGAATTAATGGGGCCGCCGCGGCCACCGCCAATCGCGGCGCTGATGGCGGCCACGGACGAATCGGCCTGCACAATCTCAGCCATTTTGGTCATCTTATCCTGCATCTGACTGAAGGAGATGCTCTGGTCGGCGTCGATATTACCCATCAAGAAACCCGTATCTTGCTGAGGAAAGAAGCCCTTGGGAATCGTCGTATAGAGTACGACATTTAAAGCCACCGTCGCGGCCAGAGCCAGCAGGATAACAAAACTGTGGGCCAGCACCCAGCGCAGTGTTCGCCGATAGCCCGCGAGCAACCAGGCTAAAAAACGGTCAACCAAGCTGGGTTTGAGATCCGGAAGCTGCTTCCGCAACAGGCGCGAGCACATCATCGGGGTCGTGCTGAGCGAAATTAACAACGAGACGGCAATGGCCACCGAAAGCGTGAGGGCGAACTCCCGGAAAAGCCGTCCGACCAGCCCGCCCATAAGGAGGATGGGGATGAACACGGCGACCAGAGAGATACTGATGGAGATGACCGTGAAGCTCACTTCCTTGGCCCCGCGCAAGGCGGCCTCCCGCCGCGGCATGCCTGCCTCCATGTGACGGGAAATATTTTCCAAGACCACAATCGCATCGTCCACAACGAAGCCGGTGGCAACCGTCAACGCCATCAGGGTCAGATTGTTCACCGAGAAGCCAGCCAAGGCCATGAACCCGAAGGTTCCGAGAATCGAGACTGGCACCACCACGGCGGGAATCATGGTCACCCGAATATCGCGCAGAAAAAGAAAGACCACGAGGGTGACTAGGACGACCGACAGGATGAGCGAGCGCTCCACCTCGCGGAGTGAACTCCGAATCGTCACCGAACGGTCAATGGCTGAAGCCATCACCATCCCCTCCGGCATCAACGCCTGCAGGGCGGGAATCTGCGCCTTGATGCGATCGACAGTCTCAATGATATTCGCCCCGGGCTGCCGGGTGACGACGATGATGACCGCCGGCTTGCCGTTCATGATGCCAGCGTTACGCACATCTTCCACCGAGTCCGTCACGGTCGCCACGTCCGAGAGGATGACCGGGGTGCCGCCGCGGTAAGTGATGACCAAGGGCAGGTAGTCCTGCGCCTTTAAAGCCTGGTCATTAGCGACCACTTGCCAGCGATGGCCCGCTGATTCGACGAAGCCTTTCGGGGAGTTGACATTCGTGGCGGCGATGGTCTTACGCACCTCCTCCAGCGACACGCCATAGGAACCTAATTGCACCGGGTTCACATTAACGCGCACAGCGGGCAAAGCCCCGCCACCCACGCTGACATCTCCGACGCCCTGGATCTGAGCAATTTTCTGCGCCAGCAAAGTGGTGGCAATGTCGTAGATTTGCGGGCGCGTATAGGTCTCGGAAGTAATCGCAATCAACATGATTGGCGAATCGGCCGGATTGAGCTTACCATAGCCGGGGCTTTTCGTCAGCGCCGTGGGCAGCAGGGGTCGGGCCGCACTGATCGCAGCCTGCACCTCGCGGGCGGCGCCGTTGATGTCGCGGGAAAGGTCGAACTGAAGGACAATCGAAGTATTCCCACGGGTGCTCGAAGACGTAATTTCCGTCACGCCGGCGATGCGGCCTAGGGCTCGCTCCAAGGGGGTCGCGACCGTAGCAGCCATCGTCTCCGGGCTCGCACCCGGCATCGACGCACCCACGGAGATCGTGGGGTAGTCCACCTGCGGCAGTGGCGAAACTGGCAGAATCCGGAAGGCGGCCAGACCAGACAAAGCAATTGCGATCGTCAGTAACGTCGTCGCCACGGGGCGACGGATGAAGAACGCGGCGATGTTCACGGCTGGGCGGACTGCAGGCCCTCACCCTGCCCAGCCTGTACCCGGCGACGGTTCAGGCGGTCAAACCAGAGGTAGATTACTGGCGTAGTGAAGAGGGTCAGCACCTGACTGACAATGAGACCGCCCACCATCGTGATACCCAACGGCTGACGCATTTCGGAACCCATGCCCGAACCAAGCATGAGCGGCAAGGCGCCGAGTAAGGCCGCCATCGTCGTCATGAGGATGGGCCGGAAGCGAAGCAGGCACGCCTGATAAATCGCCTCTTCCGGCGGGAGCCCTTGCTGGCGTTCGGCATCGAGAGCGAAATCGACCATCATGATCGCATTCTTCTTCACGATCCCAATCAGCAGGATAATGCCGATGATCCCGATAACATCGAGGTCGCTCCCCGCAAAGATCAGCGCCAAGAGCGCCCCAACGCCAGCGGAAGGTAGAGTCGAAAGGATGGTAACGGGGTGGATAAAGCTCTCGTAAAGAACGCCCAGGACGATGTACATGACCACGATCGCCGCGAGAATTAGCCAGAGCTCGTTACGCAGCGCCACCTCAAAGGCCGCCGCCGCGCCCTGGAAAGTGGTGACAATCGAAGCGGGCATACCCAAATCCTTCTCTGCGCCCTTAATTGCCTTCACGGCATCCCCCAGCGCCGCCCCGGGAGCCAGGTTGAAGGAGATCCTGGCACAAGGGAACTGGCCGACGCGCGTGATTGCCAACTGGGCGGGTTGTTCGTGGAATTTAGCGACGTTGCCCAGCGGCACCTGCGCCCCCGTGGAGGTGGCGACGTAAAGCCGTCCGAGAGCCCCGACCCCTTCGCGGAACTCCGGCTTCACTTCAAGGATCACGCGGTACTGATTAGATTGGGTGAAGATGGTGGAGATGATGCGCTGGCCGAGCGCATCATAAAGCACCGCATCAATATCGGCCACGCTGATACCGTAACGTCCCGCGGCCGCCCGATCGATCTCGACGAAAACTTGGCGGCCGTTGGTTTGCAGGTCGGTGGCTACATCCTTCACCTTCGGCAAAGCCTTAATCTTCTCCATCAGCGGCGGAATCCAGGTCGTCAGGTCATCGGCTTTCGGGCTCTGCAGCAGGAACTGGTACTGCGTCCGCGTCATCGTCGTATCGATGGTCATATCCTGGACGGGCTGAAGGTAGAGGGTGACTCCGTCCAGTAGCGCGACTTTGGCTTGAATCCTCGCCGCGATGGCAGGTGCCCGCGCCTTCCGCTGCTCCAATGGGCGTAAGTTGATGACAATCCGTCCGGAATTGACGGTGGCGTTGGTACCGTCCACCCCGATGAAGGAAGCGAGACTCTCGACCTCCGGATCCGCCAACACGACATCAGCGACGAGTTGCTGCTTGCCGGCCATGGCCGCGAACGAGATGTCCTGCGATGCTTCGGTCACGCCCTGGATGACTCCAGTATCCTGGACCGGAAAGAATCCTTTCGGTATATAAACATACAGCAAGACGGTCAGGGCGAGGGTCCCGGCGGCAACCCAAAGCGTCGCCCGCTGACGAGCGAGCACCCAGCGCAGCGACACGCCATACCGGCGGACCATCTCATCGAAGAAAGCCCCTAGCCGCCGCGCCAGCGCGCCCGGCTGTATCTCCGATTCATGACGCAACATCCGGCTGCACATCATGGGCGTGAGGGTCAGCGAAATGACCGCGGAAATCAGGATGGCCACCGCCAGGGTGATCGCAAACTCCCGGAAAAGACGCCCGACGACGTCAGCCATGAACAACAAGGGGATGAGCACCGCAATGAGGGAGAAGGTCAGCGAGATGATGGTGAAGCCGATGCTCGCCGAACCCTTTAACGCCGCTTGCATAGGCGTCTCGCCTTTTTCGATGTAACGCGAGATGTTCTCGATCATCACGATGGCATCATCCACCACGAAACCCGACGCAATGGTGAGTGCCATCAAGGTTAAGTTATTGATCGAAAAACCGCAGAGGTAGATGACGGCAAAGGTGCCGACCAAGGATAGTGGCACCGTGATTCCGGGGATGATGGTCGCCGGAATATTGCGAAGGAAAACGAAGATGACGGCCACTACCAGGCAGACCGAAAGCAAGAGCTCCATCTGCACGTCCTCGACCGAGGCGCGAATGGTGACCGTTCGGTCGGTGAGCACGGCAACCTTGACGGCACCAGGCATCGTGGACTGCAACTTCGGGAGGATCGCCTTAATTCGGTCGACGACCGCGATGACGTTCGCTCCCGGCTGCCGCTGGATATTAAGGATGACCCCAGGAGTCTGGCCGCCCGGATTGTGCCCTGCCCAGGCGGAGAGGTAGACATTTTCCGCCCCGTCCGAGGTTTCGGCGACATCGCTCAAACGCACGGGTGCGCCGTTTCGATAGGCCAGCACGACCTTATCATAATCTGCGGGGGATTTTAACTGATCGTTGGCATCGATAGTCGAAGATTGCTTGAGGCCATCGAACCCACCCTTGGCGCTATTGGCATTCGCCCCGATGATGGCCAACCTGACCGATTCAAGATTCAGGCCATACGAAGCGAGCGCCGTCGGATTAACCTTTACGCGAATCGCTGGACGCTGGCCGCCGGAAATGCTGACCATGCCCACCCCGGAGACTTGCGAAATTTTCTGCGCCAGCCGCGTATCGAC
>CAISXT010000148.1 GCA_903889525.1 uncultured Opitutia bacterium | reverse complement strand
CGACGCAGCGATCGCCGAGTTGGACCGACTGTGGTCGGAGCTCCATTTCATCAGTCAAGACGCGCTCCTCCAGGTCGAGGCCTTTGAGTCACTCTACCAATTCGCGACCCAGGACGCCAACCCCAAGGCCTTTGAGCCGTTGCGAGAGCCGACCCTGCGACATGCCGCGGAGTTCCGACGTCAGTTGCTCGCTGCCGAGCCTGCCCAGGTTGAAGCCGTAGTGCGTCTGGCCGCCGATGCTTGGCGTCGCCCGCTCAAGGCCAGCGAAGCCCAGCAACTGCGTGGCCTCTACCAAGACCTCCGTAAGCAAGAGCTTTCGCACGATGCCGCCCTCCGCATGCTGATCTCGCGGGTGCTGGTTTCCTCCGCTTTCCTTTACCGGGGCGAGAGCGCCGCGGCTGGGGAGAAGGCCGCTCCGGTCAATGACTGGGAGTTGGCTACCCGACTCAGCTTTTTCCTTTGGTCGTCCGCTCCGGATGCCGAACTACGCGCACTCGCCACTGAGGGTAAACTGCATGAGCCGGCCGTGCTGACGATGCAGCTGCGCCGGATGATCAAGGACGCCAAGGTCTCACGGCTGGCCCGCGAGTTCGGCTGCCAGTGGCTGCATATCCGCGATGTCGCGACGCTGGACGAGAAGAGCGAGCGACACTTCCCGACGTTCGTATCGGTGCGCGGCGCCATGCAGGTGGAGGCCGAGCGTTTCTTCACGGACCTCTTCCAGCAGGATCGGCGGGTGCTTTCATTGATTGACGCCGACCACGTATTCGTGAACGGACCGCTGGCTCGTCATTACGGGCTCAAAATTACTTCCGAAGAGTGGCAACGCTTCGATGGGGCGCGTGCCCAGGGGCGCGGGGGCGTCCTGGCCTTTGCGGCCACGCTCGCCAAGCAGAGCGGTGCTTCGCGCACCAGCCCCATCCTGCGAGGCAACTGGCTCAGCGAAGTCTTGCTCGGCGATAAACTACCACGTCCGCCCAAAGGCGTCCCCCTCCTTCCGGAGACCGCCCCGCAGGGGCTCACCGAGCGACAGCTGATTGCCAAGCACAGCAACGACCCAGTCTGCGCCCGGTGTCACGAACGCATCGACCCATTTGGCTTCGCCTTGGAAGGCTTTGACGCCATTGGCCGCGCCCGCTCTCAGGATGCAGCCGGGTTAGCCATCGATACGCACGCCATCCTGCCAGGCGGGGTTGCTGTCGATGGTCTGAGCGGCCTGCGGGATTACCTTCTACAGCAAAGACAGGATGATTTTCTGCGCCAGTTCAGTCGCAAGCTGCTCGGCTACGCCTTGGGTCGTGCCGTCCAGCTTTCCGATAAGCCGTTGGTTGACGCCATGGTGCATCGGATTAAAACGGGTGAAGGTCAGGTCAGCGGGGGGCTCGAACTCATCGTGCTCAGCCCGCAGTTCCGTGAAGTGCGCGGACGTGATTTTAAACTCAACCCCTGAACCCCCTTATGAATAAATACCAATTAAGCCGCCGAACCTTTCTTCGCGGCATGGGCGTCACGATGGCGTTGCCGTGGCTGGAGTCTGCGAATGTCTGGGGCGACGAGCCTAAGAAGGGTCGCCCGGCCAGCGAAGCTCCGGTGCGCGTGGCAGTGTTGTTTTCCGGCAACGGCTTCCACTCCAAGGAATGGTGGGCGAAAGGGGAGGGCAAGGACATGGAGCTCGGCCAGGTGCTCGCGCCGTTAAAGGATTTTCGATCGAAGATGCTTTTTGTCCGCGGTCTCTATCATGAGGAAGCCCGCAAAGGGAATATCCACAGTTCGCAGACAGGTAATCTACTTTCCGGCGCCCCCATCACTTCGGGCGGCGAAATCCGCTCCGGCACGAGTTTCGATCAGATGGTGGCCCAGACGTACGGGCGCTCCACCAAGGTTCCCAGCTTGGTGCTGGCGTGCGAGCGCTCTTTCCCGGGGGTGCACAAGAACTACTCGATGTTGTACAGTTCGCACATCTCTTGGAGTTCGCCGACCGCCCCGACCCCGTTGGAAATCTATCCCGCGCTCGCTTTTGACCGTCTCTTCAAGGACGACATCACCCCAGGTGCTCGCAGCGTGTTGGATGCCGTGCTCGGCGAGGCCGGTGACTTACGCCGCAATGTGAGTCAGACGGATAAGCAGAAACTTGATGAGTATCTGGATTCGGTCCGCGACGTTGAGAAACGGATCGAATCAGCCGGTAAGCGCGGGGAGTTGCAGGGCTGGCGCCCGACGCTCGATAAGCCGAATATGAAGCGTCCGGCTGACGGGATTCCGCAGGACATCGCGGAGCATATGCGGCTCATGTGCGACATTATGGTGCTTGGCTTCCAGACGGACACCACGCGCGTCTCCACGCTCAAGTTGAATAACGATCACAGCGCGATGCGTTTCCCGAACATCACTTCCGTGCAGCAGCCTGGTAATGGTATCGATTACATGATTCACCACCTCTTGTCGCACTCCGACGGCAAGGATTGGCTGAAGATTAACCAATTCTTTATGGAGCAGGTTGCTTACCTGGCCCGGAAGATGGATTCCATTCAAGAAGGCCCGCGGACGCTCCTTGATAACTCGATGATCATGCATTGCTCGAGTATGATGGCCGGGGCGAAGCACGATAACGACCAGCTCCCCGTGGTGATGTTGGGCGGTGCCGGCGGTCGGGTCAAAGGTGGGCGCGTCTTGGATTATAAGGATAAGCCTGAGCGGCAGCTCTGCCGGCTTTTCATGTCCATGATGGATAAGATGGAAGTCCGCCCGAAGGCCTTCGGCGACGCCAAGAAGATGCTCGAGGAGGTTTGAGTTTTTTATCGTAACCGGGTCCGGTGAATGCTGTTCTAGGGGCATGATCCCCCGTATCCTGCTGCTCGCCGCTTTGGCGTGCTCGCCCGCCGCCAGTTTTGCCGAGTCCGTCCTTGATGCGTTCGTGCAGAAGGAGGAATTGGCTGGGGCGGTGGCACTCGTGGCCAACAAGGATAAGGTGTTGAATATCACCACGGCCGGATTTGCGGATATCGATGCGAAGAAGCCGATGCAGGAGAATACGCTCTTTTGGATCGCCTCTCAATCGAAGGGTATCACCGCCGCTGCGGTCATGATGCTCGTCGATGAAGGTAAACTTTCCCTGAATGATCCGGTCGAGAAATACCTTCCGGAGTTCAAGAATCAGAAAGTCGGCACGGGGAAGGATGCTCCCGTCGAACGCAATCGCTCCATCACCATCCGCGATTTGTTATCCCACGTGAGTGGTTTGCCTTTCGCTTCGGCCGTTGAAAAGCCCACGCTGGATGGCTTGCCCCTCGCTGAGGCGGTGAAATCTTATGCCCAGGCACCGCTCGTCACGCAGCCTGGCACGAAATACCAGTATTCGAACGCCGGTATTAATACCGCGGCCCGCGTGCTCGAGGTCGTGAGTGGGCAGGCCTACGAAGACTTTATGGATAAGCGTCTGTTTGGGCCTCTGGGTATGAAGGACACGACCTTCTGGCCTAACGCCGAGCAGGTCTCGCGCTTAGCTAAGACCTATAAGCCGGATGCCTCGAAGCAGAAACTCACTCTGGGTGGCCTAGGCCAAATGAAGGCCGACTTAACCGATCACGTGACGCGTTTCCCGATGCCGGCGGGTGGCCTGTTCTCCACCGCGAAGGATGTCTCAACTTTCTGCCGAATGTTGCTCAATGGGGGCGAGCTCGACGGACGTCGTTACCTGACGGCGGCGGCACTGAAGGAACTTTCTACTCGGCAGACCCCGAAGGAGCTTAAGGACAGTTATGGGCTCGGCCTCTCCGTCGGTCCGGATTCCTTCGGCCACGGCGGGGCTCAGGCGACGAATATGGAAGTTCGGACCAAAGACGGCTTGGTAATTGTCTGGATGGTCCAGCACCAAGGCTTCCCCGGTAAGGGCGGTCAGGCTCAGGGTGAGTACAGGAAGTGGGCCCTGAAAGAATTTAGCGGTAAGTAAGCGGGAGCGCCGGGTGGGTGATGGCGGCTGGCTGTTAGCGGATAGCTGGCTCAGGCAGGATTGAGCGACCTCGCTCAACCGCGGCTGACCAAGGGTGGTCAGCCCCACCAAGATAACATAGCCCCAGTTACCTGTTGGTCCTTTTCCGCTCCGATAATGACATATTCCGCTCAATAGATGTGAATGTGTTGAAGTAGCGACGGTGGTTGGGAACATAGCCACCACTTCTCAGTCCATGTCTTTCCCCATGAAACCCCAAACCCTCGCCGTCTTGGCGTCAGCGTTGCTATCCTTTGCCGGATTGGCGGCCGCGGACAAAGAGCCGGTTGCTAAGATTGTCCTACCGCCCGAACCGGTCGCGCAGGCAGTCACCCAGAAAGTCAACCTCCTCGATCTTATCCGCCAAGGAAAGATGGAGTATCATATCAACCCGAAAGCCGATATTCATGACGACGCTAAAAACGTCTTCAAGTTCGATGCCGACGGCATGTTCCACGTCAGCGGGAATGGTTATGGCGGCATGACGACCGTCGACAGCTTCAAAGACTACCATCTCGTGATTGAGTTCAAGTGGGGTGAAAAGACTTGGGGCAAGCGCGAGAAGGCTTCGCGCGACAATGGCATTCTCGTTCATTGTTTTGGCCCCCAGGGCACCATGGGTGGCAGCTGGATGGCGAGCATCGAGGCGCAGATCATTGAAGGCGGCGTAGGCGATATTCTCGTCCTCTCCCCGAAACTTGCCGACGGAACTGTGCTCACCTCCTCGATCAGCGCCGAAGCCGGCATTGATGCCAACAAGCAGACCATCTGGTCGCCCGGCGCTCCCCGCCGCACGATGACGACCGGTCGCCTGAACTGGCAGCACCGCGCCGCCAACTGGAAAGACGTCAAGGGCTTCCGCGGTAAGGACGACGTGGAGTCGCCTTATGGCGAATGGACACGTTTTGAGATCATCGCCAAGGGCGACATGCTTCAGTATTTCGTGAACGGCGTGAAAGTGAATGAAGCCTTCGAGTGTAAGCCCAGCCAGGGGCGTATTCTGCTACAGGTCGAAGCCGCGGAGATGTTCGTGCGCCGCTACGAACTCTTCCCGCTCGGAGCTTTTAAGGAGAAGTGGGGCGCGGCCAAGCCCGCTGCTCATCCGCATGGGGATGGTGAGGTGATCCCCGCCTACGCCTCCCGGCCAGTCGTCATGGATCTTACCCCCGAGCAGGTCGCGCAGGCCGCTCCGAAGTATAAGCTCCCACGGGGTTTTGAAATGGTCGTCGCCGCCACCTCTCCAATGGTAGCCAATCCCACTATGGGATGCGTCGATGACCGAGGTCGCCTCTTTGTAGGTGACTCAGCTGGCGTAAATTGGAGCCCGAAGAAATTCGAAACTGTCCTCCCGAACCGGATCCTCCTACTGGAGGACCGGGACGGCGACGGCATCTACGAGCACAGCACCGTCTTCGCGGACAAACTCGCCTACCCCAAGGGGGCTTATTTTCTTAATGGGAGTCTCTATGTGACGGATACGCCGGGTGTTTGGAAATTTACAGACACGGATGGCGATGGCGTTGCGGATAAGCGCGAGCTGATCATCGGCGGCTTCCAGTGGACCGCCAACAGTGCGGATTGCCACGGCCCACGTCTCCACCCCGACGGTCGCTTCTATTGGACGCACGGTCGCAAGGGTCATAATATCAAACAGCAGGACGGCACGCTCGTCCACGAAGGACTCAACAGCGGTATCTGGTCGATGAAGCCCGACGGCTCCGACGTCCGCTGGCACGCGCTCGGTTGCGCGGACAATCCTACTGGTCTCGACTTCACGCCGACTGGCGAGTTGATCGGCACCACCAATCTTTATTTCGGTAGCCCCCGGGTGGATACCCTCATGCAATGGCAGATCGGCGGCGTCTACGAGCGTCCAGACTTCCTGCGCATCATTGAGAACCTTCCTCGTACGCATGAGCGCATGCCCATCCTGCGCGAACTCGGCCACATGGTCCCCAGCGGTTGCATCTTTTGGAAGAACGCGAACCCGTTGGCTGTCGAAGGACAGCCTTGGGCGGCCGACCCCGCCAATCTCGAGCTCATGGTCTCGATGTATAATTCCCAGAAAGTCTTCCGGTATGAGATGCAGAAGGAGGGGGCAGGTTACCGGACGACAGAGCACGAATTCTTCACCGTCGATCGCAAGGGTGCCCACCTAACCGACGTCATGGAGGACATCGACGGTTCCCTGATCGTCTTCGACACCGGCACCTGGTATTCACACTGCCCGGCCAGTTTGCTCAACGGCGTGAACGTCCCCGGGATGATTTACCGTATCCGCCGCACCGCGGAAGGCAAAGCCACGCATGCCGCCTTACGGGCCGCGCACAAACCCTTGGAGATGGCCAAACCCAAGGCCGACGCCGAGCTGCTGGCCCAACTCTCCTCCGCTGACCAGGCCGTGGTCCGCCGTGGGCTCGAAGGCCTGACCTTCCGTGAGACTAAGTCTGCGGTGGTCACTGAGGCCGTCCGTGGGCTGCTTCCACGTGAGGCGGACCAGATGTTGGAGCATGCCATTCTCACCGCGGGGATACGGCTCGCTGGCTTCACGGCTGCCGACCTCGTTGCGGTCAAAGATGAGACGGCCCAGGCTCGCCTGTTGCGCATCGTGTCACAGACCCGGAGCAAGGAGGCCGACTATGCCGAGGTCCTGAAATTCGCTGTGACCAAGACGGACTCCGAGAATCTCGGGCTCGCGCGGAATGCTTACCTCGCCCTGATTAAGGCTCCCGCCGCCGATAAATTACTGGACCCCGTTTTCGAGGCGTGGCTGAAGGATACGAGTCCTTCGCATACGCAGGTCGCCGCCCTGGAGAAATTCTCCACGACGCTCGCTGGTAAGCCTGGCATTGCCAAGGTCATCGCCGTGATGCTCACGCATTCCAAGAATACGGTACGGCAGGCTGCCTTGCGGGCGATCGCCGGACAGGCCGGCAAAGTGGAGGCCAAGCTATGGGCTGAGCCCCTCGAGGGTATGCTCGCCAAGGGGGCGTCACCGCTCCTGCTCGATGCGCTCGCCCGCGTGAAGGATAGACGGTATGATGCCCAGCTGAATGCCTTGGCTGCGGACGCTTCGAAGCCATCGACGCTCCGGCTCAAGGCGCTCTTGGCGCTGTCGAGCAGCGGAAGTACGCTCAGTGCACCAGCCTTTAAGTTGCTCACCGAACTCCTTGTGGATCCCGCGAGTCCAGGACTGCGGATGGATGCGGCGACTCGGCTGGCGAATACCCAGTTGTCGGCAGAGCAGTGGGATGCGTATCTAGCTATCTTGCCCACGACCGGGCCGCTGGAGCAGAACGAGCTACTCGTGGCTCTCGCGCTGCCATCGGTTTATAAAAACGTGAACGCGGCGCTCGGCAGGAAGATTGCCACCGCCTTTTCTCAGTCGCCTTTGCTCGGCACCTTTAGCCCGGATCTCGTGCGCAAGGCCTTCGGCTTCTTGCCTCGGGAGGTTTATGAAATCCTCGAGCCTTCCTTTGATGCGGCGCTGGTCGCCAATGATGCCAAGAAGGAGCGAATGGGTGCGCTGGCACTCGCTGCCGCTAAGAAAGGCGATGCCGCCAACGGTAAGCGCAACTTTGAGGCCGGGAAGGGCGCCTGCATTGCTTGTCATCGGATTGGCAATGTCGGGAACGAAGTCGGACCGAACCTCTCCAAAATCGGTGGCATTCGCGGCGAACGCGAACTCATCGAGAGCATCCTTTTCCCGAGCAACAACATCGCGCGCGATTACGATCTTAATTCCTTTCAGATGACGGACGGCACGAGCGTGCTGGGGTTGATCAAAGGGCGCTCCGCCGAAGGGGTGACCATCGTGGAGGCCTCCGGCCAGAAGCGCCTACTCCCGCAGGAAGCCATTGCCGCGACGACGCAACTTACCACCAGTCTGATGCCTTCGGGGCTGGATGCCATGTTCTCCGAGCAAGAGTTGCTCGATCTCGTGGCCTGGTTGCGCTCCCTAAAATAGGGTTTTCCACTGGGTCTTGGCTGGGGTAAACCTTCTACAACGTATTTATTGTTTGCCGGGCTTGACCTCGGTCCGCCCCCCGACATTTTCGGGATAGCCCTTACCCCGAGGGCTTCCCCTTATGATTCAGGATGTCCTCATCCTTGGCGGCGGCACCGCCGGTTTCTTTATGGCAGCCAGCCTGAAGACGCATCACCCGTCGCTGCGCGTCCAGCTGGTGCGGAGTCCGGGCCTTGGTATCATTGGCGTCGGCGAAGGCAGTACACCGGATTTACTGAACTTTATTCACGGGCATCTTGGGGTGCCGCCAGCAGAATTCTATCGGGCCGTGAAGCCATCGCTGAAACTGGGCATTAAGTTCCTCTGGGGAAAACAGGATTATAATTTCAGTTTTACCAGCGCCTTACGCCAGCGGCTCGGCCAGTCGGACATGCCCATCGGTTTTGTCTGCGATGAGGCCTTAACGGATGTCGACCTCGCGACTTCGCTGATGGCTCAGGACAAAGTTTTCCTGCGGAATTCGGCTGGTCCCTGGCCGCGGGTCCAGCCGACCATCGGCTACCATATTGAAAATGCGGAGTTGGTGGCGTGGCTCGAGACGCTGGCGGAAAAGCTGGGCATCGAAGTCATCGACGGCGACATGGCGACGGTCGAAAAGGCGGATGGACGGATCCAGGCCTTGTATTTGAAGGATGGCCGTCGTCTGCCGGCTGACTTCTTCGTGGATGCCTCTGGCTTTCGCGCTGAATTGATCGGTAAAGCGTTGGGCGCGCCTTTCATCAGTTACGCGGACTCACTTTTCTGTGATAAAGCTGTGGTTGGTGGTTGGGAGCGTGGTGCGGAGCCGATTCTGCCCTACACCATTGCCGAGACCATGGATGCTGGGTGGGCCTGGCAGATTGAGCACCCGACGCGGATTAATCGGGGTTATGTCTACAGCTCTAAATTCATCACTGATGCCGAGGCGGAAGCCGAGTTCCGGCGGAAGAACCCCAAGCTCGGCCCTACTCGGGTGGTGCCTTTCGTGTCGGGTCGCTATGCCCACCAGTGGGTCGGCAATGTCTTTTCCTTGGGTAATGCGGCTGGATTTGTTGAGCCCCTCGAGGCCACGTCGTTGCTCTGTATCGCAAACGAATGTCGCATGCTGACCACGGCCTTTCGGGAGAGTGGCCTGAAGGAGAGTGACACCATGCGCGCGCTCACGAATCAGTTCTGCGGCCGGCTCTGGGATGAAATCCGGGACTTCCTCGCGGTTCATTACCGTTTTAACCAACGACTGGATACACCGTTTTGGCGCTACTGCCGGGAGCATACGGCCTTGCATGGCGCCCAGAAAATCGTCGATTTCTACCGCGAGAACGGGCCGACTTTTTGCACGGAAGCAGAATTACT
>CAISXT010000147.1 GCA_903889525.1 uncultured Opitutia bacterium | reverse complement strand
GTCCGGGTCGAGGCGGCGCCGAGCAGGGAATCCAGCCGCTGCACGAGCTGCTCTTCCGAGGGCGGCTTCTTCGCGTTATAGTTTGTCATGACCAGCGCGGGGTCCAGCCGCCAGACCGCGACCGTCGAAGCGTAATCCACCCGCACTAACTCGACCCCGGGGAGGGTCGGGACGATTTCCTTTAAATCCTCCACGCGGGATGGTTCAAAAAGCCCGACAACCCGGCGAGATATCTCCACCGATGGAGCGGCAGGCAGATCGGCCGTCAGGCCAGCGACGAAGAGCGAAGCGAAGACGAGGGATGAAATAAAAGTGCGCATCGTTCAGCGGGTCTGGAAAAGCGGGCTGCGGACCAGTTCATGAATAAGCGTGCGCATACCGCCGCCCTGCGCTTCCGTGCGGGCCACGATTTCGGCCAAGGCGGTACGATCGCCGAAGGATAATGCGTGCCCCGTGGAGTAAATCGTCAATTGCTCGGCGAGATTACGCAGCAACAGTTGGCGTTCGTTGGCCAGAATATCCTTAAGCTGCAGAATATCGGCAAACTTGCGACCGTCGGGCAGTTCGCCGCTGGCGTCCACTTTAGGTCCCAACTTGAAGTCGATTTTGATGCGCGGATCGATGCTGCCCCGTGGGGACACATCACCCTCGCCAATACTCCGATAGCGGCCGCGCTGACCGCCGATGACATCGAAGGATTCAAGGGCGAAGCCAGCGGGATCGATCTTCGTATGACAGGAGGCGCACGCGGGATCGGCACGATGTTTGGCCAGCTGTTCCCGGATCGTGGTCGTACCTTGGACATCTGGTTCGACGGCGGGGACATTGGCGGGCGGTGGCTCAGGCGGGCGACCCAGTAGCCGCGCCATCACGAAAGAGCCACGCACCACGGGAGAAGTCGTGGTCCCATTGGCGGTGACCTTCAGGAGGGCGGCCTGGGTGAGAAAGCCTCCGCGCACACAACCCGCGGGGAGCGTGACCTTGCGGATTTCCGGGCCACTGACGCCCGTGATACCATAATGCACGGCGAGCCTTTCGTTGAGCATCGCGAAATCCGAACGCACTAGGAAACTAGCGTCGAGATTACGTTCCAGCAGTTCGCGGAAATAGGCGCGCGTTTCCGAGACCATTGAATCCTGCAGGTAAGGATTAAATTCCGGGTAGAGCTTCTTGTCAGGGTCGTTCACGCCGATGGAGCGCAGCTTCAGCCATTGACCGAGAAAATCTTCCACAAAGCGATCGGACTTCGGGTCACTGAGCATACGCTCGATTTGTTGGTCGAGCACCTTGGGGTCGCGGATCTGACCAGAGGTAATCAGGCCGGCCAGCAACTCGTCCGGTTGCGAATTCCAAAGGAAGTAGGAGAGCCGCGAGGCCAAGGCATAATCATCTAGCTTTCCAGGGGCCTCAACGTGGTAAAGGAAGTCCGGAGAGCACAGTGCGGCGCGATAGACCCACCGCATGGCGGTCTCAAAACAATCGCCAGCCTTCACGCGTAGATCAAACTGGGCTAGGTATTGGGCGCGCGTTTCCGCCGTCACTGGACGGCGAAAAGCCTTGGGTAGGAAGTCGGCCAGGAGTTTATCCGCATCCGCCAGGGGATGAGCACTGGTGACGGACCAGATACCCTTCTCGGGCTCGGGCCGATTGCGACAACCGATAATGTCCTGCCGAAGCGGCACGCGCACCGGGGGGCGTTGAGCCGCCTTGGGGTCAGGCTTGATTTCCGAGATAGGCAGCGAACCGAAAAGCAGCTGGTGGCTAAGCGGTGGCCACACGTCATTGAACGGGCCTTCGATATCAACCCAGTCACTGACGACGCAAGGCCCCGTGTAGCCCATGATGCGACCCTTCGGGCCGTAGTTACCGATACGATAAAGCCTAATCGGAGCGAGTGACGCGGTATTAAAACCAATGGTCTCTTTTTCGTTAAACCAGACATTCATCTCGTGGACCTTGGATTCGAGCGAGGGGGCGGCGAAATAGCCGAGCACATAGCTTGGGTGCTGCCCGCCGCGGCCATTCTCATTAAACTGCACGACCGAAAGTCGCGCGGCCTCCACCCCACGAGCCGGGCGAACTTCACCCTTATCCCAGGTGAGACTCCAAAAGGAGGCCCGGATGCGATAACGGCCCGGATACAATGAGGCGAAATGGCGGAAGTAAGGGTTCCATGAATCATCCTCATGGCGGAAGACTCCCACGCTACTCATGCGATCAAAAATACCAATCTGCTCATGCGCACCTTGGTCGACGTGGGCGTATTCGCCTGCCGGCGGGAAAACTGGGTCCGGCTTCTTATCTCGGAAGAGCATCGCGTCACCATTCATCAGCATGATGTCCGGCTCGTAATTACGGGCCAAGGAAAGCCGCACCAACGAAGTGGCGGGAGCGGTCGGGCGCGTCGCAATGGCCATATTCAATACGGTATCCGCGGCGTCGATGTAGCGGGCTAAATTGACATGGGAGATATCCAGCGCGTCGCTGTTATTATCGAAGCCATGGGCGGAGCCATCGGCCGGGAGGCCAGCCCGCACGGCGATGCCCGGTAGAGCAAAAAGATCACGGACGGTATTCTCGTACTCGGAACGCGTCATCCGGTGCAAAGTCGTCCGACCACCACCGACTTGGTTGGCCGCCTCGGCTTGGAGGAGGGCCCGGGATAAAACTGACTGCACCGCGACGACGTCCGCTACTGGCGGGCGGGCCTTCTTCTTGGGTGGCATCTCGCCGGACTCGATCCGGTCATGAATCTTCACCCAGCGGCTGAAATTTTCGGCCTCCGTGAACTGGTCACGTAACGCGGTGAGGTCCAAATTCCCCTTCTTTGTTTCCGCATCATGGCACCCCGTGCAGTGGGCCTCTAAAAATGGCTGGATCGCCGGCTTGATCGACTCGGCGCCTTCCGCGGTAAGCGCCACGGAGAACAGCAAACCCAGGCAGGCATTGAGGAAAAAGGACGGGCGAAGCGAGGGCATGGGGAACGGCAATGTCCATCGTCCTGAACAGACGGGGAACGGCAGTGGGGTAGTCAGGCCAATTTGCCCTTACGCCAGCAGTTGCCAAACCAATATGACCTACCCGCGAGGTCAGCGCCGGGCCCGCTTTGACGCTTTAGCCCTAACGACCGTCGCTTTCTTTTTCTTCACCGGGGCGGGCTTTTTCTTGGCTACCACCTTGGCGGGGGACTTCTTCTTGGCGACGGGCTTGGACTTCTTCGGGAGAGGCTTCTGGGGGGCGACTTTCTTCGCCGGGGCGGGCTTAGCTTTCGCCTTCACGACGGGCTTCTTCGCGACGGGCTTCTTCACGGCAGGCTTCTTCACGGCCTTGGCCTTCGCTGGCTTACCCTTCGCAGGCTTCGCGGCAACGACCTTGCCTGGATGCACCTTGGCGAGACGCTTAGCCACCGCTGGCTCGACGTAGGGGGCCGGAGCCTTCGGACGCTGGTCGACCGGGCCTTTGACGGCGGCCCAAAGTTTATCGCGGAATTCCTGGATGCCGGCCTGGGAGTAACAAGAAATTGGGATGACGATATCCTTCACGCGTTCCTGGAACAGCTTCAGTTTCGCCGCGGCTTCGGGGAGGTCCATCTTGTTGGCCACGATGATGCGCGGCTTCGCGGCGAGAATCGGCGAGTAGAGGCGAAGTTCGCGCTCAAGGATGCGGTGGTCGTCCCACGGATTACGGTTCTCGCTGCCGGCCATATCGATGATGAACACCAGCAACGAACAGCGTTCGACGTGGCGAAGGAACTGGTGACCGAGGCCGCGGTTTTCGTGGGCTCCTTCGATGAGACCAGGAATGTCCGCCATGACGATGCGGTCGAAACGATCTTCGTAATCGATCACGCCCACGTTGACGTGCAAGGTCGTGAACGGATACGGCGCCATCTTCGGGCGGGCGGCCGTGAGGAGATTGGTTAGCGTCGACTTGCCGGCGTTCGGGTAGCCCACGAGGCCGATGTCGGCGATCGTCTTCAGCACGATGCGGAAGGTGCCTTCTTCGCCGGGGTAACCCGGGGTCGTGCGACGCGGAGCCTGATTAACCGAGCTCTTGAAATTCATGTTACCCATACCGCCTTTGCCACCGGCAAGAAGGATGACGCGTTCACCGTGCTCGGTGAGTTCAGCCACGAGACGGTTGGAGCCCTCTTCGAGCACCTGCGTACCCGGAGGCACTGGCAGAATCAAATCGCCACCATCGGG
>CAISXT010000146.1 GCA_903889525.1 uncultured Opitutia bacterium | reverse complement strand
GCCCGGGCTCAGTTGCTGAGCGCCGACGAGGCTCGCCAACAGGTCGAGCTCGGCGTCGTTTCCTCGGTCGTGAAGGCCTATGGTCTCGTCCGTTCGGCGGATGCCCAGTTGATGGCCGCGCAGGAAGTGCTTGCCGCCCGCGAGGAAGAACTCCGGATCATCGTCCAACGCGTTAAGTTCGGGGCCGCCGGACCTGGCGATGCGGCCCACGCCGAAGTCGCCCGGGCTATCGCCGTCTCGGCTCTGTCCGACTCGCGCCGTTCGCGCGCGCAAGCCGAGCACCTGCTCGGTTTCCTCATCGGTACGCCCGACCTCGTGGTTAAGTCCGAGAACACGCTCGCGGCCGCCACGCCGGCTCCGCCCGCCGCTGGTCTGCCCTCCGATTTGCTGCGCCGCCGCCCCGACGTCGTCGCCGCCGAGCAGGCGCTCATCGCCGCCAACGCCCGCATCGGTTACGCCAAGGCCGCCTACTACCCGACATTTTCCCTCACCGGTGCCCTTGGCGCTGAGAGTAAGGAATTCACCTCGGTACTCGGCAGTGGCAATGGCACCTCGCTCCTCGGTCTCAACATGAGCGTGCCTCTCCTCGACTTCGGTCGTACCGCTGCGCGCGTCGACGCCACCATCGCCGCCCAGCATCAGGCTGCCGCCGCTTACGAGAAGGCCGTCCTGACCGCTTTTCGCGAAGTGCGTGACGCCCTCACCGATGTGCGCGAGACGATGATTTCGATGCAAGCTGCCAGCCGTCGGGCGAACGCGGCCCAAGAGGCTTTCCGGATTGCGGCGGCTCGCCGGGATCAGGGTCAGATTGCCCCGCTCGAGTTTCTGGCCGCCCGCCGGCTACTCGCCGAATCGCAGGTCGCCGTCGCCCGCGTGCGCCTCGACCGCCTCGGTGCGCAGGTCGACCTCGTGAAAGCCCTCGGCGGTGCCCGACCTGACGTCGTCCCGACTCCCACTAAGTAGGCACCGTCGGCAAGGGTTGCCAACCCGGGTGGAACGCCTTGGGCTGGGGCATGCCTATGCAATCTGGACTCTGGCAGGAACTGGTCGCCGCGTCATCGGGAGATTCGTTTCTCCCGGTGGCGACGATGATTTTCTTGGCTGCCGTCGTGCATGCTTTTCTGGCGCCACGCTTTGCCCGCATCGCCCAGCGGGTCGAGGCGCTCGCCCCGCGCCGGGGCGCTATCTTGCATCTGCTCGGCGAGGTCGAAGCCGTGTTCGGACTCTGGGCCTTCGTTCTTTTCGCGACGTTGAGTTGCTGGCCGGGCAAGGGCTGGGCTTTTGCCTGCCAGTACATCGAGAGCGGGGATTATGCGGGTGCGACTCCTGCGGCCTCCTCGAAGTTCATCGAGCCCGTTTTTGTTTTCGTGATCATGGTCATCGCCGCTTCGCGTCCGGTCATGCGGCTCGCCTCGGTTTTACTTGAACGGGTCGCCCGCGGCTTGGGCGGATCACCTGCGGCCCAATGGTTCGTACTGCTCACCGTGACCCCTTTATTGGGCTCACTGATCACGGAGCCCGCGGCGATGACCATCGCAGCCATGCTGCTTTCATCTCAATTTTACAGGCTAAAACCGTCGCGCAGCTTGGCCTATGGCACCCTTGCCCTCCTGTTTGTAAATATTTCGGTCGGGGGTGCGCTCACGCACTTCGCCGCGCCGCCGATGGTCATGGTGGTGGCGAAATGGGACTGGGGGCTCTCGGAGGTTTTTAGCCGTTTCGGACTGGCGGCGATCAGCGCAATCATGATTTCCACTGCAAGTTATGGGTGGTTTTTCCGGCGGGAACTCGCCGCATTACCCGTCGCCCCGGCGGACTCCGAAACTGAACCCGCGATTCCGTTTTACGTGACCTTCGTTCACCTCGCGCTGATGGTCTGGACGGTCGTCATGCTTTCCGGTCATCACCTGGACCTGATGGTCGGGGGATTTTTAGCCTTCCTCGCCTTCACCGTGGCCACGCCGACATGGCAGGAGTCCATGAAATTGCGCGGCCCTTTGCTCGTCGGTTTTTTCTTGGCTGGCCTGGTGGTCCTGGGTGGGGTCCAGGGTTGGTGGATCGGGCCGGTGCTCGGGCGGCTCGATGAGCGGGCCTTGCTTGGCGTCTCGACCCTCTTGACCTCGTTCAACGATAATGCCGCGGTGACCTACTTGGCATCGCAGGTGGCGGCGCTGGCTCAGCCTCAGGCGGAAGGGTTGCGACAT
>CAISXT010000145.1 GCA_903889525.1 uncultured Opitutia bacterium | reverse complement strand
GGCGAAGAAATGGCCAAGTCTGCCAATGCCTTCCTCGGCTCCCTGACGGCCGAGCAAAAAGCCAAGGCCACCTTTGAATTCGACGGCGCCGAACGCACCCACTGGATCTTCGTCCCGGCCGTGCGCCTCGGCTTGCCGATTAAGGAAATGAATCCCGGCCAGCGCCACTTCGCCCAGGCCCTGCTCTCCGTCTCCCTGAGCCAGCGCGGCCACATGAAGGTCGAATCCGTCATGGCCCTCGAATACCTCCTCTTCCTCATCGAAGAAGGCAAGGGTGCTAACAAGCGCGATGCTGAAAACTACTTCGTGTCGATCTTCGGTAAGCCTGACGCGCATGGTACCTGGGGCTTCCGCTGGGAAGGCCACCACTGCTCGCAGAACTTCACCATCGTCGACGGCGTCCTCGTCGGCTCCACGCCCTCCTTCCTCGGCACCAATCCTGGCCAGGTGAAGCCCGACACCACGCACGTCGGTGACACGATGCCCGGCCTCGTCGGCTTCGAACTCCTCGATCAGGAAGACGCCCTCGGCCGCGAACTCGCCAAGTCCCTCACCGCTGACCAGAGCAAGGCCGCCTTCTTCCCTGGCAAAACCCCGCAGGACGTCATCACCGGTAACAAGCCGAAGGCTGACGGCATCATTAAGCACAAGGGTGTCGCCTTCTCCGAACTGACCGCTGACCAGAAGAAACTGGCTGGTAAGATCATCGCTGAATACGTCGGCCGCGCTCGCTCGGACTTCGCCATCAATGAAATGGCCGCCATCAGCAAGATGCCGGAAGACCAGCTCTTCTTCGGCTACAACGGCGGCACCGAAGCCGGCCAGCCCCACTACTACAGCATTCAGGGCCCGACCTTCCTCCTCGAGTTCGCCAACTTCCAGAACGGCGCGAACCACGTCCACGCTTCCTGGCGCGACCTGAAGAAGGACTTCGGTTACAGCCCGCTCGCCGAGCACGCCAAGGATCACAAGTAAGCCTGAACTCAGGCTGCTGACGAAACCCCGGGCCACCGGGGTTTTTTGTTGGGTGGCCTGAAGGTCACCTGGGAATCTGCTGGCATGGTGAACGGCTGCGAAGCCTTGGGTACAGACCTTGATCGGGTCAACGGCGGGTTGAGGACAACCCGCCCTACCCGAGGCATCGTGCCACGCAGGCCGATAGGGTTAATGGCTCAAGGTAGGGACGGCTCTCCGAGCCGTCCGTTCGCGGACGGAGGTACGAACCTCGATCGGGTCAACGGCGGGTTCGGAAAACCACGCCCTACCTGACCATCTTCTTCCAGCCCTCCATGGTCTCCTTGAGAAGTTCCTTGGAGTCCATCTTGATGCCGAAACCCTGGAAGCCAAAAGGGCCGCGATAACCCGCGCGACGGGCTTTCGTGACCAGCGAGGCGACATCATACGAACCGCGGCCCAGCGGTTGAATAAGTTTATCCCAACCGAGTTTCTGCGTGTCGCCCGTGTCAGCGCCGTTGATCGTCATAAAGTTTAGACGAGGCAGCGCCTCCTTGATCAACGGCAACGGGTCGCGCTCGGAGCCTTCGACTTTCAGCCAGTGGCAGAGATTGAACGTCACCCCGAGGGCCTTGTCGTCGACCTTCTCCGCGACGCGCACGCAGACTTCAAACTGCTCGGCCCAGAAACCCGTGTGCGGGTAGAGCGAAATCTTCACGCCCTTGGGCTTTGCGTAGGCCAACAGTTGGCGGAGCTGGGGTACCACAATCGTATCTCCGTATTCTGGGGGCAATTTGATGCCCATCGGGAAGTCGACCTTGTTGATGCCCAGCCAAAGCACCGAGCCACCCGCCGCAGCCAAGTCATCGACGGCCTTCTTAAGATCCACCGACATGGCCGTCTGCGCATAAGAAAAATTCGTGACGTGGTAGCCGTTAAAGAGCACGAGCTTCTTGGCGCCCAAGGCCGCGGCATAAGCCTTAGCCGACGACGGCGTACCGCCCAATCCCGCGTAGCCGAGGTCGGCGAGCACTTGCGCACAATCTGCCGGCGGGAGTTTCGCTGCGGTATCCATCGCGAAGAACGGCGGCGCGTCCGCCGCAAGGGCGGCCGTCGCAGCGAAAATAAGGGTGAACAGTTTATGCATAAAAAGTCAGCGAATCGTGACGCCGCGGGCGGCGAGCTCTTGGAGAAATTCCTGTGGTGAGGTCGGGCTGATCAGAAAATTTTTGAAAGCACCGGTGCGACGGCGAAGGAGCAGGAGGCGCTTAGGGTCTAGGGTATTGGTCCAATGCTCGTTCCAGAAAACCCAATCATGGGCGGCCCACTCGATGTCGCTGAGCGCAACCTTACGCGCCACATAGCCGTAAAAGCGGACCTGCACATGGGTTGCGTCGATCGTGAAAGACATGCTCCAGAAAATCGCGTGAAGCAGGAACACGGGGATGGCCAAGGCGATGATCAGGGGCAGGAAGTGCAGGAACATCTCCATTTGAAGGGAAAAGATAGGGCTAATCGGCCGGGCTTAAACCCAAAACCAAGCCCACGCTGGACAGCCCCGCCTTGGGCGGGTTGCCTATTCCCATGGCCCGCGCGACGAAGCACCTGAACACGAACGCCCTTTGGGCCGACGTGGGCGTGCGCACCCTCCGCCGACTGGGCCTGACGCACGTCGTGATTTCACCTGGCTCGCGCTCAACCCCGCTCGCCCATGCCTTCGCCGAATCCGCCGGCCTGCACATCACCGTCGCCCTCGACGAACGTTCCGCCGGCTTCATCGCCCTCGGGCTCGCCAAGGCCACGGGTCGCCCCGCTGCCCTGCTCTGCACCTCTGGCACCGCCGCCGCCAATTACCTGCCCGCCGTCGTCGAAGCCCGACTTTCGGCCACGCCTTTACTTGTCCTGACCGCGGACCGCCCGCCCGAGCTACGCGAGTGCCACTCTGGTCAGACGATTACGCAGAATGGCCTCTACGGCGGCTATCCCGTCTGGGCGGCCGAAGCCGCCGTGCCTTCGACCGACCTCACCCTGCTCCGTCATTGGCGCCAGCTCTTGGTTGACGCTTGGCAGCGCGCGCAAGGCCCTCTCGCTGGGCCCACGCACCTCAATCTGCCCTTCCGCGACCCTCTGGCGCCCTCTGACGCTGAAAAGGGCTTCAAGGCGCCCAAGGGCCTGGGTCTCGAGACGTTTACGGCCGTCCCGCCGTGCGGCATTGTCCGCCCGACCCTCACTCCCGCCACGGTGGCCAGCCTGCTCCCGAAGACCGAGCGCGGCGTCATCGTGGTCGGCCCGCATGCCTTTGAAGATCGCAACGAAAGTGCCGCCGCCCTCCGCGAACTTTCGCTGCTGACCGGTTGGCCGATTCTTGCGGACGGTGCGGGCACACTTCGCGGCGACCTTGCCGGAGATGCTTCGCTCGTCTCGGGCTACGACCTCATCCTACGCGGTGCTAAGTCGGCGCGCACGTTGCGTCCACAGGCCGCGGTATTTGTCGGCCCGCTCCCGACCAGCAAGGCCCTCCGCGCTTGGCTGAAGGAAGGCGACATCACCGTCATCCAGATTGGCCGGGCCGGCGAGAACACCGACCCAACCCATTCCCGCTGGAGCCGCCTCGATGGACTGCTCGTGCCCTCGGGCGACAAGGTTTCGTCGAAACCCTCCGCTTACGCCAAGGCTTGGCAGACGGCCCAGAAAGCCGCCGCCAAGAAACTGACGCGCATCGTGAACGTCGACTGGCCCTTCGAAGGCCGCGTCGTCTCGCTGCTCGATGAAGCCCTCGGTCCCGATGACCGCCTGTTCGTCGGCAGCAGCATGCCGATCCGCGACCTCGAGTGGTTCTACCATCCGCCCGGCCCCGGCCCCGAGATCCTCACCAACCGCGGCGCCAACGGCATCGACGGCACCGTCTCGACCGCGCTGGGCGCTTCGCTCGACGGCAAGCGCACCGTGCTCCTCTGCGGCGACCTGACCTTCCTGCACGACAGCAACGCACTGCTCGCTGCCTACGGCCATCGCGGCGACCTCACCGTCCTCGTGATCAACAACCAAGGCGGCGGCATCTTCAATCACCTCGCCGTCGCGAAGAGCGCGCGCTTCGAACAGCTCTGGGGCACGCCCCAGGCGACCGACCTCGGTAAACTCTGCGCTGCGCACAAGGTACGCCATGACCTCGCCGCCGGCTGGAACGACCTGCGCCGACTCCTCGAAGTGCGCGGCAAAGGCGTCCGCGTCATCGAATTCCGGACCGACCGCGAAGCCGACGCCGCCTGGCGCCAGAAGTCGTTCCGCTAAATCCGGCGGCAAATGAGGACGGGGTCAGACGGCGCCACTCGGGATTGGTTCGGGCCACATCTTTAGGGGATTAAGCCGTAATGGGTTAAATATGGCCCGCTTAGGGCCATAATATTATTAACAGTAAGTTGTATTCATATCTTGACATTCAACTGTCTGTTATGCTATTGTATCTCCATCAGCCGCCTACCGAGCGGTGCAGAACTCCGCCCAGAGCGCGGACTCTTCACCCCTCACGCAACGGCAGCGCTCCTTGAAAGTTGAGTTAGTTTTTCGTCGTCCCTGGGTCACCTGACCCGGGACCTCAAGGGGCCGGTAACGGCACCTTTTGTTACCAGGTACCGCCCTGGTTCATCAATGCGGTCCACGAACCTAGCACCCTCGTGGCCCCCCTTTCCAAAATTATGAAAAACCAAAAAAACATGGAGGTGTTAGACGATGAATAAGCAGAGAGTGAAGGAGCTGCGCCGGCTCCGTAATCAGGCGTTCACCGAGGTCCTGCACTGGGATGCCCAGTTCGACCTCGCGAAGGCGGATGCCATCGCCGCCGAGCGCCGTCTCGGCAAATTCCTGGCCGGACTGAACGCGCTCGAGAACCTCTGGCGCCGCATCGATGCCGAAGACTTCATCGCGGCGCACCGCCAGCGCATCGCCGCAGCCTACGCGCGCAAGGACGAGGCTTGGCGGATGCTGGTGAAAGCCAAGGAGCAGGAAGCCGCCATCTATGCGATCCACGCCAAGGAACGTCTGGATGACCTCATGTTCCTATGGGAAATGCATCGGCGCAGATGGAAACTATACGGGCCGCATAGTTCATAGTTCAAACGCCGGCCCGGGGGATGAATTACCAGAGGTGACTGGTCCAACAAACACCCGATCGGCGAATCGTTACTTCGCCCGTGCCTAGGCCGCGACGGATTAAGCCAGTGAGGTTGGGGCAATCATCTCGGGGCCCTCTGATTGCTAACGTCATCACCAACCATGATGCGATAATATGGCTGCAAAGGATCATGCCATGGGGCGATCCCTGGAGCCTAAGCAGTCCGATTAACTCGCAAGCCGTGCCAGCTGATCACGCCGCGGGACCGAAAGCACGTTACCTTTTCACCAAATAACACCATGAGAAAACTCGAACGGATCACCTCCGCAAAGGTGTACCAGGCAGTCCGCAAGGCCATGCCGAAGCCGACCCGGGCTTTCCGCTCTAGGGTCGTGTTCAAAGCCTCCAGCCGCAAGGTCTGGAAGCAGGAACTCGAGTGAGTCCCTGAACACCCAGAACCTTGTCGGGCCGCCGGCGACGGCACCCTTTTTACTTTAGAGCACGGGCCGGAGTTTAGAAACTCCCGCCGAACACGACAGCAAGCCACCTATGAAATTGCCCTGGTTAATGGGCGCTCAGACGCAAAATAGGGAGTAAAATCCTGAATGGAGTTTGGTGGTTATGCCAATGAGGCCTCCGGTACGCCGAAGGTGTCCAGGTGCAAACCTGGGCACGGCCCGTGCTCCCCTTTCATTTCCACGCGCCGAGTAACGCCGCCCCCAGAAAGCCGACACCTGCGGGGCGCCGGCCAACGGCCACTTTCCTCCCATGAATAAAAACATAAGTAAACTCTCACACATCCAACAGATAGCCCATCATGAATACGTCTCGGCTGTTAGCTTGCATCGGACCTGTTCTGAATTGTACCAACAACTGCGGGCCGGAAACAGGACGGCCACGAGCCGACTGGTGGAAGAAGCTTACTCAACCTCTTACCATGTAGCTTGGCGAGCCTTGGACCGGGCGAAGAGAAAGGGCCTCAAGTATGCTGAAGGATTCAGACTCCCGGGCGCGACGGAGTTAGTAAGCTGGACTAATCGAGCTTCTCGGCGCTCTCGAGCTGATGTGAAAAGGTCGAAACGGGTTGGCGAAAGCTGACCTGTCTCCGGGTAAAGCCCGGACTGATGAGACCAATCTCACCTACAAATTACTTTAGAGTACGGGCCTGAGCTTAACGGCTCACGCAGAGCATGAAGCAAGGCACCCTGTTAAGCCGTCCGGGCAGGACGGTTCCCTGCGGGGAGCTTGGTGCTGCGCTCCTGTTTTGTGATCCGGCCCGTGCTCTCCCTTTTATGAACCCACGATATCAAGGACTCTACCGCATGCTCCAGCGAGGCATGCGCGGCAACGACAGCAACACGGTGCTCTGCTACAAAGACATCGTCGTAACGGAACTACGACAAGCCGGCTACAGGGTGAGCCGTGATACCAGCTGGGTTAAGCTCAGCCAAGCGCTGCGGAACTTCGCGCCAGGATGCGATGCACCCGATCCTCGCCGCCCGCAGCCCGTCATTTGCGAAGCCGACAGGCACATCATCGCCTGCATGTCCGGGCAGGCCAAGGGCACCTGCAGGGCGGAGATGATTCACCTGCATGGCGTCACGTTCCGCCGGCTGCGTGACCTTGGATACTTGGAGATCCATGCCCGGAGTACCCCCCAGACGCTGGCCACGACCTTGAGGTCATGCCTGCTGGGCTCGGTCGCAGGCGAGACCCAAGACGACGATGTCACGGCTTTCCGGTCATACATCCTCACGACCCTGGCGAAGGACGCCAAGGCCAGCCGTAAGGCCCGGAAGGAAACGGAGCCAGACCCTAGGGGCGACGAACACCGGCAGGAGGCCAAGCGCATGCTGGCCAGGATCGGCGTAGCCGAGGCCGAGACGGCGACGGCTCGCCGTCTGCGCAATCTGTTCTACCACCACTTCCCGTCCTACATGTGGTCCATCGACTGCCCGCCTAACATGATCGACGACGACATGATCTGGCCGTGGACGCTCCGGAAGGACAAGGACACTTGGAAGGTGTAATCTCCAGTCGCTAAACTAACTTAACCTACGGGCATCTGCCACCGACCTAGAAATAGGCCTTCAGGAATTCACCTTCTACCTCGGACAACGGCGACTCGCCGGTGGCCATGGCCGGTGTCGGCAGGAAGTGCTGATGCTCCGGCGGTAGGACGTGGAAACCGAGGCGCTCGTAGATCGCCGGTTTGATCTCGGAGAAGAGCACGAAGCGAAGGTCGGGCTG
Organism: uncultured Opitutia bacterium; assembly: GCA_903889525.1. GTDB lineage: Bacteria > Verrucomicrobiota > Verrucomicrobiia > Opitutales > UBA953 > UBA953. The sequence continues at coordinate 2,233 of CAISXT010000145.1, read as the reverse complement.
GGCGAAGCGATGTAGCTCCATGACGGCGCGCAACAACAATGAGCCGTAGCCTTTACCTCGCTGATCCGGAGCGGTCGCCACGGAAGCGAAGCCGATGAGGCTTTCACGGAAGCGCAGGACGTTCAACGCGGCGACGGGCTGCCCCGCGGCGTCCTCAAGCAGGTAACGCGTGCCACGCAGGTGATTCCGATCGGTGTCCTTGCCGGCGCAGTACTGGTCAAAAGTCTTGTCCTGCTTCCACTCGCCGTAGCCGAAAGCCAGGACGGTGCGCATGTCTTCGGGCTGCACGAGACGCAGTCGACCCACCGGCGTGAAACGTTGGCGACCGTCTTCAATCGTGCCTTCGAACATCGCTTGCGGGCGGACCCAGGTGCGGGCCTCAGGATTATCATACAGGCAGCGGTAGACTACCTGAGGTGAAAGATCCTCGGAATGCGCGGCAACCCCGAGACGCAGGTAGTGATTGCATTTATAGTGGCGATAGAGGATCCAGGACATGGCGTCGGTCAGGATAGTTCCAGAGAGTAAGCGCAATCGCAACGCGGCGATAGATGCGCTGAGGTGAACGGTTTGAAGCCGTGAGCGACATAGAGCGCGATGGCCTCACAAAGCATCGAGGCGGTCTCTAGTTCGATCCGACGGAACCCTAGCTGCTTAGCCCGCTCCAAGGCATGAAGGAGCAGCCGACGTCCGTGGCCTTGGCCACGGGCCGAACGGGCCAGGTACATCTTTCGTAGTTCGCAGGTCGCAGAGGAGACCCGTGCCAAGCCGACCGAACCCACGACTTCGCCGGCCTCGTCGATCAAGACATCAAACGCACCGCCCGACTTCAAATACACGCCGTCCAAATCGGCCAGATCGCGGTCCGTACCTTCCGGATCCCCGTGCAGGCCGTAATCCGCGAGCACGGAGAAAACCAACGCCTCGATGGCGTGGCGATCGGCAGGGACGGCGCTTCGAAGGGAAAGGGCCATCCGGGTGGGGCTCACTTCGCCGGGCCCCAGTGCTTCGTAAATGGATGCAGAATGAAGAGCGGCTTGCCGACGACGTCCTCGGCAGGCACTTCACCCCAACCGCGCGAGTCGTAGCTATTCGAAGAGTTATCGCCCATCGCGAAATAATGCCCGGCCTTAACCGTGTATTCCTGCTGCAGGGGAATTGCATAACGATCGCCGTCCGCTTCAGGGAAATAACCGAAGTAACCCTGGTCCATCGCCCGTCGGCTGTTGAGCACCATGGGCTCGGGCGAAGTGACAACTTTGCCGTCGACGAAAAGCTCGCCCTTCTCACCTACGCGGAGCTTCTGGCCGGGTACGCCCGCAAGGCGCTTCACGTAATAGTTCTGCGACGGTTGACCGTATTGGTCATTTAATCCCGGGATGTTATTCGTCCGGAAGACAATCGTATCACCGCGAGCCGGGTCGACAAAGTTGTAGGACATCCGATCGACGAAGAGCATGTCACCCGTGAGGATATCAAAGTTGAGCATGGTCTGACCGGCGGTCGCCTGCTTGCCGGTCATCAGCACCGGACCGAACGGCCCGCTCTTGATACGACCTTCGCGGGCAGCCTTGGCAAAGACCACGCGCCAGCGATCCTGGTCCTGACGGGGCAGCTTCAGCTTCGCCTCTTCGGGAAAGAACGTGCGAAGTAGCACCGTTTCGAAACCGAAGTCGGCGGGCATGAGCACGGACTGCATCGTGTTGCCGACCTGCATCTTGTGCTTGTCCGCCGGGCTCTTCCAGATGCCTGTGCCAAAGATGCCGTCATCGACGATTCGTTTATGATCGACGTCGAATTGTTCACGGGGGTGGAGGCTGTATCCGGCCTGTTTGTTGCCGTAAATCGGGATACCAATCTCACCGGTCGCTTCAGCCGGAATCACGTAGGTCCAGGTCCACTGGACCTTCTCGAGTAGGCGGATCGCCAGGCTCGGGACGGGCTCGTCGGCGGCCCGCACCTCGGCGGTCATGCCGTTGTACGTGGGCCACATGGAGTTCGTCGGGATCTTGAACGGCTGCAGGAAGAAGCTGCGGATCGAACCGGCCACGATGGCGGCCATGACCACCATCTCCGTGAAATCGGTCGTGGAGGTGACGGGATAAATTTTCCCGCCATTACGGATAAGTACCTCATGCAGGCGATTCAAGTGCACCTCGACCTGCGTGAGCTCCATTTGGCGGTTCCGGCCCGCGAGTCGGACATGCTCGGCCAATTCCAATTGCTCATTAAG
>CAISXT010000144.1 GCA_903889525.1 uncultured Opitutia bacterium | reverse complement strand
GGTCGTGGAGCGCTTGGTGTTCGCCATGTCGGGGTCAGCGAAGTCGAACTGCGTTTGCAACTCGCTCAAGCGGTCGCGATCGATGAAGCCGTAAATTGTGCGACGATAGCTGTAAGGCTCATCGGTGATATTAACCGCGCGTCCACCCAAGGCGCGGTCCAACTTGCCGGAGAGAACCAGCATGGAGTCGCGGATGCTCTCGAAGTCGAGGCGGCGGAGATTGGCGTGCCAGATGAACTTATTGCTGGAGTCCACTTTGAAGGGATCAACGGCGCCCTTCTGAGCGACCTGGGAATTGGTGTTCGGATTCGCGGACTGGCGATATGCGGCGGACAAGAGGATCTTCTTGTGCATCTTTTTGATCGACCAGCCGTTTTCGACGAAGTTAGTGGCCATCCAGTCGAGCAGCTCAGGGTGCGTTGGCTTTTCGGACATATTGCCCAGGTCGTCAGGCGTGGAGACAATGCCCGCCCCGAAGTGGTGCAGCCAAAGACGGTTGACGAGGACGCGCGAGGTCAGCGGATTGGTACGACTCGCGATAGACAGGGCCAGTTCGCGACGACCGCTACCTTCATAGAAAGGAAGGCGATCGGGGCCGGCTAAGATTTCCAAGAACTGGCGAGGGGTGACGGCCCCGCGCTTATTTCGGTCGCCACGGATATACACGTAGCTGTCGCGAGGCTTCTCGTTGTCGGTGACGACCATCGCCATGCCCGGACCACCCTTGTGGGTGATGTCGAGTTCGTTGAGTTCCTTGAACTTGAAATACTTGGCGGGCTTATTGCCATTGCGGAAGGTCTGGCTCGGAGCGGCCTGCCAGGCTTCACAGAACGTGCGGGCCTCGGTGAGCAATTCAAGGGCCGGCACCGTGTTGATGTCTTCGATGTTGGGCAACGGCCAAGGATAGGAGGCGAGCTGTGCCATGGCGGCATCATCCTTGTCGCCCTTCCGGCCGGGCGTGGAACGGAGCTGAATGTGAGCCAAGATCTTGTCATGGTTCTTCAGCAGGACGGACTGGTAGGCCAAGGCGACTTCTTCGAGTGAGCGCGGCTTGAGCGTCCGCAGGGCTTCAGCGATGATCGGGTTGACGGGATTCTTCTTGTCCGCAAGCGCTTCGGCAATGGCGGCAGGTGCATCCTTTTCAAAGGTCTTCTCATTCACGCGCTTCAGGCGCGCCAGCGGGCCGGTGATGGGGGAATCCACACGCACCATGAGGGAGCCGTCGATTTCCCGGCTTTCCTGCATGTCGTACTTCTTCAAGATGTCATAACCAGCGGTGCTGCGGTACCCTCCGACCATCGAAACCAAGGCGCGCGGACCGAACTCCTTGTGGAGGGTGTTCATAAGGCCGGCGATATGCTTATAGTAGCCGCGGCCGGTTTCGTTGATGAGATCGGCGTGCTTCTTATCGAAGTCGGCGCGATAGGCGTTGGTGGGGGCGTTCTTACCCTGCAGCAACGGGTCACGGATGACCGGGTACTGCATCGGTTCACCGATTGAAGAGAAGATGCCGTGCAATGAATAATAGTCAGCCGCCGGAATCGGGTCGAATTTGTGATCGTGGCAGCGGGCACAGGCGACCGTCAGGCCAAGGAAGCCCTTGGTCGTGGCGTCAATGCGTTCATCGATCGTGTCGTCCGCATTCTGGAAGCGCTTACCGAGCGTGATGAAACCGAGGGCCGCGAGCCGCGGGTCATCCTTGGCCAAATCCGGCAGACGATCGGCCGCCAGCTGCTCGATGATGAATTGGTCGTAGGGTTTATCGGTATTGAACGCATCGATGACGTAATCGCGGTAAGTCCAGGAGCTTTCGAAGTTCTCAATCCCGCCATTACGGCGCAGGCCCTTGGTGTCGGAGTAGCGAGCGGTATCGAGCCAGTGGCGGGCCCAGCGCTCACCGTAGTGAGGCGAGGCGAGCAAGCGATCCACGGCGCGCTCCACGACGGCGGTGGCGGCGCGGGCGGGCTGGCCATTGCGCAGTGAAAGCACATCGCGGGCGACGGCCGTATCGTATTCGCGGCTGAAGCCTTCAACTTCGGCGTTGGAGGGAGGCAATCCGATCAAGTCGTAGTTGAGTCGACGAAGCAGCGCTTCGCCGTCGGCAGCCGGACTGGGCTTCAAGCCGAGCTGGTCCAGCTTGGACATGACGAACGCATCAATTTCCGTCTGGCACCAGCCAGGCAGGCTGAGTTTCGTCGGCACGGGATATTCGCCGACTGGCTTAAAGGCCCAGTGCTCACGGGCTTTCTGAGAAAGGCCAGTGAGTTTCGCACCGCCGGAACCAATCGGAGCAGGTGCGCCCATCTTCACCCATTCTTCGAGCACGGAAATCTGCTTTTCGGAAAGCTTGGCACCTTCCTTACGCGGAGGCATCGAAAGCTCCGGGTCGGTCTGGTGCACCGCGACGAGGAGTAATGATTTCTTGAGATCGCCGGGCACGACTGCCGCACCTTGGTCGCCGCCAGCCAGCAGGCCAGCGCGAGTATCCATGAGCAAGCCGCCCTTGGAGACACCTTCCGCCGTCGAGTGACACTTGTAGCAACGCTCGGTGAAAATCGGGCGGACATTCTTCTCGAAAAACTCAAGGCCAGCGGGATCCATTTTTTCCGCGGGCTTGGCCTCATCGGCCGCACGCACGGCGGGGGCGATGCTCAGCACGGCGGAGAGAGTAAGAAAGCGAACGGCGTTAAGACGGATCAGCATAAAGAAATGGTTAGGGGAAGGACGGTTGCGGGGCGCAACGGACGGGGTGTCCTATTAGGTATAAATTGTTATCCAGACCCAGGGGATATCAACCAATACATTGCCCAATTTTACCCTAAAACAGACGAGGCCGCCCAGGTCGGCGGCCTCGTTAAAAACACGTAAACTATACTTAGTTTACGTAAACAAACTCGTTCGAAAGGATCAGCGCCTGAGCGAGTAACTCCATTGGGCTCAGCGGGTTACGAGAGATAAGCTCGCCCGTATTCCGCAGCATCCCTTCGGCGCCTGGTCCAGTGGTGGCAGCCATCATCGTCTCTTCAGCTCCCTCGGCCATCGCCGGTGCGGCCATTTTACCCGCTGACTTGGCGTTATTAGCGACGACGCCCGTCTTGGGCTTGGCGACGATAGCCGTGGCCTTGGCTCCGGCAACCGTGGCCTTGGCAGCAGTCCGCAGATTGGCGGTGGCGGCCTGCATCTTCTGCTTCGTTACGAATTCCTGAGCCATGCGAATCTCTGCCGTGGAAGGACGGCGCTGGAAGAGCGAACGGAACATGGCGACGATGCGCTGATCCTCGGACATCGCATTCACGACATCCTTGCGCGCAGCCACGGCACGGGCGGCCTCGACGGCCAAGGCGTTGTTCATGAAGAAGAGTGCCTGCTGCGGCACGATGGTCGTGTTACGCTTCGAGTTCGCCATGTCGGGGTCGCTGTAATCGAACTGGGCAAGCGTATCGCTCAAGCGGCTACGGTCGACATAACCATAGAGGCTGCGACGATAGCTAAAGGGCTCTTCAGTGATATTCGCAGGCTGACCACCGACGGCCGGATTCAACCGGCCTGTGAGGAGAATCATGGAGTCGCGAATCGCCTCGAAATCGAGACGACGGAGATTGGCGCGCCAGAGCAGGCGATTGCTGGCATCGATCTTCAACGGGTCCGCGGCACCCTTCTTGACGACAAGCGCGTTGACCATGGGATTAGAATCCAGGCGATAGGCGTTACTCATCACAATCATGCGATGGAGGCGCTTAGTGGTCCAGCCGTTCTCCATGAAGTCGGCGGCGAGATAGTCGAGCAGCTCCGGGTGGGAAGGCTTCTCCGACATATTACCCAAATCGTCCGGCGAATTCACGAAGCCTTCACCGAAGTGCTTCATCCAGATACGATTCACGGCAACGCGGGCGGTCATCGGATTGTCCTTCGAGACAATGGAGCGGGCGAACTCCAGACGGCCGCTGCCATCGACATAAGGGCGGCGATCGCCGATCGTCAGGATATCAAGGAAGCGGCGGGGCACCATGGCACCACGCTTGTTCTTATCGCCACGAATGAAGACGTAGCTGTCCTTCGGGGCCTCGGAATCCTGGATGGCCATCGCTTCTCCGGGCACGCCCGGATGCGAGAGGCGCAGCTCATTGATCTGCGTGTGGCGGAAATAAGCGGCCGGGGCACGATTGCCGATGCCGCCGTAGACCGGGCGATTCTGCCACTCCGCGCAGAACTTACGCGTGCTGAAGAGCGAGATCATCTCCTCGTTATCGACGATTTCGTCGTAGCAAGGAACAGCCCACGGATAGCCCGCCATCTGGGCGATGGCCGGAGAAGACTTCTTCCAGGCGTCGCCAGGTTTGGCGAGGACCGCAAGGTGAGCGAGGATGGCCGCCTTGTTGTCAATGTAGGCCTTCTGGTAAGCCGCGGCGACATCATCGAGCTTCTTGGGCTTCAGGCCACGGAGGGCGGCGGCGATAATCGGGTTAACCGGGTGGTCCGGGTCGTTGAGCGATTCATCGATGACCGCCTGGGCACGCTCGGCGAAATAGACGACCGGCACCTCGGCGGCATGCGCGAATGGGCCGGTGATCGGCGAATCCTTCTGGACGCGCATCGCGGCGAAATCGGTCATGCTTTGCAGGTCGATCTTATATTTTTCAGAATAGTCTCCGGCGTCGCTTGAACCACCGCGCACGGTGGCTAGCATCAGACGGCCAGCCATCTCACGCTCGTAGCGGGCGCGGGTCTCACGCATGTACTTAAAGAAGCCAGCGACCTGCTCGTCCTGCAGCATGGCGAGTCGCTTCTGGAAGTCGGAACGAGCGGCCGCGGCGACTTTACCGGTGGCCCCGATGGTGGGGTGCTGGAGCGGCTCGACGATGGAAGCGAAGATGCCGTGCAGAGAATAGTAATCCGCCGTCGGGATCGGGTCGAACTTGTGGTCGTGACAACGGGCGCAAGAGACGGTCAGGCCAATGAACGCCTTGGTGACGGTGTCGATGCGCTCATCAATCGTGTCGTGCACATCTTCAAAGCGCTTACCGACGGTGATAAAACCGAGGGCCGCCAGACGAGCATCATCCGGGGCGATATCCGGGAGGCGGTCCGCCGCGAGCTGCTCGAGTACGAACTTGTCGTAAGGCTTGTCGTCATTGAAGGCGTTAATGACGTAATCGCGATAGGTCCAGGCGTAGGCGTAGCGATAATCGCGGAACAAGCTGTCGCCTTGGTCGACCTGCAGTCCGCGGGTATCGGAGTAGCGGGCCGTATCCAGCCAGTGACGAGCCCAGCGCTCACCGTAGTGCGGCGAGGCCAACAGAAAGTCGACCTGCTTGGCGACGACCGTTTCGACATTATTGGCCGGGCGACCGGTGCGATTCGCAATCGCGTCGGAAGAAACTCCGGCTTCGTAAGCCTTGATAAAGGCTTCGACCTGCTCGGAAGTCGGAGGAAGGCCGATCAAATCATAGGAAAGACGGCGGAGGAAAGATTCCGGATCTGCAACGGGGTTCGGCACGAGGCCCTTGTCTTCCAGCTTGGCCAGAACGAAGGCATCAATCGGATTCTTAACCCAATCCTTGTTCTTCACGGTGGGCACGGCGGACTTCTTGACCGGCTGGAAAGCCCAATGTTGACGAGCTTTGCCGGTTAGTCCGGTAAGTTTGGCCGCTCCACCCGCCGGCATCGGCGCACCCATCTTCACCCACTCCTCGAGGATGGCAATTTTGTCGTCGGGCAACTTGCCACCAGACTTCTTCGGGGGCATGGAGAATTCCGGATCAGTATAGCGAATCGCCTTAATCAGGAGGGACTTCTCAAGGTTGCCTGGCACGACGGAAGGGCCTTCATCGCCGCCCTTGTAGGCGCCATCACGCGAGTCGAGAATCAATCCACCCTTGGAGGAACCCTTGTCGGCCGAGTGGCATTCGAAACAGCGATCAGCGAGAATCGGGCGAACGTTCTTCTCGAAGAACTCCAACCCTTCCTTGGAGGCGACGGGCTCATCGGCGGCGTGAGAGAGGGCGGCGGCCAAGAGGGCGGCGAGGATGGCGGTTTGACGGAACGGCTTCATGGTAAAAATATTGGGGAGAGTTAGGGGCGGGTATAGTTACCCCACTACAAGCACGGGGCGTGCGTAAAATCTACCCCCAAGGTGCCAATAATCAAGCGACACTTATCCTATAACATTGATAAAAACACCCTAGTCCGAAGGCTAACCATGACCGACCGGTCCGATGCGCATCTTAATCGCCAATGACAAATTCAAGGGCTCTCTCGGGGCCGGGGCGATCGCTGGTCACATTAAAAATGGGCTGAAATCACTCAATATTGAGGCTGAAATCGACATTTGCCCGATCGCCGACGGAGGCGAAGGCACCACGGAAGCGGTGACCGCGGCCCTGCATGGCCAAATCATCCTGGTTGAAACGGTTGATGCCCAAGGGCGGCCGATTAAGGCGGCCATGGGATGGCTTCCGGAGACACGGACGGCCGTCCTGGAAATGAGCGCAGCTAGCGGGATAGCACTGGTGGCCGACTTAAAACTTAACCCACTTACAGCCAACACTTTAGGTACAGGAATCCTCCTGAAAAAGGCCGCCCAGCTGGGTGCCCTTAACATCCTTATAGGCATTGGAGGCAGTGCCACCAACGACGGGGGGCTGGGTGTCGCCCTAGCCCTTGGTTTCCGCTTTAACCGACAGGGGCAGCCGTTTATCCCAACGCTGGAAACCCTCCTGGAAGCTGACCGGGTCGCCCCCCCCCTCCAGCCATGGTCCGCCGAGGTCGTCGTAGCCTGCGACGTCGACAACCCACTGCTCGGCCCCCGGGGAGCCACCCGTATCTATGGTCCCCAGAAAGGCGTCACCGACTTCGTCTGGTTTGAACATCGACTCGAACACCTCGCGGACCTCGTGAAAAGAGATCTAGGGTGCGACCCGCGCGACATGCCGGGAGCCGGCGCCGCGGGCGGCCTCGGTTTCGGGCTGATGGCTTTCACGGATGGTCGACTCACCAGCGGGTTCGAAATTGTCGCCCAACATATCGGCCTCGAGGCACGCATCGCCGCCGCCGACGTGATTATCACCGGCGAAGGACGACTCGATGCCCAAAGCCTGCAGGGGAAAGGTCCCGTGGGGGTGGCTGAGATGGCCCGCCGGCTTGGCAAAAAAATCGTCGGCATCGCGGGCTCGATCGATGACTCCCCTGCCCTGCGCACGCGCTTCGACTTACTCATCGGCATCAAGCCGCCGGAGATGCCCCTGGCAGAAGCCATGCAACGCACCGGCGAACTCATTGAATTCGCCATCACCCGCGAAGCCCCCGCGCTGCGGCAGCTAACCGCGCTCAGCTAAAGATCGGAGCGGGCACGCCCTTGCCGTCCACGGTCGCATAAAACGGGCGGCCTTCGATATCGTAAGCGGTCTTCGGGCTGATGCCCATCGCATGGAAAATCGTGGCGTGCATATCCGAGACGGAGACGGGGTTCTTGATGGCGACTAACGGCCGCTCATCCGCCGTCGCGCCGTAAATCTGGCCGCGCTTCACGCCGCCGCCAAACATCACGACACTCGTGCCACCGGTGAAGTGGCGGTGCAGTCCGTAGTGGTCCGGGCTTTCCATGGTCTTACCCTTATTAAAAGCCTGGTCGCCGGCCTTGGAGCCTGGTCGGCCTTCAATCATCGCATCGCGACTGAACTCGCTCGCGATGATGACGAGCGTCCGATCCAAAAGACCACGCTGCTCGAGGTCACGAATCAGGCGCGCAATCGGCCGATCGATTTCGGCGTGCATCTTGGCGACCGTCTCATGCCCCTTGCCATGGGTATCCCACTGGAAGAACGGCACGTACTCAGTGGTGACCTCGACGAAGCGGGCCCCATTCTCGACGAGACGCCGCGCTAATAAGCAGCCACGACCAAAGCGGCCAGTGTCATAATCCTGCTGCACCTCCTTACTTTCGAGAGAGATATCGAAGGCGGAACGTTCTTTCGCGCTCAGGAGACGGTAGGCATTATCCATGGCCCGCAACATCGACTGCTGCTGGTAGTCACTGAGCATGTCGCGGTTCGCCGAGGCATCCACCAGCCGGCGGAATTCGCGGTCACGGTTGACAAACCGAGACGCGTCCATGCCTTTGGGCGGACGGACCGCGGCCGCAGCCTCTTCCGGGAAAGGCAGGTTCATCGGGCCAAATTCGCCTCCAAAGAAACCAGCCGTAGTGAAGGCCTTCAGCTCTTCGCTCTCGCCCACTCCCTCCAGCCGCTGGCCAATATTAATGAAAGCGGGCATGACCGGATTGCGCGGGCCGAGCACGCGGGCCATCCAGGCACCGATGTGCGGACAAGCGACCGTCTGCGGCGGCACGTAGCCGGTGTGCCAGTGGAATTGGTGGCGGGAATGCAGGATGCTCCCAAGGTCAGGCTGCACCGCCGAGCGGATCAGCGTGCCCCGATCCATCACGCCAGCGATGTTTTCAAGTCCTTCACAAATTCGCATGCCGTCAACCGCCGTCGGAATCGACGGGAACGTACTCAGTAAGCGCTCATACGATAAACCCTTCTCATACGGCACATAGCGCTTGGGGTCAAAGGTCTCCGGAGCGGCCATGCCACCCGCCAGCCAAATCAGGATACAAGCGTCCGCCGTCGCCTTCGGTTGAATCAGTTTTTCTTCCGCGGCAAGGGCCCGTGGAGCACCCATGGACAAGGTGGCCGCGCCGGCTGCGGCCAGCATCCGCAGAAACTCACGCCGGGCGAGCGGCTCGGGCAAGGAGGGATCCAGGGGGAGCGACGTATTCATAGTTCAGCGAATGGTTTGGAATTCCGGGAGCATGCAGACGACCCAGAGTAAATCAGCGACGCCTTGCTCAGAGAGTTCTGGGCCGACGATGCCAAGGGCGACCCTCAACTCGGCTGCCGAGGGAGCGCGACTCAGGGAAGAAAGGTAGAGCCAGTGGACCAGCTGTTCAGACGAGGCCCACTTGCGCTTGCGCAATAAAGTACCGGCCCCATTGCCAAGCAGATTAGCCAACGCCTGTCCGTTCGAAAGATCGATGGCCTCCAGCGTACTTAACTCATTCGGTCGCTCCGAGACGATCTGTTCACGATTGGGACGACCTAAGGCTCGCTGAAGCATATCCGACTTCATCAAACTGGCCCGAGCCGGCATGTTGCTCGCGCCGCCCAAACCGGCGAGCATCTGTGACATCCGCACCTCGGCCTTCTTCCACACCGTGAGAACGGAAACCGGGGCGATGGGGCGCCAGACAAGAGGACTCGAATCTTTTCCGGCCTTCGCCGCCGGGAACTGACCACGAGCATTTGGCAAGGTCGCTGACCATTCCCAGGAATTATCCGTGGCGATTTTTACGCGGGCACCACCCTTCATTTCGATATTGGCTTGGAACCAGAGTGCGGCTGGGTTCGGAACATTGCCCGCGTTTCGCCCGATGAGCAGAATCTGATTCTTCCCGGCGTGGAGCAACCCCCCGATATCATAACTCTCGGGCGTTTCCCAGTCAGCCCCGACTCCAACCCTAACGGCATTGACCCAGAGTTCAAAACTGTTGTCGCACGTCACCGTACAGATCGCCAACTCCACCGTGCCCTCGAGCGTAAACTCTTTACGAAAAGCCCGTGCCTCGCCCACGGCCGGAATGCGACCTCCAGTCAAATCGTTAGACCAAATCGGCAGTGCCAGTAACGGCTCAACCGCAACAGCGGGCTTCGCCGCGCCGACCGCTGGCGAGAGGCGCGGCACCCGCAGCTCGACCTTCCCAGGTGAGGTCGCCGTAATCTTCCAAAGCGCGTCGACAAACTGCTCCGCCGTGAGGCGCTTGGTGCGCGGACCACGATAAACATAACCCTTATCCTCAGCCCCCTGAGCCAAGACCTCGGGCGCCGACTGATAAGCCCGCGAAGTTGCGATAAATTCCAACACCGCCTTCAGGTCGTACTTAGAGGCGACCAGTTGATTGGCGAGCACGTCCAGGAGATTCTGATTCCAAGGCTCCGTCTGCATGGCATCGACGGGATGCACGATACCCCGACCCATCAGACGATGCCAAAGGCGGTTGACGATGGTGCGCTGAAAGCGGCCGTTCTCCGGATGCGTAATCAGGCTAGCGAGCTGGCTGAGCCTTTCGTTCCGCGGTTTCGCACTATCAACCTGTCCAAGTTCGGGGAACGGCCAAGCCGCCACGGCTGGACGCCCGGTCGGAATGTCGCAGCGTACGAGCTCCATCGGATGGTCGGAGTAGATGGCCGCAAGGCCATAGGCATCCTTCAACTTCCAGCGGTCGACGAAACTGTCGTGGCAGGAAGCACACTTCATGTTGATGCCGAGAAAAGTCTGCGAGACGCTCTGCGAGAACTGTAGCTCGGGAACCTGCGCGGCGCTCACGGCCCCGCGCCAGATGATGCCTTTGGCGAAGCCTTCACTGTCCGAGGAGGGCGCGATCAGTTCGCGGGCAAACTGGTCGTAGGGCTTATTAGCGAGCAGCGAAATATAGAGCCAGCCGGAGATTTGCTTACGGCCGCCGTCGATATAACCGGTCCCCGCATAATCATTGCGGAGAAGGTCATTCCAGAAGGCCATCCAGTGATCCGCGTAATCCACATTGCGTGCCAATAAAGAGCGCACCAGCAGGGCACGCTTATCCGGCCGGGTATCCGCCAGGAAAGCCTTCGCCTCGATCTCCGTCGGCAGCAGGCCGATGAGATCCAAGTGAGCCCGACGCAAAAATGCCGCATCCGCGGCTACCGACGGTAATGGTAGTTTTCGCTGAGCAAGCCAGCCATCCAGCACCCGGTCCAGCGGGTGAGTGCGGCCATCCACGGCCGCAGGCAAGACGGGAATCCGCGGACGAAGCAGCGGCTCATAGGCCGGCTTCTTGAAAGCGAAGCCTTCAGTCCAGAGCGCACCCTGCGCCACCCAGGAACGCAAAATTCCGACCTCGGCCGGAGTCAGTCGGTCTCCCTTCGGAGGCATGCGCACATCCGGGTCGGCACTCGCGATCGCCTCGAGTAATTTACTTTTGGTGCTTTGGCCAGGCGTCAGCACAACCCCGTTCTCACTGCCTTCCAGCAACAAGGCTCGCGTGTTCATCGAAAGCCCGCCCTTCCTTTTGTCCCCCGCGTGGCATTCAGTACAATGCTTACGCAGGATCGGCACGACCTCGTGTGAGAAATCGACCGGGGCCGCGGCGACCACCGAAGTCGTTGCAGCGAAGGCGAGCAATACAGCCGGAATCCGGTGCATAATTCCAGCAGGGGTCATGGCTTAGCGGGCGAACAAGATACAACACGAAGAACCTGCCGTCACTGATTGCATCGTGTCCGTGAGTTTACCGGTCTCTGGGTCGACGCGATAAGCGTTGATCGTGCCGAATTTTTGGCCGGCACAGACGAGCCAGCGTCCATCATTGCTCAAGCCAAAGCCCCGTGGCGTGGCGGGCACTTTCAGCATATGCTGAATGAGCGACAGCTGGCCGTTAGCACCGATGGCATAAACCGCCAGCGAATCATGGCCGCGATTGGAGACGTAAAGCGCCTTGGCGCTGGGCAGGCAGAAGATTTCGGCCGTCGAGGCGCCCGCGGCCGAGGCGCCCGTCGGTAGCGTGGGCAAAGTCTGAATTTCTTTGAGCACACCCTTAGCGGCATCGAGGGTAAAAGCACTCACCGTGAGGGCCATTTCATTGCAGGCGTAGGCGAAACCACCGCGGGGATGGAAAGCGAAGTGTCGCGGCCCGCTGCCCGGAGCCACTCGGCCGGACTTAGGCTCATTGAGGGTCAACGTTCCCTGCTCGGCCTCCAAACGATAGATAAAAATATCATCCGTCCCGAGGTCAGGGACATAAGCGAACTTGCCAGCCACATCGGGGTAGATGCCGTGGGCGTGCGGGGCCGCCTGACGCTTGGTGTCAGGCCCAGAACCGACATGCTGATTAAAACCGATGGCGGCGGCCAATGAGCCGTCCGCCTTGATCGGTAGGCTGGCGACGGAGCCCGAGACGTAATTCGCCGCAAGCAGATTGCGCCCAGAGGGATCGACGGCGAGGTGCGTGGCACCCTTGCCCTTGGTATTTTCAGCGTTCAATAACGTCGCCTTACCATCGGTGCTGAGCGCATAGGCGGCCACCCCGCCGCCCGCGACTTCGGAGGTGGCGTAGAGAATCTTCGCGTCTTTGCCTTGGGCGAGATAGGAGGCCCCTTTGGCGGCCACCATCAAGGTGGGCTCCGAAAGCTTGCCCGTCTCCGCGTCGATCGTCCCGCGCAGGATGCCTTTGGCCTGACCACCCGAAGTGCCAATATAGTAAGTGAGTTCAGCGGCACCGGCGAGAGGGACCAGAGAAAGCATGGCGAGCAAGCGGAGGGTGTGACGCATTGTAGGGGGGTAAGTGGGGTTAAGAAGCCCCCACGGAGGGGGCAACCCCTATGACTCGAAAGGGGCTGGGGCGTTCCCTCTATTTTTGTTATCAATCCTGACGGGCGGCACCCCCTTTGACAAAAAAACCCGGATCGGTATAATGAGCGACCCCCCTCGCCGAGGAGCGGGTGCCGGCGGCCCAGCGCCCACCCCCGCCTGAAAATATAATACGTTTTTATTGCTTTGTCCTAGAATGACTTAGGCAAACACGTGGCCCAAAACACCCTTTTAAGCCCTATATATAGAGGCCCCTCACATTTTCCACATGACCATCAACCTAATCCCCCATACCCCCCGCTCACACACCAGCCCCCTCCTCTCCTCCCTCCGCTCCGATTTGCCCGACCTAGGCCGTCTCAGTTTCAGCCGCGTCGACACGGAAACGATTCTTGGTCAGGCCGAAATCGACGTCACGGTTAACGAAGGCGGCGATGCGCTCACCCGCTACCTGGATCAAGCCAGCCGCTGGCCGCGCCTCGAAGCCGCGGAGGAACTCCGCCTCGGCCGTACAATCAAGGCCGGCACCGACGCCCACGGGACCCTCAACGCCGCCGCCCAGTGCGCCTTCGATAGGCTGGTGTGCGCAAATCTCCGCCTCGCCTACCACGCCGCCAGCCAGACCCACGTGAAGCGCGACGAACTCATGGAGTTGATCAATGCGGGTAACCTCGCCCTACTGGAGGCCGCCCGCCAATTCAACGCCGAGCTCGGTAACCGCTTCAGTACCTATGCCTATTGGGGTATCCGCAGCGCCGTCCTGGGTGAATTAAATTTCCTCCGTCGTACGGTGCGCCTCCCGCGCAATGTCCACGAGCAAATGTCCAAGATGCGCAAGACCGCCGAACGCCTCCGCCAGGAGAAAAATGCCGAGCCGTCCGATGCGGAAATCGCCCAAGCCCTCGGCTGCTCGCGGGAGAAACTCACCGAGCTTCAGTGCCTGCAACAGTCTGGCCAGTCCCTGGATGCGCCGATCGGCGCAGAAGATAGCGACCTCACCTTCGGCGATCGTCTGGCGGATGAGGACGCCCTCAACCCCGCCCTCGCCGCGTTGTTCGCGGATGACTCCGCCCTCTTGTCCAAACTCTTGTCCGGCCTCACCGCCCGCGAACAAGATGTCATTCGCCGCCGCCACGGGCTGAACGGCGAAGTGGAGACCCTGGATGCGATTGGCCAACAGCAGGGCGTTTCCCGCGAACGCATTCGCCAGATTGAGGAAATCGCCATGCGTAAGCTCCGCATGGCCGCCCGCGAGCAGCAAGGTCTTGTGTCGCCCGACGGTGCGGACAAAATGGCGGCGTGAACCTGCGCTCCAGTCTTGTGCTCGCCACCCTGCTGACCTTGGCGGGCCCGGGGGCAGCGCAGGAGCGCGAGCCCTTCGAGGAGCCGCCGATCAACTACTCGGCGACGCAGCCGCACGACCGGGTCACGAGCATCAATGAGACCTTCCGCCAGCAGGCCGATGAGATCCGCAGTTTGCCCGCCAAGAAGCGGCTCCGCTGGCTACTCGAACAGCTGGACGTGCCCATCGAATCCCAGCTACTCGTCTTCAGTAAAACCAGCCTGCAACGGAATTTAATCTCCCCGGAGACACCGCGCGCGCTCTTCTTCTCCGATGAAGCGTATGTCGGCTGGGCGGCGGGCGGCGGCTTTGAGGTAACTGTCTTCGACGCGAACCTTGGCACCACTTTCTACCTCCTGGATCAGCACGAGAGCGGACCCACCCCACTCTTCGCCCGCAGTGGTGAATGCCTACTCTGCCACACCCGCCACGACCACACCCCTTCGCTCCGCACGCGGTCCGTCTTCCCTGATGCCAACGGCGAGCCATTAAGTGGCTCCGGCGGCTCTAATATTGAGCCCTCGACGCCGCTCGCTGAACGCTGGGGCGGCTGGTACGTCACCGGCACCGAAGGCACTCTCCGCCATCGCGGCAACCGCATCGGGAAATCCATCGACGACTTCGAAGGGCCGACCGCCCAAATGGGCAAGACGGTCACGACCCTAAAGGACCTCGTGGACACGCGCCGATATCCACTGAACACCAGCGACATTGTCCCGCTCCTGATGCACGACCATCAGGTCCACGTCCACAATGTCCTAGCCACCGCGAACCAAGACGCCCGCATCGCCCTTTATCGCTGGCCGGCCATGCGCGAGATTCTCGGACTGCCCTTAGATGCGCCACCCTCCGGCTCCTGTCTGGTCGTCTTCAACAGCCAGGCAGATAAAGTCATCGAGGCCCTCCTCTGCAAAGACGAGGCCGCCTTCCCCGCCGAAGGCATCCACGGCGACGGCGTCTTTGAAAAGGCCTATGCCCGCACCCGTAAGCCCGACGCCAAGAATCGCTCCCTGCGCGACCTAGATCTTGCGACGAGGATTTTTCGCTATCGCTGTAGCCCGTTGATTTATTCGCAGAGCTTCGCGACGCTCCCCAAGCCACTCCGCGAGATCATCCTGCTCAAACTCTCCGCCGGCCTGCGGGCCTTCCCGCCTTCACAGAATTTCGCGCACCTCGCGGAAGCCGAGCGCGCCACCATCCACGAAATCCTGACCTCGACGATGCCCGACCTGCCGGCGCGCTGGGGCAAATAGGCTTTGGGCACAAAAAAGGCCGACCCCCGAGAGGGCCGACCTTTGTATCAGCTATCCCGCCTTTTACTTGGCGAGAGAAGCCAGCTTGTCGCGGATGGCGTCAGCTTCGACCTTGTAGCTGGCAGCGTTGAGGTGCAACAGGTCAGGCATGACGGACTTCTCGAGGGTGCCATCCGCCGTGAGAAACTTGGCGCCGATATCGAAGAAGTGCACCTTCTTGCCGTCATCGAACTTGGCGATGATATCGTTAACCTTCTGATTCTTCACGCGAGGAGCATCCGTCAACTTGGCGGCGCGAGGGAAGACCGCGAGGAGCAGCACCTTGGTGTCAGGCGAGCGCTTCTGGATGGCGTCGATGATGTTCTTGATGCCATTGGCAATCAGCTCGGGGGTGTGAGCGGGGTTGCCGACGTTGTTGGTGCCGATCATGAGCACGACCACCTTCGGCTTGATGCCTTCGAATTCGCCGTTCTCGACGCGCCAGAGGACGTGCTGGACCTGGTCACCACCGATGCCGAAGTTAGCGGCCTTGTACTGGCCGTATTCCTTTTCAAAGAGAGCCTTCTGGCCACCCCAACCTGCGGTAATCGAGTCACCGAGGAAGACGACCTGTGCTTCGCCCTTCTTGGCAATGGCCACGAAAGTGGCATGCTGATGGGCGAAGCTGACCTGGATTTCACCGGTCTTGCCATCAAACTTCGGTGCAGCGACGTCAGGCTGCTGGGGCGCCAGCTTCACAGCCGGAGCGGCGTCTTTCTTAGGGGCTTCTTTTTTGGTTTCCTGAGCGACGGCATTGGCGGCGCCGAGCAAGGAAAGCCCAAGGAGGAGGGATAGGGTGCGTTTCATGAGGGTATATGCGGGGGCGTTCATTTCGTCCTCGGACCAGCCTCTGTCAATGCCGACCGCACGATGCTTGCCCCGAAGGGGCCCGGGGGGATAAGAAGAGCTATGAGCAAACCGCTTCGTTTCGTGACCAAGGCCGACGCCCTCAAAGAAGAATATAAAGGGCGGACCAATTACTGGCTGACCAAGCCGGAGCTCACGGGAGCCAAGGATTTGCAGGTCTGCGAAGCCACCCTGCCCCCGGGCGAAGGTCACGCCTTCCACACCCACCCAGAACTCGAAGAGATGATTTACGTACTGGCCGGCGAAGTGGAGCAATGGGTCGAGCAGGAAAAACGCCTCCTCAAGCCTGGCGAGGCGGCACATATCCCGGCGGGCATCGTGCACGCCACCTTCAATTCCTCGTCAGCGGACGCGACCATCCTGGCCATCCTCTCACCCGGTGCGAGCAAAGGGCCGTTCATGGTAGACGTCAGCAGCGAGTCGCCCTGGGATAAAATCCGCGGCCGCTAAGGTCGCGGCTTATTTCACTTCCTGGATGCGCACGTTGCGGTACCAGACGCGCTTGGCCTCATCTTGAAATCCGATGTGCCCCTCTGCCGGGCGATCCTTCATCGGCGAGGAGTCGAGTTCGAGCACGATGGTGCGCTCGCCATTGAAATCTACCGTGAGGTGACGTTGCTTAAGCGTCAGGGTGTAGTGATTCCATTCTCCGGGAGCCTTCACCATATTCTTCGAGGGAGCCATGGCGCGGATGATGCCGCCGCAATCGTGATTACCCGGCTTAGCGAGTCCGAAGGTATCGAGGATTTGGAGCTCAATGCCCTTAGCCACCGGATCCAGCGGGTCGGCTACACAAAAGAAGACGCCCGAGTTACCGGTCGGCTCGATCTTAAATTCCAAATCGAGGACGTAGTCCCGGTACTTACGCTCTGTGAAAATATAAGCGTCGTAGCGCTGCCAGCCGGTTTCGCCGGGGCGGGGTTTGAGGGTCACGGTGCCATCAGGGTCGTAAACCCAGTTACCCTTCGTCTTCCAGCCAGTCAGGTCCTTGCCATTGAAGAGCGTCACAAAACCGGGGGCGTCAGCCGGGGGGTGGGCTACCGCCGGGACCACGGGGCTGACCGGGAAATCGTTTTTGGCGGCCAGGAGAGCCAGCGGGGCCATCAGACAGGCGATTAGGAGGGAGCGGGGCATGGCACTTGGTAGCCCCCGGCGCAGCGGAAGGCGAGTCCGCATCCTCATCTTATAAGACGAAAAATGAAGGGGGGCCGTCCGTAGTTTCCCCTCGCAAGCCGCCCGCCGCCCCGACAAATCTGCACCTAGGTCGTCACCCGCGGCCGCACCCCTACACAATCCTATGAACTGCGTGAAGAAACTCCCGGCGGCGCTCCTGCTGTCCTCCCCCCTCCTCGCCCATGCCGGCGAATCGGATATCAAGATTCCGGACCTTGGCACGGTCTCCTTCCTGAATGGCGCCCTTAGCGGCACCCAGGTCCTCTGGATTGGCCTCGTCGTGTGTGCGCTCGGCGTGGCTTACGGCTGGTGGCAATACCTCCAGACCCGCGCCCTGCCGGTGCATCGAGCGATGGCCGACGTTTCCCAATTAATCTGGGAAACCTGTAAGACGTACCTCTGGCAGCAAGGCAAGTTCCTCGCCGCCCTCTGGGTCCTGATCGCCGCCTGCATGATTTATTACTTCGGGGCGCTCGAACATAAAACGGCTGGCAATGTCGCGATGATTCTCGCCACCTCCGTGCTCGGTATCCTCGGCAGCTATGGCGTCGCTTGGTTCGGCATCCGCATCAACACGGTCGCCAATTCCCGCGCCGCCTTCGCCTCCCTCCAGGGTAACCCACTCGCCACACTCCTCATCCCGCTTAAGTCGGGCATGAGCGTCGGGCTAGTCCTCGTCGCCATCGAACTCTTCTTCATGATCTGCATCCTGGCGTTCCTCCCTAAGGAACTCGCCGGACCCTGCTTCATCGGCTTCGCCATCGGTGAATCGCTCGGCGCCTCGGCCCTGCGTATCTGCGGCGGCATCTTCACCAAGATTGCCGACATCGGCGCGGACTTGATGAAAATCAATTTCCAGCTGCCGGAAGACGATCCCCGCAACCCGGGTGTCATCGCCGATTGCACGGGCGACAACGCCGGCGACTCGGTCGGCCCGACGGCTGACGGCTTTGAGACCTACGGCGTGACCGGCGTGGCCCTGATCGCCTTCCTCGCGTTGGCGCTCGCCACCAACCCCGCCCTCTGCGCCACCCTCATCGTCTGGCTTTTCGCGATGCGCATCCTGATGGTGATCACTTCAGTGGTCAGCTACTGGGTAAACAACATCGTCAGCCAATCCCTCTGGGGAGACGCCAAGGATTTCAACCTGGAACAGCCCCTGACGAATCTCGTCTGGATCACTTCTGTTATCTCCATCGCCATCACGTACGCCGCCAGTTACCTCCTCCTCGCGCCGCTCCCAGGTCACGCCGGCCTCTGGTGGGTACTCTCGACCATCATCTCGCTCGGCACGCTCGCCGGCGCGCTGATTCCTGAATTCACGAAGGTATTCACCTCGACCGAAAGCGAACACGTGAAAGAAGTCGTCACCTCCTCTAAGCAGGGCGGTGCTTCACTGAATATTCTTTCTGGCCTCGTGGCTGGCAACTTCTCCGCCTTTTGGACCGGACTATGCATCCTTGGTTTGATGCTGGGCGCCTATCTCTTATCTGGCCATGCGGCCGTCGCGGCCATCATGCCGCCGCAGTTTGCGTTCGCCGCACCGATCTTCGCCTTCGGCCTCGTGGCCTTCGGCTTCCTTGGCATGGGCCCAGTCACCATCGCCGTCGATTCCTTCGGCCCAGTCACCGACAACGCCCAGTCCGTCTATGAACTCTCCCAGATCGAAAAACTGCCGGGCATCTCCACTGAACTTGAACGTGATTTCGGCTTCAAGCCTGACTTCGTCGGTGCCAAGCACCAGCTCGAGAAAGGTGACGGCGCGGGCAACACCTTCAAGGCCACGGCCAAACCGGTACTCATCGGTACTGCCGTCGTGGGCGCCACCACGATGGTCTTCGGCATCATCATGATGCTGCAGGAACACCATCAGGTCTTAAATGCGAAATTCAACGTGCTGGAGAAACTCTCCTTAGTGCACCCCGAGGCGCTGATGGGCATCCTGATGGGCGGGGCTGTCATCTACTGGTTCACGGGAGCCTCCATGCAAGCGGTCGTCACCGGCGCTTACCGCGCGGTCGTCTATATCAAGGAGAACATGAAGCTTGATGTCACCACGGCGACCACGGAGTCCTCCAAGGAAGTCGTTCGAATCTGCACGCAATACGCGCAGAAAGGCATGATCAATATCTTCATCGTGATCTTCTGCCTCTCACTGTCTCTGGCGCTCTTCAACGAGTTCTTCTTCATCGGCTACCTCGTGGGCATGGCGTTCTTCGGCCTCTTCCAGGCCATTTTCATGGCGAATGCTGGTGGCGCCTGGGATAACGCGAAGAAGATTGTCGAAGTCGACCTGAAGGCCAAGGGCACCAAACTCCACGAAGCGGCCGTCGTCGGCGACACCGTGGGCGACCCGTTTAAGGATACCTCCTCCGTCTCCCTCAACCCGGTCATCAAGTTCACCACGCTCTTCGGCCTCCTGGCCGTCGAGATTGCCGTCCAGATGGCGCCGGGCCCGCGCCTCTTCCTTGGCGTGGTCATCTTCCTCGTCGCCCTTGTCTTCGTCCATCGCAGCTTCTACGGCATGCGGATCCCCGACGATTCTAAGCGCGGCTAAGCCGACCCACCTTGGCCTCCCTGCAGGGCTCCCCCACGGGGGAGCCCTTCTTTTTGCCCCTAAAACCGTGCTTTATATTGTTATCAAGAATCGGCGGGCACCCGCTGGACAAGGCGGCCTCGTCCGGGCATAACAGGGGCCTCGGCCAGTTCTCCGCCCTTCCCCGGCGTCCCTGGCCAGCACCCGGTAGTCTATTCACTACACGCACCAGCCGCGCGCCGTTTCCCACGGACCGCACGGCAGGGCCTCCCTCTCTTCTTTTTAAAACCAAACCATGAAACGTCGTCCTTCTCCGCCCGCCCGCCCTCGCCCCCTCCTGCGCCGCCGCTTCGATGCGAGCCTCGCCCCGGCTGACATCCGTCTCCGCCTGGAGGAACGCACGCGGACGGTAGCCAGCCTGCCCACCGTCTTCATCCTCCCTTCCGCTGGCGAATCCCTCCGCGTGAGCGGACCGGAACTGCACGGCGATATCCATGTGCGGATCGCGACCAACAAAGGGGCGTTGGCTGCCTTCACCGGCAATACCACCGAAGTCACCGTCGACTGCCGCGCCGCAGACAAATCGACCGTGCAAGCACTCGTCGCCTGCTTCGGCCCCGAGCTCCATGAAGCCAAGGTCCCCCGCCCGCGCCACGATCTTATGGGCCACATTGTCACCGGCTTCCAACCCAACGTGGGCCACTTCCTCGCCTGGGCGGCCTGCATGCCCAGCATGGCAGACCATGTCATCCTGGAGTCGGCCATCGATGCCGGCCTGGCCTGCGAGTTCAGCAGTTTCGAACACATTCATTCTGCGATGCACGCCCTCGACTTCATGCGGATGGTGCGGATGGAAGGCGGCTTGGGCAGCGCCTGCGAGGGGGATGAGATCCCGTCGCACCTCCGCCACCCGACTCGTCAGGGGCTCGCCGGCAAGTCAGCCATCCGCGTGGCGCACCAAGGTAATAAAATCAGCCTCAACGCGACCATCGATACCAAGCCCGACCCGAGTGGCCGCCGTTTGCGGATTCACTACGGCTGGTCGCCCGTGCTGAAACGTTACGTCGTAGGCTGGGTCAGCGATCTCGCACCCAAGGCGTAAGCACCTTAGACACCAGCGCTCGCAGCGGCGTCACCCGGAGGATTCGCGGCGGGATCACGCAGGTAGGCGTCGGCCTTGGCTGAAACAATAACGCCGTAATTAATCGTGCCGAGCCAGCCGGACATAATGATGCCGACGCTGCCGGCATGATAGAACCCGCCGACCTGCTCAGGGAGGGCCATTGAGACCTTGAGGCCTTCGAACTTAGTGCCGAAAGAGGTCCCGCCGACGTGGCGAACATAACGATTCACCGTGCGCGGGGTCGCGGCTTCGGCGTGATCGACCTTGCTGCGAATATCGGGGATGAATTTCTCCAGGCCGCGGAAAGATTCTTCGATGACGCGTGCCTTGTTCGCCGCGTAATCTTCGGCCGAGAGGTTTACCCAGTCCTCCCACTGCTGATTCACCGAGGTGACAACGGCGTAGCGCGGCGTCTTCGTGTGCGGACGAGTATCGGGGTAATACACCGAGTAGGTGCGCGAAGTCGTATGGAAATCAATGAGCTCGTGACTCGAGAAAGGCTTCGCTTCGGAAGTGAAGACGAGGTCGCCGATATGCGGGATGCTTTCACCTTCGCGCACGCCCATGTAGACCTGACAAGAAGATGTATTCACGCGGACCTTCCGTGCCTCGTCGAGGAACGGAGCCTCAAAGGCATCCTCCCCTCCCATCTTCAGGACCGTGTCCTTGATGTTGGCATTAGAGACGACGGTGGCGCAGGCCACCTCGACCTCTTCGCCCATCCGGGTACCGCGCAGTTTCACGCCCACGACGCGACGGCGACCAGCGGCATCTTTTTCGACGAGGACTTTCTCAACCAGGACATTGCGGCGGATGTCGACCCCGTTGGCCTTCATCTCCGCGGTCATCAGGTTGATCATCGTATCCGTGCCGCCTTGGAAGATGAACACGCCCTTCGACATGAAGTTCGAGAAGACGATGCCAAAGGTGATCGCCGGGTCATCAAGCGTGGATCCGTTGGCGTAAGCAATCGGCTCGAGCAGTAGGCGCTGCACATCCGGCCGGCCCGGGAAGAATTGCTCGAACAACTGGCGCGTGGTGCGCGCGTCGTTATCGTAATAATTCATCTCCCGCAAGTGGGCGAAGAAGGCCTCGACGGTCTCGGCGGAAAGCTTGAACTGCTCGATCAGGATGCGCGTGAAGTCTGCCCGGTCGAAGGTCGTACGGACGTCGAAGTCGGGATTAATGAAACGGACATCCTTGAGCTGATGAATTCGGTCGGAGATTTCCTTGGTCCAGTAGCGACGAGTTGACTTGATCATGCCGTGCGGGAAGCCGTGGAGAGAGATATCAAACACGTGCCCGCCGACGCGCTTAAAGTAGGTGGCGAGGCCGCCGAGCTGGTAATGGTGCTCGAGGAGCAGCACCTTGCGGCCGAATTTCGCGAGATTGTTAGCCGCGGTCATTCCGCCCAGACCGGCACCAATGACGACGGCGTCATAGCGAGGGAGGAGGTTGTCGAACGGCGAAGGCATTGCGAAGGAAGATGAAGTAGGACGAAGCAGGGGTTAAGGGGAAGTCGAAAGCGGTCAAACCGCCCTGCCACCTATTCCCCGGCGACATCCAGCGACCAACCGGCCCGCCCTTTGGTCAGGCGGACCTTGCGACCGAAGAGTTTCGACAGCGCGGCCGGCTTCAGGACATCGGCCATCTTGCCAACGGCGAGGGCGGCCCCGTTCCGCAAGAGCAGGCCATGCGTGAACGTCGACAGAATCTCCTCGACGTGGTGAGTGACGAACACGATGGCTAGGCCGGGCTTGAGCTTCGGCAGGCGCTTCACCAAGCCGAGAAACTCGGCGCGCGCGACTGGGTCTAGGCCCGCGCAGGATTCGTCGAGGATCAAGAGCGCGGGATCGGAAGCTAAGGCGCGGGCGATGAGCACACGCTGGCGTTCGCCCTGCGAGAGATGACCCCAGGGACGCGCGGCGAGCCCGCCGACCTTGAGCAGACGCAGTAGCCGGCGCGCGAGCGTGCACGTCGCTGGCTTCGGCTGACGCCAGAGATTGATGAGCCCGTCGACGCCGCCGGCCACGACGGACAACGCCGGCTCGGAAGGCTGAATCATCGCGGCGACGGACGGGCCCACGAGGCCGATACGACGGCGGAGTTCGCGCCAGTCGCTCCGCCCGAACGTCTCGCCGAGGACGGCGAGCGAACCGGACGTCGGTGCGAAATAACCCGTGAGCGCAGCGAGCAGCGAGGATTTGCCGGAGCCGTTCGGCCCGAGAATCACCCAGTGCTCGCCGGCGGCGACCTTCCAATCCAGACCGCACAGGATGACTTTACCTTCGCGGGCGATACGCAGGCGTGAGACTTCGAGCACGGGAGGTAGGATACGAGGCTTCGCCACGGGCAAATGCTATGAGGCAAGATTACCCTACTTCCAAGTCGCAAAGCCTGCCGTGCGCACTTGCGCCATCCACGAAATCGCCCTACCTCTTCACCATGCGCTGGACCCCCGCCCTCCTGCTTCTCGGTGTCCTCGTGCATGCCGCCGAACCCAAGGCAAGTCGCACGACGCCGCCGGAGACACCTATTAAGGAAGGCCTCGAGACACGCATTGCCTGCGACCACAACGGCGGCTTCTCCAAATACGCCGAGGTCTACCATTACAAGGTGTGGTTGCCGAAGGGCTACAACGCCGACCCCAAGAAAACCTGGCCCGCCCTCTTCATCGCCTCACCGGGCGGCAATGCCAACATGGGCAACATGACGGACTGGATTAAACGCCATGGCTACATCGCCATCATGCTCGAGGAATCTAAAAACGGGCCATGGGATCCGAGTGTCGGAAACTTTCTCGCCGCGCACCAAGACGCGGTAAAACGCTTCCGAATCGCCGAGGGCAAAAAAGTCTGCACCGGCTTCTCGGGCGGAGCGCGCGCGAGTTCCATCTTCGTGAGCATCGGCGATAACTTCGGCGGCGTCATCCTGCAAGGGGCGGGCGTCGGCACGCTCGATAACGGCCTCCGTGGACTCAACGGTATCCAGATACCGGCCGTCGCACTCACCATCGGGAAAAAAGACCCTAATCGCGGAGAGATTGCGGGGTTGCGCGAATCGCAAGGCGAGCGACTGCAGGTCTTTGAATTTGAGGGCGGCCATCAGTGGGCCCCCAAAGACGTGATTGAGAAAGCACTCGATTACGTCGACGGCCACCTCCCCAAATAAGGGAGCGCTCTTGCCATTGCCCCGCCGCAGGGCATTGAAAGTGCATCCCCATGCGCCACGCCTTCGTCTTACTCCTCCTGGCCACCACTGCCGCCTTCGCCGCCGACTCGGCCCTGAAGTTCGCCGATCCGAAGCCGCAGGGGTATCAGCTCAAGGCCCGCGCCAGCGAGCTCGACCCCCGATGCAAGTCGCACCCCGAGATCGACTTCGTCTTCGAGAAGGCCGGTAAGCCTGCCGACCTCGAGAACGCCAGCGTTGATACCCGCGTGGCCCCGCGCGGGCAACTCGTCGTCTGGCTCATGGGTCACAACCAAGTGCTTGCCGACAAAGTCAACGGCTACGGCCTCCACTTCATCCAAGTCAGCTACGCCAATGGCTGGTTCGGCAAACTGAACACCGAGCCCACGGACGACCCGCAGCACCTCGGCAATATCCGCCTCGAAGCCACGGCCGGCGTCGATGCGAGCAAGGACATCGATATCCCCATGCCGGACAGCATGAAGGAGCGCGCCTTCCAATTCGTGAAACACCTGGCCAAGACCCATCCACAGGCCCGCTGGGATTTCTTCCTCACAAAGGACGGCAAGTCGCTCGACTGGGAAAAAGTGATTGTCTCCGGGGCTTCGCACGGCGCGACCTCCGCGGCCCGTTTCGGTATCTACCAGAAATGCGCCCGCATCGTCATGTTCTGCGGCCCGCGCGATAACCTCGATAACTGGCAAGGCCTGCCCTCCGCTACGCCCTCCAATCGCTTCTTCGGTTATAGCCACGTCCTCGATGGCGGCTGGTCGGAAGACCATTACCCGCGCTCCTGGCTACTGATGGGGCTCAATAAATTCGGCCCCATCGTGAACGCCGAAAAAGAGAAAGCCCCTTACGACCACTCGCGCCGACTGATTTCCGATGCGACCCTTAAAGGCACCGAGAAAGAACAGGCCGCGCGCGGACACGGCTACGTGACGCCGAGCAAAGGCTCTCCCAAAGACGCCAAGGGCAATAACCTGCAGGATGATGTCTGGCGTTATCTGTTCACCTCATCGGTAGATGAGATCGGCAAGCCCGTCGCCGCCGAGCCAGGGGTCCGGATGGATCAGCAGACCAAAAAGAAGAAGTAAGCCGCCGCACGGACGGCTTGCCCTCGGATGGGTTTCGGCTGTTGGATGGCTGCCTTCCCGTGGCCATCCGCATCGACCTAGTCACCCTCTTCCCCGGCATGGCCGATGGCTTCCTCCAGGAATCCGTCATCGGGCGCGCCATGGATAAGGGGCTGATCCAGTTCAAAGCCCACGACCTGCGCACCTACTCCAAGGATAAGCACCGCAAGGTGGACGACATGCCCTACGGGGGTGGCCCGGGCATGCTGATGACCTGCCAGCCCCTCTTTGACGCCGTGGACGCCTTGGCCACCCCTGGCTGCGAAGTCATCTACCTTTGCCCGGATGGCGAACAGCTGAGTAATGGCCTCGCGCGTGAACTGGCCCAAAAAAGCCACATTATCCTCATTTCCGGCCACTATGAGGGAATCGACCAACGCTTCCGGGACCAGAAAGTCACCCGCGAGGTCTCGATTGGCGATTATGTGCTTACAAATGGCACTTTGCCCGCCTGCGTCCTCGTCGATTGCCTTGGTCGGCAGATTCCCGGCGTGCTCGGGGAGGAAAACTCCTTGACGGGGGATAGTTACAACGGCAAGTTGCTCGCCTTTCCGCAGTTCACCCGACCCGCTGTTTACGATGGTCTCGAGGTGCCCCCGGTCCTCCTAGGAGGAAATCACGCCGAAATCGAAAAATGGCGCCGGGAAAGGCAAATCGAGAAGACAAAGCAACGCAGACCGGACCTGATGAAAGACCAAGAACACCAGCCATGAGCAACCATCCCCTCATCCAATTTGCCACCCAGCCCCAGCTGAAGACCGCCCGCGGCGACCATGAATTCAAGGTCGGCGACGGCGTCAAGGTGGCCACCAAGGTCCGCGAAGGCGACAAAGAGCGCACGCAGACCTTCGCCGGCATCGTCATCCAGCGTAAAGGCGGAGGCATCCACGAGACCTTCACCGTCCGCCGCGTCTCCTTCGGCGAAGGCGTTGAGCGCACTTTCCCGGTCCACTCCCCCAACATCGAGAAGATCGAAGTCGAGCGCGTGTCGCAGGTTATGCGCGCCCGCCTCTTCTACCTCCGCGACCGCCAGGGCAAGTCGGCCACCAAGGTTAAGGAAAAGCGCTTCGACCCGACCGAGCATGCCGCCCAACAGGCTGCTGCTGCCGCCGCCGTTGCTGCCGCCAAATAAGCGGCCTAACGGCCCGACCAAAACCCCGCCCATGGCGGGGTTTTTTGTGCCCGCCGAACACCCAGGGCGACGGGGTTAAAATCGCGTATTCGCCTGACGCATTGTAAGTAATTGCAATGCAACGTCTTGATTTGCGTGTTTTAAGCGCCGCTCCGGTGATTGTGAAGAAATTTTCCTGCAAACTGCCGGGGAATGCTTGACTCCCCCTCCCCTCCCTGCGTCTTTCCACGTCCCTGTTTTGGAAAACCTCCCCAGCAGGCATCCACACCAACTTCTCCTCACCATGCTACGCATCCGCCTCCAACGCTTCGGTACGAAAAACGAGCCGTCCTATCGTCTCGTCGTCGCCGAGCAGAGCATCCGCCGCGACGGTCGCTTCGTCGAAGTCCTCGGCAACTACAACCCGCGCGCCCGTGGTAAGACCCCCGGCCTCGTGATCAATGTCGAACGCGTCGACCATTGGGTCAAACTGGGTGCCCAGCCCTCCGACACCGCCAAGTCGCTCGTGAAGCGCGCCCGCGAAGAAGCGGCCGCTCCGGCCAAGGCCTAAGTTAATTTACACGGCGGAAACGCCCACCCTGACGATGCTTCACCCCGCCACCCGGCGGGGTGATTCATTTACGGAGGTCAGCGACCGTCCCCAGTGTTCAGTTAATCTTATTCCAGCCGCCCTTACCGTCCTTCTCCAGCTTCTGAAAGCCGGCCTGGGCGAGTCGCTTATCACTCACGGCCTGCTTCATCGCTCCATCGCCATACTTGGTTGTAAGGGTCGGTGTTTCCAAAACGCGGCGACAGGCCTCCTTCGTCACCGGGTGGTGGGTGAAGTCCGGGGCGGCGGCCGGCAGCTCCACCTCGAACTCATCGCCTTCGACTCCGTCGGCCTTGATGACAATATAGCGGCGAAGCGGCATGGCTTACTTGCGGGAGGAACGCGGATCAAAGGCATCACGCAGCCCATCGCCGAGGAAGTTGAGCGAGAGTAACGAGAGGGCGAAGACCACCGAAGGCGAGATGAGCAACCAAGGGCACTCCTCCATGATATCGGCCCCCTCCTTAATCATCAGACCCCAAGAGGTCATCGGTGCCTTCACCCCGAGCCCCAGGAAGCTCACGAAGGCCTCCAACAGCATCACGCCGGGGACAGTCAAGGTCGCGCACACAGCGATGGTGCCCGCGAGATTGGGCAAGTAATGCCGGCTGAAGATACCGAGGCGCGATTGGCCCAGCGCCTCGGCCGCCTGCACAAACTGCGAATTGCGCAACTCCCGGGTCTGGTTGCGAATAATCCGTGCCATGGTCAGCCACGACACGCCGCCGACGGCCAGAAAAATCATCGGCATATTCTGCCCAAAGACGACGGTGCACAGAATCACGATCAGCGTCAGCGGCAAGGTGCTCACGATGTCGACGAACCGCATCATGGCATCCTCGGCCCGGCCGCCGACCTCCGCTGCCAACACCCCGTAGCAGATCCCCAGGAGCAGCGCCACGGTCGTGGCAATTAATCCCACGAAGAGCGAAATCATCCCGCCCTGCATCAGGCGCGACAAGACATCTCGCCCGAGGAGGTCGGTGCCGAGCCAATGGGCGACGGAAGGACCGACCGCACTGGCGGCCAGATTCTGCACCTTGTAATCATAAGGGGCGATCAAAGGAGAGCAGAAACAAATCAGGGCGACAGCCGCCAGGAAAACCCCGGAGCCCATCGCCACGCGGTCGCGCTGAAAACGTTGCCAACCTGTTTCCGGTGCGATGGCCTCGACTCTATCTGGCGGCGTGCTCATCGGTCGCGGGCTACTTTAGGGTTGAGCGCTGCATTCACGAGATCGGCCGCGAGATTTAAAACGAGCAAGGCGACCGCATAGATAATCGTGGTGCCCAAGATCAGCATGACATCACGATTGATGATGGCGGTGACGAAAAGCCGGCCCATGCCGGGCACATCGAAAAGAGACTCAATGACAAAAGAGCCCGAGACCAGGCCAGCCGCCGCGGGGCCGAGATAAGTGACGACTGGAAGTAGCGCGTTGCGCAGCGCGTGGACAAACCAGACGCGTAGCGGCGGCACGCCCTTGGCCCGCGCCGTCCGGACATAATCCAGCGAGCGCACTTCCATCAGCGAGCCGCGCGTCAGGCGCGCTAGTGGCGCGGCGGTGATGAGCCCGAGCGTACAAGCGGGCAGGACGTAGTGCACCGCAGACCCCCAGCCACAAGGCGGCAACCAGCCCAGACCGAGCGCGAAGATCAGCGCCAGGATCGGGCCGAGTACGAAGGACGGTACGCAGATACCGACGAGCGTGAAACCCATCGGCACGCGATCGAGCCAGCTGTTCGGCCGCGAGGCGGCGAGCACGCCCACCGGCACGCCAATGAGCACCGCGAGCAAGAGCGAGACCAGCCCGAGCGAAAACGAAACCCCCATCCGCGAACCGATGATCTCACGCACAGACCAACCTGGATACTTAATCGACGGGCCGAGATCCCCCTTCACTAAGTTGACCATATAGTTACGGAGCTGAATGGGTTGGGGCTGATTCAATCCATAGTACGCCTCAAGCCGGGCCTTCACTTCGGCCGGCAGCGGACGCTCTTTATCAAAGGGTCCACCCGGGACCGCATGCGCTAGGAAAAAAGTCGCCGTAATGACCACGAGCAGGACCGGGATCATCTCCAGCAGCCTGCGCAGGACGTAAGCCATCAGCGATTCCCTTGCGCCTCCTTCACGCGTTTCTCCAACTCCTCCGTCGTCGGGGGCGGCGGGATCCCCCGTGCATCCTTATTCGTCCAGCCCATCTTGCGGGCGAGCGCCTCGTACTCTTGCGGATTGAGTGTGCCCTGCGCCTGGAGGCGGGCCTTACGATCATCCGTGTCATCAAGCAGTCGCTGCTCCGTTTCCCGTTGCCCCCTCTTCGGGTCCGGCAGACTGCACCCCACGCAGAGCAACAGAGCCAACAGCGTCAGCAGGAGCGGGGCGGGTTTCATCGGTAAGTTTCTATTCCGCGAGGTCGTACGGGCTCAAGCGCGTACAGACGGCTGGCCCCGCGAAAGAGTGACGACGGCGAGCGACCTGATCGTAGATAAAATCCCGAAGCACGAGCGGGCAAAAGCAAGCGAACCAAGCCAGCAGCCGCCAGCCCCCGCCCAGCCCCCGCAAGAGGGCGAGCACGGCGTTCGATCTCACCAGTCGATGCGACCCCGCCCAGACGACGAGCGTGCCCTGGTCACCGCCCGGCGGCTCGCCCGCAATGCGGGCGACCTCGCCCCGGTTCGTGGCGAAGATCATGCCGCCAGCGGCGTTGCGGCGGGCCAGCCACGCCGCCGTGCCATTGCACAGGGCACAGGTGCCATCAATCAGCACGACTAGAGGCGTTTCCCGCATAGGCGGAGCCTAAGCGATGCCCCGCAGGTGTGAAGGGGTAATATGCGACCCCTTGGCTTGAGAAAGGGCCTTTAAGTACAGCGAAAGCGCTTGTCATGAGCACAACAGAGTGCCAAGTTGCCCATCCTGTTGGCCGGAAGGGTATCCAAGTGGCTAAAGGTCGCGGACTGTAAATCCGTTCAGCTTCGCTGTTCGTGGGTTCGAATCCCACCCCTTCCACCAGCAGGACGTTCGAGGCCCCTCCAAAGGGGGCCTCTCCCTGCCTGAATCCCTCAAATCCGCGTTGACTCCGAGGGCTCGCCACGGCTTCCCTATTCGCACACATGGCCAACATCAAAGCTAACAAGAAGAGCATCCGCCAGACCGCCCGTCGTGCTGAGCACAATAAGGTCGTCCGCACCCGCCTGAAGTCCCTCGTTAAGAGCCTCACGGGTGACAACGTCGCCGCGAGCGCCTCGCAGGTTGCCTCCGCCGCCGATAAGGCCGCCAAGACCGGCGTGATTCATCGCAACAAGGCGAACCGCATCAAGGCTCGCCTCGCGAAGAAGCTCGCTGTCGCCAAGAAGTAATGCCCGCGCGGCCGCTCACCAACCCCGTCGCCTAGGCGCCGGGGTTTTTTTGTTCCCGGATATGTCCGATCAGCCCCCCTCCTCCATCGGTTTCGCCGCCGGCCTCCTCGGCGCAGAGGCCTTTCGCATGGCCGTCCTCGCCCACGGCCCGGGCTGGGTCGCGATCGCCAAGCCCTCCGGCGTGGCCTTCGAAGAGCATCCCTGGCAAAATGGCGCGCCGACGATTCTAGGCCAACTCCGGACTCAACTCGAAGCGAAGAAACCGGAGATGGTCCGACTCGGACTCGCCGAACCCGCCGCGGTCTTCGGCCCCGAACCCGAGTCCGCCGGTATCGCCATTCTCGCCGATCGGGCCACGACGATGGCGGATTGGCGCGAAGCCCTCGGCTCCGGTGCCTTCAGTTTTGAATACGAGTTCATCGCCCGCACGGAAGAAGCTCCCGAAGATCCGGGCCTGTGCGACCTGCCCGTCGGCATGGATGACTCCCAAGGGCGCGCCTTCGTCTCTCACCGCAACGGTAAGCACGCCGAGACCCGCTTCACGCCCGGGCGCGCCTGTGGCCGCTGGCGCATCTGGACCGCCCAGTCACCCTTCCCGCGCCGCGATCAGGTCCGCATCCATGCCTCCGAATGCGGCATCCGCATCGCCGGCGAACTCAAGTACGGCCGCACGGGTCGCGTGACCTTGACCGATACCACCATTAAGGGCCGCCTCAATAAAGGCGAAGATAAGCCTCTGCACCGCGGCCTCCTCCTGCGACTCGCCCGCGTCACGGGCAAACTCGGCGGTCAGCGCTTTGAAGTGGTCGCCCCCCGTCCAGATGATTTCGAGACGGTGGTGAAAAGGCTTTCGAAAGGTATCTGATCAGCTGCCAGACGGAAAGCGCAGTGAGAAACGGTCGAGCGTGCGCGTGTAGCCATCCGGACTATTCAGTCGGCCGATGGGCGCATAGTCGGCGTAATCGACTTTCCATGTCAACGGGTCAGCGATGCCTTCGCGTACGTGCGCGAGCAAGATTTCCACGACCACGAGGCGGTTGTCGCCATAGCGGCGGATGTCCAACACCCGGCATTCCAAAGCCACGGGGCATTCGACTAAGATCGGTGCCCGCACCCGCTCGGCGGGACGCGTCGTGAAGCCCGCCCGCGACACCTCACTCACGCCCGGGGGCAAGGGACGGGCGCATTCGACCATCCTGGCGGCGACCGCTTCATCGCAGAGGTGAATCACGCATTCGCCGTTGGCGATGAGGTTGGCCGCCGTGTCCTTGGGCGACCCATCGTCACGATCAGCCGGGGCGATGACCGCAATCGGCGGCTCGGCTCCCATGACGTTGAAAAAGGAGAAGGGCGCCGCGTTCACATTGCCATCCGCATCCACGGTCGTGACTAAGCCGATCGGTCGAGGCACGACGAGACCAGCGAGCAATTTGTAAGCCCGCTCTCCCGGGTGAGCGGCGACATCGAAGCGTAGACTCATGCCCTCGGCGGCGCATCCTCTCCGCCGTGCGAGACAATCGCGTCGCGGCGTTCCCGGTCATGCCGATAGGACATGATGACATAAAGGCCGACGCCCACGCAGATACAGGAGTCCGCCACATTGAAAGCCGGGAAGCGATAGTACGGCAGGTGTACATCGATGAAATCAATGACGTGATCTCCGAAGAGCCGGTCGCGTACATTCCCGAGGGTGCCACCGACAAATAGACCGAAAGCCAACTGCCCGCCGCTCAGCTCGCGTAGCAATGGCTGACGCCAGCGCCAGATCAAGGCAACCACCGCCAAGGCTAATAAGACCAGGAAGGGTCGGACCTCATGCTGCGCGCCCAGACCCCAGGCCGCCCCCTTGTTCCCGACGTGCACGAGCCAAAGTCGGTCGAAGAGTATTACCGGTGGGCGCGACGGGTCGCCGTCGAAATAAGCACCAAACGGAATCGACCGCACCACCCACAACTTCGTGCCCACATCCGCCGCGATAGCCGTCAGGCAGACGGCCCAGAAGACGAGATAGGGCCGGTGCCGGGACATCATGAGACGGCGCGAGTCGCTCAGGTATCGCTCGGGTCATCCTCGCCGCCACCACCGCCCGTACCAAAGCCGACTTCGTCGCCGACTTCACCCAGCAGATTGCCCCCCCGGCGACGGTGTGCACGGCGAGTGCGCTCCAACTCTTTCTGGCCTTCCAGGGAATAACGCGTGAACGGCACCGCGATCAAACGGGCCGAAGGAATCGGCTTACCATTGATCTCACAAGTACCGTAAGTGCCGTTCTTCATACGCTCAATCGCATCGGCAATTTCTTTTAATCCTTCCTGCTCATTGGAAATCAGTGAAAGCGCAAAGTCCCGATCGGCGGTGTCGGTCCCGGCATCAGCCAAATGCTGCGAATAGCCAGAGAGGTCGCCGGAATCATCCTTGCCGGATTTCTTGAGGGCTTCTTCGGAATGGAAGGCGAGGCCCTTCTGGAGTGCCTCACGCATGTCCGTGAGGAGGCGGTAGTAGCGGCGGAATTTTTCCGGAACCTGCTTAGATTCATCGACGAAGCCGGCGCCCTTGCGGAAAGGATTAGCGCCACCCAAGAGGTCGGCGATGGAAGCAGCCGCGATATTATTCGAGCGATTGCCCTGCGAGCGGGCGGCGGCGGCGGCCTTCTCCCGTGCCTTGCGCTCTTCCTCCGGCACCCAGACGTTCAGTTTCACTTTCGATTTATTGCGCTTTTCGAGATACACTTTGAGGTCAGCAGTGGTGTAGAACTGGAGCTTCGGGCGAATTTTAATCTCCATGACACCCGCCTGCTCGGGATGCTCGCCGCGGTGTTTATCGAGAATCTTTTTCTGCGCGGCGTGGTCAGCCTTGGAATCCTTGACGGGCTTGCCTGCCTTGCCAGCCTTGGCCGCAGGCGTCGTCTTACCCCCTTTGAACGGTGGTTCGGCGACCTTGGCGTTCTTGGCGGCGGGCGCGGCCTTACCGCCCTTAAGCGGAGGTACCGGGGCCTTGCCCTTGGGCGCAGGTGCCTTCGGTCCAGGCGCCTTGGGTGCAGGTGCCTTGGGTGCGACCTTCACAACCACCTTGGCGACCGGCTTCGCTGGCGGCTTGGGCACTGGTTTAGCCTTGGCCTTGGTCTCGGGGGCAGGCTTCTTCGTGGGCATTTTCTTAGGATCGGGCTTCTTGGACATCGGGAGTGGAGTTAGAGTTGAGAATATTTCGCGAGCAGGGCTTCGCGACAGCGTGGAGACACCATACCAAAACGGCCGGCTTCCACAAGTGCGGGGACCCACCTCCAGGAACGCGGGCAACGGACGCCGCCGGCCTTGTCCACGGAGAAGGCCAAGGCTGCGCCCGGCTGGGGGGTCAATTCGACCGAAGAGATAATCCAGAGCTCGGTCAAAAGGTCCTGATGGGTCGAAAGGAGGGCGAAATCGGCTTCAGCCAAGTCGCCAGTGACAACGACGGACGCTTCAAGCGACTGGCCAATTTTCTTCTCCTGCCGGAGACGTTCGAGGGGGACATTCACTTGGGCCGCCAGGGCCAGGACGCGGCTGACCGCCGCATGGGCCGCGAGACCGGCCGCGTCCTCCCACTCGGGGAGAATTGCCGGCCAATCCTGTAGGTGGATGTTAGCCGCATCCGTATACTCGGACTTGGCGACGAGGTGCGACCAGGCTTCATCCGCCGTAAACGGCACGAACGGGGCAATCAATTTCAGGTAACTGCGCAGGACGATATCAATCGCGGTCTGCGTCGAGCGACGGACTGGATCCGCCGGAGCGGTGGTGTAAAGACGATCCTTCACCGCATTATGATAGGTTGCCGAAAGAATCGCTGTGGTGAAGCCCGCGAGGGCAGCGGCGGCCCGGTGGAACTCATTACGCTCGCAGGCATCCGTGACCTCGCGGATGAGTTTAGCGGTCTCGACCAGTACCCAGCGATCGACGGCGGTCATCTGGGCGAGGGGCACAGCATCCCGGGCGGCCTCGAAATCAAAAAGGTTGCCGAGCTGGTAACGCAGCGAATTACGCATGCCGCGGTACTGATTGGAAACCGTCTCAAAGATCGCATCCGAAAGCGGAATATCGCTCTGATAATTTTCCGAGGCGACCCACAGGCGCACGATGTCGGCTCCATACTTTTTGACGTAATCATCCGCAGTCTGCGGCTTGCCGTCGGACTTAGAAATCTTCTGGCGCTTCTCATTCACCACGAAGCCGTGGGTCAGGACGGCCCGATACGGTGCCGACCCCTTGACGGCTACGGCCGTCCAAAGCGACGACTGGAACCAACCGCGATGCTGGTCAGAACCTTCGAGATAAAGGTCCGCTGGCCAATGCAAGTCCTTGTGCTTGGCGCAGACGGCGAGATGGCTGGAGCCGGAATCAATCCACACATCGAGCGTGTCCGTGCCCTTGCGCAGGTCTTTGGGCCAATTGGCGGGCACGGGTGCGCCGGCTAGAATCTCCTCCCCGGAGGTCGCCCACCACCAATCGCCACCCCGCGTAGCAATCTGCGCGGCGACATGACGGACGACCGCGGCGTCGAGATAGGACTCACCCTTGGAAGGCGAGTAGAAGGCCGGGATCGGCACACCCCAAGCCCGCTGACGAGAGATACACCAATCCGGACGGCCCTCGAGCGCGGCCCGAATCCGGTTTTCGCCGGAAGCGGGAATCCATTTCACTTCACCGACGGCAGCCAGCGCTCGCTTGCGGAGATCAGCCCGATCAAGCCCGACGAACCACTGGTCGAGGGCCCGGAAGACGACGGGCGTCTTTGAGCGCCAGCAATGTGGGTAGGAATGTTCGAAACTCTGCGCCTTGAGGAGGGCGCCCTTACTGCGGAGCAATTCAAGTACGGCGATGTTCGCCGGATTCTTACCGTCGGTCTCAAGCACCGTGATGCCGACGAGCCCCGCAGGCACCTTACCGTCATCCGCATACGTGCCGTCATCCCGCACCGGACAGTAAGGCTCGAGGCCGTACTTAAGGCCCGTCTGATAATCCTCCAGGCCGTGGCCAGGCGCCGTGTGCACGCAGCCGGTACCGGCTTCGGTGGTAACGTAGTCGGCGAGCACAACGGGGGAATCGCGATCGATGAAGGGGTGACGAGGGAGTAGGCCTTCCAGCGCCCGACCCTTGAGGCGGAAACCGTCCGTCGCTCCTTCGAGCGCACAGGCAGCGACGAAAGTATCGCGTAAAGCCGAGGCTACTAAGAAAGACTTCTCGCCGTGCTGCACTTCGACGTATTCGAGGTCGGGATGCACGGCGATGGCGAGATTGGCCGGGAGCGTCCAAGGGGTGGTCGTCCAGATGACGACGGAAAGCGGATGGGCGGGGGTTAGCTGTTTCGCGCCGGGATTGGGCACGGGGAAAGCCACCCAGACCGAATGGGAACGCTTGTCCTTATATTCGATCTCGGCTTCCGCGAGCGCGGTTTGGCAAGGGATCGACCAATAGACAGGCTTCTTAGAACGATAGACGAGCCCCTGTTCGACGAAGCAGGCAAAGCCACCGAGAATCTCTGCCTCATAAGCCGGATCCATCGTCCGATACTCGGACTGCCAATCGGCCAGGATGCCGAGGCGCTTAAATTGTCCTCGCTGCTTCTCAATATAAGCGGCCGAGAATTCCGCACAGGCCTTGCGAACGCCGAGGGCATCCAGCGATTGATTCTTAGCCTGCAACTCCTTCATCACCTTGTGCTCAATCGGCAAACCGTGGCAGTCCCAACCGGGCACATAAGGCGTCCGGAAACCGCGCATGGATTTATAGCGCAAGATGGAATCCTTCAGGAGTTTGTTCAGCGCGGTGCCGATGTGAACGTCGCCATTCGTGAAGGGCGGGCCGTCGTGCAGGACGAAGGCGGGCTTGCCGGCAGCGCGTGCCTGAATCTGGGCATAGAGGCCGTGGCGCTCCCAGTGGGCGAGGCGGATCGGCTCGCGTTCGGCCAAGCCGGCCCGCATGGGGAAATCGGTGACCGGCAGGTTGAGGGTGTCCTTGAGCTCTTCGGCCATGAATTCGTCGGGGAAGTGGGTGGGAGGGATCGATGTGACCCCTCGGGGCGGGCAGGGTGAACGGCCCGGCCTGCGTGGCAAGGGCGTAGATGAGGGGGCGAGCATGCCGGGCGGGGTTGACACCGCCAGCCGGAATCGCACGAATGAAACCCCATGGAAAACATGAAGCCCAAGCTCATCACCAAGCATGCGGTCATCCTCGACCTCGTCCTGACGGTGATCTTCTTCGTCTGGATCACCTCGATTCTCAAGAAGCATGTCCCTTGGAGTGAAGCTGGCCCCACCGCCATTCTCCTTGGTGCAGCCTATTGTGGTGCCTGTCTCGCCGGCGTCTTTTGGCTCGCCCTGAGCCTTTTCCGGGTGACCTTGGCCGATCAAATGCTCCAGAAGACGATGGTGACGAAGGAATTGCTCTGAGCCCCTTCCCCGCCCTTTCCTGAAGCCGGCTCCCGCCGGCTTCTTTGTTTAGTGGCCCTTACTTGGCCGCCGGCGTTGGCGCCAGTAACGCTGCCTCGACCTCCCGGCGAAGCTCGTCGGCCTGTTTTCGCTCCGCCGCGTAATCCTTCCATAACCGACCCAGCTCCTCCGGCGCGGCGGTCCCAAATGCCTCCAGCCAAGCGCCAAAGGTCCGCCATGAATTATGGTAGACCGGATTCTGGCGTAAAATCTCCCGCCGCAACGCAACCAGCCGCGCCGTAATGCTCGACTTGATCGCCGCTAACTCGCGGTGCTTCCCCAGCTCGCCCCCCGGAATCAGCACATCGCCTTGCCCGAGATCGAAGACGAACCGCGAGATGTCATCCAGTGACTCCGCCGACTCTCGCAGGCCAAGACTGACCGGACTCCGCGAAAGGAGTAACTCCGCGCGATGGATTAGCCACCAATCCTGCGGCGACTTAGCTAACCCGCCAAGCAACTTGAGAATCGACCCCCCCTGGGCCGAAGCAATCAACGCTTTGGATTGCTCAGCGGGTGCCACCAAAGTCTGGCGCAATGCCCGCCAGAAAAGAAAAGCCTCCCGCGCAGGGGCCCGCCCGGCGATAATCTCCTCGAGCGTCGACGGTGGTAATTGCCGGCCTTCACGATACCAGAAATCATTCATGGCTGGGCGCAAACTGACGAGCGTCTCGCACGCCAAGGCTTGCCGCGTCCATGGCTCGGAGGCACTGACGGGCTTGCCGCCCGCAAGGGCCACCCGCGCCAGCCAAGTCGCCGCCACGGCCTCCGATGCGCGCGTCGGCGCGGTCAACGCATCTCCCAGCCGCACCGCTACCAAGATACTACCGGCGGCCACCCGTGTCTCCACTAGGGTTGAGCCTTTATCATCCAATGATTCCAGCCGTGCCATGGGCGGCGGCAACGCTGGCATATTGAGCGCGAACTCCAAGTAGCGTTGCAAAGCATCGCAGTGCACGGCGACAAAACTCACCTCGGCCAGCTTCTCGCTGGCCACCGTGGCGATACGGGTGTCCGCGACATAAACATGCGCGGGCACAGGCAACGGCGGCTCGACCGCAGGAGCTGAAGCGGCCAACCAGCTGAAAGTAGCCAGAAGACCCAGCATCGCTCAGGCGCCGAAGTGTCCTTCGTCGACCTCCACAGGCTCACCGCCTGAAAGATGCAGCGGCTCGCCCATCGGTGATTGGTCATTCTTCCAAACCTCAACGGTGGCGGGTGCCTCCGGGTCAGGCGAAATCCACTGCCAGCGACCAATACCCAAGAAATTCATGAGCACACCCTTATCTGGATTGAGTCCCGGGCCGGTGCCGCGGACATACGGCTTGTTACCGATGCCGATCATGAGATTAATGGTGAGCGAGGTGCCCGTGCCCGAAGCCGCGGCGGCCACTGGCACCTCCGCTGGCGCTTCCTCTTCTTCGATGATCTCATCGATTGGCTCTTCTTCGGACTCATCTTCTGTTAACTCAGGGTGGACGATTTCCTCAGCCTTCTTCGCCGCCACCGGCACGGCGGCAACGGAAAGATTCTCCGGCAACTGGCGCACCTCGCCGCGCACGGCTTCGATTTCGTCAGCCAACTTGCCAGCAGCCTTTTCAGCCTGCTTGGCGGCCTTCTTGATATCGTCCCGCACCGACTTTAATTCGGTCTCCCACGCCTGCTTGGCTTCGGCCTGATCCTTGGCGGCAGCCGTGGCGAGTTCGTCGGCATCCGCGACGACCGCGCGCACCGTGGTCGCGAGTGCATCAACTTTTTCGGCGAGGTCATCGACCGCTTCGGTCGATGGGGCGGCTTGGGCGGCCTGCTGAAGTTTCTTTTCCAACTCGGCCATCGCAGCCTTGATTGCATTGACCTCCGTCGAGGCGCGCTGCGCCACGGCGACCGCCGCCACTTCGGCGGCCTTCTGTGCGGAAATTTCGACCTCCACGATGCGGCGGTTGAGGGCTTCCGTGCCAGACCGATTGCTATCGCGCTGACGATCAATTTCCTCCGCCAGAGCGGCCCGCAGTCGAGCCTGCTCGGCAAGGCGCTCCGCCTTACCGCCACCATCCTTGAGCACGGGAATCACCACGATGAGCGAGGACAGCAAGATCGCGGATAGAATCAAGAAGTTGTCGAATCCGTCGCGCTTGCCATCTGGCACCACGCACAAGATGGCGATGACCGCGATGAGGTCGGCGGCGACCAGGAACCATTTTTCTTTGAGGAGTTTTTCGAGTTCGCGATTCATGGGGGTGGGGTAAGGGAAAATGGGTTTAGCGCGGGCGCTCCACAAAGCCGACCTTGCGATTGACCTTCGAGAGCGTGCGGTACGCCGTAGCCTGAGCCTGTTCGGCGCCGGATTTAAAAATACGGTCGAGCTCAGCCCGGTCCTTGATCAGCTCATCGTAGCGCACGCGGACGGGGTCGAGTGTGGCGACGACGGCCTCGGCGACCGCCTTCTTGAAATCTCCGTAGCCTTTGCCGGCAAACTCAGACTCGAGGGTCTCCACCGAGCGACCCGTGCAAGCGGACATGATCGAAAGCAGGTTCGTGACCCCGGGCTTATCCGGACCAGAACGGACGTCCGCCGCGGAGTCGGTCACGGCAGACATAATCTTCTTCCGCACCTCCTCCGGGCGATCGGTGATAAACACCGTGGCGGCGTGGTTCGGGTCGGACTTCGACATCTTGGCGGAGGGATCCTGCAGCGACATGATGCGCGAGCCGACCTTGGAGATGAACGGCTCCGGCACTTTGAACGTCTCCGAATAACGGTGGTTAAATTTCTCTGCGAGATCACGCGCCAGCTCGAGGTGCTGCTTCTGGTCATCCCCGACCGGCACCAACGTGGCGTTATAAAGCAGAATATCAGCCGCCATCAGGACCGGATAGAACAGTAAGCCGGCGTCGACTGACTCGTGCTTGCGGGACTTATCCTTGAACTGCGTCATGCGCTCGAGCTGTCCAAGCGGACAAAGACAGCCGAGAATCCACGCCAGCTCGGTGTGCCCGATGACATGGGATTGGACAAAAAGCCGGCTGCGCGTCGGGTCGAGGCCACAGGCGACATACTGAGCCAGGCAGGAATAGGTGTTATCCCGGAGCTGAGCCGGCACATGGGAGACCGTGATGGCATGCTGGTCGACGATCCCGAAATAGCATTCGTAGTCGTCCTGCATCCGACCCCAATTCAGGACGGCCCCCAGATAATTACCCAGATGAAGCCGCCCGGTTGGCTGGGCACAGGTCAGTACCACGGGCTTGGCGGCCTTTTTTTCGCTCGTTTCGGTCATTCCTAAGGCCCAGCGTGGCAAGGGCTGAGCCCCGCTTCAAGCGGATTGGGCGGTCGGTGACGCTTGAAATACGCAAACGAACAGCCTACACAGAACCTCGCCCCCCAGACCCCCATGTTCCTCGCCCAAGCCGCGACTGCCAGCACGACCCCCGCTGCCGTGACGCCCCCAAGTAATCCCTTCATCATCGGGGATATCCATAACGTCGTGGCTCTAGCCCCGCAGGACTGGGTCAACATCGTCATCCACTCCGTCGGTTACATCGCCATCGCCTTCCTTGTGGGCTGGGTCGCCAAGAAGGTCCTGCGCTGGACGGCCAATAAATTCAGCGCCAGCCCGATCATCGAGGCCACCGTCGCCGCCGTCGGCAAAGCCCTCCCGACCATCCTGCCGGCCTACACGATTCTTTACCTTATTAAGGACAACAAGCCGTACCTCGCCTACGCCGGAAGCCTGGAGTTCACCGCCCTCGCTGGCACCTTCCTCTGCTCCCTCGCCCACACCTCGGCGATGTTCTACCTGGTCGCCATCCCCATCGCCTGGGCGCAAAAGGTCGCCGACCAGACCGAAAACAAACTCGACGACATCTTGGTCCCGATGTTTGCCACGGTCGTCCGTATCGCCGTCGTGCTCGTGGGCGCCTTCAAAGCCATCTCGATTGTCGACCCGAAAGCTTCCGATGCGATCCTCGGCCTACTCGCCGGCGCCGTCGTCGGTCTCGCCTTCGCCTCCCAAGATACCATCAAGAACGTCTTCGGCGCGGTCATGCTCATCATCGACCAGCCCTTCACCCTCGGCGATATCATCAATACCGGCACGCATGAGGGTAAAGTCGAATCACTCGGCTTACGCTCCACTACCATCGTCCTGCTCGACGGGCAAAAGCTCGCCATTCCTAACGGCGACCTCGCGACGCGCGCTA
This sequence comes from uncultured Opitutia bacterium, assembly GCA_903889525.1. Taxonomy (GTDB): domain Bacteria; phylum Verrucomicrobiota; class Verrucomicrobiia; order Opitutales; family UBA953; genus UBA953. The sequence continues at coordinate 2,022 of CAISXT010000144.1, read as the reverse complement.
TCGTGAACATCACCCGCCGAGACTTCATCCGCGGGCAGGACCTCGTGCACCTTGAGACCAATACGCCGGCCGACAAGATTGCCAAGGCGGTCGAGCTCATCCGCGAGACCCTGGTCAACCATGAGGGCTATCAGCCTAGCCATCCGCCCTTGGTCCACGTCACCGAGTTCGCGGATTGGGCCGTCAACATCCGCGTGATGTACTGGTACCATCCAGCCAACGCCGTCCGCCAACTCGACTTCAATCAGAAGCTCATCCTGCAGATTTCCGAACGCCTCCAGAAGGCGGATATCCGGATGGCCGCCCAAGGCACCCCGCAAACCCGCTGAACTTTCCCGCCATGTCCCTCATCGAAGTCAAAAATCTTTCCAAATCCTACGGCCCCATTCAGGCCGTACGCGATGTCTCCTTCTCCGTCGACCGAGGTGAGGTCGTCGGCTTCCTCGGGCCCAATGGCGCTGGGAAGTCCACCACGATGAAGATGATCGCCGGCCACGTCCGCGCCGATACCGGCACGGCCGCCATCGCCGGCTTCAATGTCGCCGATCAATCCGTCGCCGCCAAACACCACCTTGGCTACTCGCCTGAAGGTGCGCCCGCCTACGGCGAGATGACCGTACGGGAATTCCTCCGCTTCGCCGCCGACCTGCGCGGCCTGGCCGACCCTGCGGAAAGCGTCCGTCAGACGCTCAGCCTCTGCCGCCTCGAGGAAGTCGCCGCCCAGACCGTCGATACGCTTTCTAAGGGCTACCGCATGCGCGTCGGCTTCGCCCAAGCCGTCATCCACGACCCCGAGGTGCTCATCCTCGATGAACCGACGGATGGCCTCGACCCCAATCAGAAATTCGAAGTCCGTCGGATTCTCAAGGAGATGGCCGCCCGCAAGGCCGTCATTATCTCCACCCACATCCTCGAAGAAATCGGTGAACTCTGCACCCGCGTCATCGTGATCGCGAAAGGGGAAGTTCGTTGCGACGAGTCGCGGGATAAATTCCTCGCGCGCGGCCCCGACCTCAACGCCGTCTTCCGCAAGCTCACCGCCTAATCTTACCGTCATGTCCTCTGCCCCCTCCTCACCCTCCCGCTTCGCACCCTTGATCGCCATCATGCGGCGCGAATTCGCCGGCTATTTCCGCACGCCGCTGGCCTACGTCTTCCTGGCCGTATTCAACGCCTTCGCAGTGTCGCTCGCTTTCTTCGTCGGTGGCCTCTTTGAATCCGGCGTCGCCAGCCTGGATCGTTTCTTCCTCTATCATCCGTGGCTCTGGGCCTTCCTCGCCCCTGCCGCCGGCGCCCGCCTCTGGGCTGAAGAACGCCGCCAAGGCACCATCGAACTCCTGCTCACCTGGCCGGTGACGGTGTGGCAAGCCGCGCTGGGTAAATTCCTCGCCGCCTGGCTCTTCCTCGCCTGCGCCCTCCTGATGACCATACCTGTCGCCTTCACCGTGGGTTATCTTGGTAATGATGGCTCTAATTGGAATATCATCACGGGTCCCGATTGGGGTGTGATCGTCGGTGGCTACGCCGGGTCACTGCTCTGCGCTGGTGCCTGCCTCGGCATTGCCTCCATCGCCTCGGCCCTCACCCGCAATCAAGTCATCGCCTTCGTCACGGGCTTCCTCGCCTGCTTCATCCTGGTACTCGTCGGCTACGGTGTCTTCGACGAACTGCTCGCGGGCATCCTCGGCTCCGGTGGCGTGGACGAAATCCGCCGCCTCGGACTCTGGCGCAACCTTGAACCCTTCACCCTCGGACTGGTCGACGCCCGTCCGATTGCCTACTTCCTGTCCGTCGCCTTCGCTGGCCTCGGCTTGAGTACGATCATCGTCGAACGCCGCTAATCGGACCCCACCACCATGAATCGCTCCCAAGCCCTCCTCGCCGCTTTCGCCGTCCTCGCCGCGGCGTTCTTCGTGAACCTCATCTTCAGCTCGGTGCCGTTCCGCGCCGACCTGACGCAGGATCACACGTTCACGCTCTCCGCCGGCTCGCGCCGCATTGTGGCGCGCCTCGAAGAGCCCG
>CAISXT010000143.1 GCA_903889525.1 uncultured Opitutia bacterium | reverse complement strand
TGAGTCAGGCCTAGGCCTAACTCCAGCCATCGCCGGAACTGAAAGGTTTCCCTGCGGTTAATACTGGGTTGCCCAATGGGTGATGCCTGGGCTTGGGCGTGTTTGATATTCGGAGAGGTGTCCTAGAATGGTCGGATGGAAACCTGCGACTCAGTTCGTCCCCGCCCGCGTGTGCGCTCCCTCGCCGGATTGGCTTTTTCTATCGCGGTACACGTGGTGTTGGTGATGGCAGCCTGTTGGATTGTGTGGCGGCAGGCAGGCCCGGAGCAACGTGCGCACGAGTTTGTCGCCCATGCGGTGGCGGGCGGACGCAGTGGTGCGTCGGCAGCTGCCGTGGTCCATCCGGTGAGCCATCCGAAGGTCAGGATGCCGCGAGCACGCCTGGCGACGAAGTCTGCCAGCGCCACGCTTGCACTGCCGCCAATGTCTGCGCCGAAGCTCGGGGCCGCCATGGGCGCTGCGACGGGCCGTGGCGGGGTTTTTGGAAGAGGCATCGGTCGGGGAGCGGGCCGCGGTCTAGGCGTAGGCCCGGGTAAGTCCGCGGGCTTCGTCGGTCGCCCGGTGATGGGCGCCTTCATCCGGGCGAAGCGCGTCGCGGTCTACCTAGACTGCTCCGGCTCGATGCGCTCTTACCTGCCGCGCGTCGAGGCCGAGATCAGGAAGCAGTTCCCCGATGCCGACGTCTTCCGCTTCGACGGCGCCCGGGTCGTGGGCATGGGCGATATGGTCGTGTATGGCCGTCGCTTCCATGGCGTCGCGCCTCGCCTGCGCGAAGGGCCGACGCAGACCGCGCTCGAGACATTGACGCCTGGCGGGCGGGCCGTGCAGGCGAAGGTCCGTGCGGCTTGCGAGAAGGGTTCACTCGGCGCATGGATGGATCGGCTGTTGGCGGAATCCTATGACGCCTTAGTGGTCTTCTCTGATTTTCAGGATGGCGTCAGGCTCTATGAAACTAAGAAAGGCGAACCGAAGATGGTCTATTCGGATAGCTCCTATCATAAGGTCGGTGGCGTCCAGCAAGGACACGCCCGTTGGCAGCGGGAGTGGCTGGAGGCCTTCGCTAAGGCCCCGCAAGGCGCCGCTCCGAGGCTTTATCTGTTTACCGTCCAACAGCAGCCCCAAGCTTTCCTGGAGGCCTGTGTGGCGGCCTCCGGCGGCGCCTCGACCTCGATATCCTGGCTAAAGAAAAGCGCACGCAAGGCGTCGCCTTGACGGTTGCACCCTTGGGCGGGACGGTTTGGATAGGCGCATGGCCCCTTTCACGGCAGATTACCGCGCTAATTTCTCCGATACCGACGCCGCGGGCATCGTGCATTTCTCAACGATTTTCTTTTGGGTCGAGGCCACCGAAGAGGCCCTCTTCCGTCAGCTTAAGCTGCCGTTTCTACGCACCGAAGGCACGAAGCTGATGGGCTTCCCCCGCGTGCGCGTCGAGTGCGACTTCCTTTCGCCGATTCACCGTGAAGATATCGTGGCCGTCTCGCTGACGCCGGTCGAGATCGGCGATAAGAAGCTCGTTTGGGGCTTCGAGGCCATGGTGGGTGAACGCGCCGTCGCCAAGGGTGCCCTGACGACCGTCTACGCCTGGCGCGAAGGGCAGGGCCCGATGTCGGCCGCGTTGGTGCCACTTGAAATCAAGACGGCGTTGCAGCAGCACTTTGGCGTCTGAGCCATGAACGAAGGTACTACGAAGAAGCCGCTGGTCTTGCTCGGCCTGATTGCCGTGTGCTTCGCGTGCTTCTCCTTGCTCGGCTTGCAGCCGCCTTTCTTTACCTCGCTTGCACATCCGCAGCCTTTGCATGCCGATGAGGCGGTGCAGTGGTCTTTAGCCAAAGAGCTATCGGAAAAGGTCCTTTACAGTTCCAACGAAGACCGTTTCCACGGCCCGACCTTGGCGTCGTCCCTGTTGATCTGCTCTAAGGCGACGGGCACCGCGTTCGCGGATATGTCGGAATCCTATCTGCGTAACGTCACCGGCTTTTATCTGGTGCTGCTTTCCTTGGCGGCCTTGGCCTTGCCCGGCGTCGGGCTGATTCCGCGCATCACCGCCTCCGGATTCTGTTTCCTCGTCGGCGGAGGAGCTCCCTTCGGGTTTTATTACGTGCAAGAGGTGCTTCTGGTGGCGGGGCTCGCCTGGGGTGTGGTGCTTTGGTTGCGTTCCGAGGCCGCGGAGTGTCCTTGGCTGAAGGGAGTTTTTCGTCTGCTTTCTGGCCTGGCCTTCGGTTTCGCCCTGGCCTGCAAGGTGACGGCGGCGGCTTACCTTTTATTCTTCTTCGTGGCGCTGATGCTGGTCCGCAAGGCTTGGGTTGATCGTCATCTCTTGGCCTTCTTGTTCGGCATGATGGCGTCATGGGCTTTCTTTCAGAGCGTGGCCTTCACGGATCTCCATGGCTTGAGGACCTGGTGGGGCCAGCTTGCTCGTTCGCTGGGCGTAGCCAGCGGCCAGTCGGAAGACACGCTGATGGCGGTTAACTACTGGCCGTGGATCTGGGCAGCCCTCTGGGTGGGGGAGTTTGCCCTTCAGCGTTACCTGACGCAGCGACTGGTCCCCTTCCGCTCCGGG
>CAISXT010000142.1 GCA_903889525.1 uncultured Opitutia bacterium | reverse complement strand
TCATTCCTCTTCGTCTTCGTAGTCCTCGGGGCGGTTGCCCATTTCGCTGGGTTTAGCCTCTGGAAGATCCTCAAACTCATTCGCGAGGAACTCGCCATCGTCCTCGGCACTTCTTCTTCGGAGTCAGCCCTGCCTGGTCTGATGGAAAAGATGGAGCGTGCCGGTTGCGATCGTACCTCCGTCGGCATCATCGTGCCGGCGGGCTATTCCTTCAACCTCGACGGTACCTGCATCTATCTCACGATGGCGGCGCTCTTCATTGCCCAAGCCACCGATACGCCGATGTCGCTCGGTCAGCAGCTCGGGCTCATTGGCGTCTTGCTGCTTACCTCCAAGGGTGCGGCCGGAGTCACCGGGAGCGGCTTCATTACTCTGGCGGCCACGCTCGCCACCACGGGCCACGTTCCCGTCGCTGGCATCGCACTCATTCTTGGCGTCGACCGTTTCATGTCCGAGGCCCGCGCCATTACCAACTTCATCGGTAACGCGGTGGCCACACTCGTCATCGCCCGCTGGAACGGCGACTTCGATCGCTCCAAAGGCCACGAAGTCCTCCGGTAGGGGCAGCACCGCGTGCTGCCCTCGTTGACTCTGTTTGCGGCAGATCACCAATACCCCTGTCCCCACGCGATTCCGCCGCGCTGGTAGGGACGGCTGTCCCCAGCCGTCCGTTCGCCGACCAACGCTGCGTAGCTCGCCGTCTATACTCGATACTCCATACTCGATACTCTCGCACTTTCTCTCAATGCCCAACGTCGGGCTCGGAGAGCCACGCCCACCCTTGAGACCGCTGGAAGAACAATGAACGAAGAACAAAGAACACGCCTAGCTGCCGCTGCCTCTCCTGCGCTCCCACCTGCCAGCCGCTGCCTCCTCGCGACTCCGTCGCGCTGGGTAGGGACGGCTGTCCCCAGCCGTCCGTTCGCGGACAGAGATGCACACCTCCTTCGACTTACTATCCTCTCTGGGTCAACGGCGGGTTGGGGACAACCCGCCCTACCTTGAAGTCGCTGGAAGAACAATGAACGAAGAACGAAGAACACGCCTAGCGCTGTATCTCCCCGTGTCCCCATCTCCCCGTGCCAGCATGTCCCCTCGCGCAAGCGCGTGTCCTCGTGTCCGCACCATGTCCCCGTGCGCCCTTTTTTTGTATCCCCCCACTCAAAACCCCTTCTTGCCGAGCACGACCTTCTTGATTTCGCCGCCGGAAATCTCTGCACATTCTTTCCAGAGCGGTTGCGGATCCATCTCGGTGGTGAAGAGGTAGAGCTTGGGTGCCTTGCCGTCCGGGCCCTTGGCAAACTGCGTTCGCCAGCGGCCTTCCCAGGCTTTCTCCGCCGCGGTGCGATTATCGCCACCCTTGAGGTCGGCATCAAAGACGAGCTGGGAGCGAGCCCCTTTCACGCCGCGCCATTGCTGGATGCCATCTTCGAAGTCGGAGAAAATTACGAGGGCGTCGTAATGCTGGCCCATCATGTAATCCGTCCAGGCCCCGACTCCGCCAATCCGGAATTGGGCATCGCGCATATTAAAGATGCCGCGACCTGTGGAGCTGAGCTTGTTGGGGTTCGTCCACTGCGGATCAGTGTGCCGGCCTTTGCGCTGTTGATAGATCTGCTCGACGGTATCCTGGTCGAATTTCTTGTTCATGGTTGATCCCATGACTTCGCCGTTCTCGACCCGCGTGAAGATGCCGAAATAACGAAAGACGTCGGCATTCGGAAACTGTTGTTTAATCTGCTTCTCAGCGCCGTCGAGAAAGGGGATCATCGACCAAGAGCAATCGAGGTAGACGGCAATGCGGGTGGCGTTGATGCGCATACCCATGACGGGCTTACCCACGAAACTCTTACCGCCGATACCCACGCCTTTGGTGAGGCCGCTCCCGCCCCCGATGCCGCCGCCGAACCCTTTCGACATGGCCGCCGCTGAACCAGCCAGCAGGCTGTGCGCGTTGTCGCCGGCATTGGGCAGGGCAATCAAGGCTTCCGGGCTCTTAGAGGCAATGCGCGTGACGGACTTCGACAGGGTCTTGGGGCCTTGCGGCCTTACCGCGTGCTGAGTGGTCGCCGCACCTTGGCGTCCGCCCCCCGCACCGGTGACGAAACTATTGGGGTCACGCGCATCAGTGCTGACGGAGACGACCCAGATCGTGGCGACGATCAGTAATAAAATATGAACGAAGAGGGAGGAGAGGAGGCCTTCCCATTTGACTGACTTTGTGAACCTCCGACGGATGATGCCTTTTTCCTCAGGGACAACCACGATGGGCGGGGCTTCGTGCGGCGCTGGGTCCGGCTCAGACGAGGCTGCGACCGAGGCGACCGGGGGCGGAGGCGGCGGGGTCGTCGGCGCTCGGGGGCGCAGCCGAGGCGGCTTGGGCGGGGTGAAATCCACTGGGAAGAAGAAGGACTATATTAAGCCTATGAATAAGGAAAGGGAAACTGAGTGTATCGTGGTAGGGTCGGGACCGCGTCACGACATAGCTGTCTCGGTGTATCGAGGTAGGGGCAGCACCGCGTGCTGCCCTAGTTGCCTCGACTCAATTCTCTCAAAGGGAAACCGGAAACCGGGATTAATGCTTCGGACATATATTCCCCGCCAACTACCCGGTCTCCCTATGCTGCCCCCTTTGAGTTCTGACTCTCCGGTTTCCGGTCTCCCATGTGTCTCTGTCGCTTCTCCGCCACCCGCCACCTGGGGCCGCCACCTGCCACCCGAAGTGTTGCCTCTGTTTTGATTACTAGCCCCAGCCCTGGCCCTAGCCCTCCTCAGTTTTCACTTCTGTGAAAACTGAGGGTGCCCCTCAATCCTCTTCTCCACTTCCGCCTGCTGCTCCGGCGTCAGTCCATCCGGGAATTTCTTCGAGGATCGGCGCCAGCGCTCGAGCCATTCCTGTCCGACCAACGGATAAGGGCAGGGGGTCGGGAAACCGGGGCTGAGCGCGACAATGGTGTCCTTCTTGGATCCGGTACCTTCGCCGACGGCCACATAGAAACCTGAATTGAGCAACGCGACGCGCATGGTCGTCGACGAGCAATAGGTGAAGAGCTGCGCGGACTTCTTGGGATCGCAGTACGAGAAGAGTTTATCGAACGACTCGAGCTCCCAAGCGTCGGGATTGGTCTTCTGGGAGAAGAAGTCGTAATAGAAGATGTCCGGCGCGGCGGAAGCCTTGGAGGCGACCTTCCAGAAATCGCCGACATGCAGGTCCCAGCTGAGGCCAGGATATTGGCGTGATTGCCAGGTGCCACGCGCGAGGACGGCATCGGGTCCAGAGTGGCGCAGGTACTCGAAGCGGTTCTTGTGCGTCATGGCCAGCTTGAGCGAATCCATGTCGTTCTCGAAGCTGATGACCTTCATGTTGCGCACAGGGCCCTTGGCGGCTTCAGCCTCGTAACACAGAATCGACGCCATGGCGTTGGCGGCAGCGCCGAGTCCTAGATCCCAGATCACAATCGGGGCGGCGGTCTCGGGCGTCTCGCCTGCAGGCAGCTTCAGGCGCTCGGAGAGCTTGGCCTGGTCGATGTACAGCGCCTTGGCTTCATCCATGGGCGCGCGACGGAGGTGCATGATCTCACCGGACGAGATCTGACGGATGTTCGCAAAGCCTTCGATCTCGTGGATATGGATTTCGTAATCACCGAGGGTGCGCGCGCGGCGTTCCTTGCCGACCTTGGGCGGGACGGCGGGATTGTCCATGTCCTCGATCTGTAGGACCTGACGGCGGTCGTGATAATACGCCAAGAACGAATCCTCGAGGATGCTCTGGCGGATCTCCCGCATCATCTGGTGATAGAAGAAGATGTTGTGCTGTCCGAGGAGCGTCCAGCCGAGCGGCTCCTGGGTCTTGGTGAGGTGATGCAGGTAGCCGCGCGAATACTTAGCACAGACCGGACACTTGCACAGGCCGTCAATCTTCTCTTCGGAGAACTTATAAATCGAACGGCGTAGCTGCAGGATACCTCGCGAGGTATAGGCCGTACCGAACTGGGCGACCTTGTTCGGGATGATGCAGTCGAACATGTCGACACCGCGGTGCACGGCTTCGAGGAGGTCGAGCGGGGTGCCGACGCCCATGAGGTAGCGAGGTTTGTCCGCTGGGAGCATGGCTGCGGCGATTTCGCACGTGTCTTCGCGCTGGCTCTTGCCTTCGCCCACGGCGAGGCCGCCGATGGCGAAGCCGTCGAAGGGCAACTGAATCAGGCCGTCGGCGCTGATCTTACGGAGGTCGGGGTAGAGGGCGCCCTGGACAATCGCGAACATCGACTGAGGCGAATCACCGCGAGCCTTGAGGCTGCGGATGGCCCAGCGATGCGTGATCTCGAGCGCTTCCTTGGCAGTGGCCCGGTCGGCGGTCGAAGGGATGCACTGGTCGAGCACCATCATGATGTCGCTGCCGATGGCGACCTGCGTGCCGATGCTGGTCTCGGGGCTGAGCAGGTGGATGGCTCCGTCCACGTAGCTGCGGAACTCGGCGCCTTCTTCCTTCATGTTGCGGGCATGCGGGAGCGAGAAAATCTGGAAGCCGCCGGAATCGGTCAGGAAGGATTTCTCCCAGCCGGTGAACTGATGGATGCCGCCGAAGCTCTTGAAGACCTCAGGGCCCGGACGGAGGAGCAGGTGGTAGGTGTTTGCCAACAGGATTTGCGAACCGGAATCGAGCAGCGTGTCGAACGTCTGCGCCTTGACCGTCGCCTGGGTGCCCACGGGCATGAATAGCGGCGTCTTCACCTCGTTGTGCAGCGTCCGGAATGTGCCAGCCCGGGCGCGCGAGCCGGTAGCCGTCGCCTCGAGTTTAAAATTCAGCCGGCTGGTGGACATCGCGGCCCATCTCGGGGGAAAGGGTCAAAAGTGTAAAGGGGCAAAGAGGGGCCGCATATAGGTGTTGGCGGTTAGCGGTTAGCGGTTGGCGGTTAGGCTGCCGCTGGGTGTATCGAGGCCGCCGCATGGTGGCCGCAGGGTAGGGGCAGGACTACGTCATGCCCTAACTGCCTTGTCTGTGTTCCCAACCGCCAACCGCTAACCGATATCACCTCGCGGCTCCGCCGCGCTGGGTAGGGACGGCTGTCCCCAGCCGTCCGTTCGCGGACGGACAGTCGAACCTCCCACGAGTTCCTATACTCTCAACGCCCAACGGCGGGCACGGAGAGCCACGCCCTACCTTGATTGCC
>CAISXT010000141.1 GCA_903889525.1 uncultured Opitutia bacterium | reverse complement strand
GATTTCGAGTTCGAATTCGACTTAGCCCACGCCAATCGACTGATGGCCCCCGAGATCGAGACGGTCATCCTCATGCCCAGCCAGGACCAGTTCGTGACCTCTTCCAGCTTCGTGAAGGACATCGCCCGGCATAAGCTTTCCCAAGCCGCGGCCTTCGTCCCCCGGTGCGTCCTGCCCCACCTACGCAAAAGACTAGCGGAAAAGGGCTAAAAGGGCCTGCCTCCGCTGTTGACCGTGGGGGGTAGTTCTATTTGCTCGGCCGTTCCCCCCTTTCGGTCCAAGACCCCGGGGGTCTCCCTCCCTTTACCTACCATGGACATCAAAATCCAAGAAACTAACCCGACCCGCCGCTCCGTCACCGTGACGGTCCCTGCCGCGACCGTCGTCGCCGCCGAGAAGGAAGTCCTCAAGGGCTTCACCCGCGAGGCCGCCCTCCCGGGCTTCCGCCCCGGCAAAGCGCCCGAGTCCGTCGTGCGCCTGAAGTACAGCAAGCAGATCGCCGATGAGGTCAGCCAGCGCCTTCTCTCCCAGGGCTACGAACGCATCCAACAGGAAAAGGGTTTCACGATCTACACCGTGGCCGACGTCCAGAAAGACGAAGCTTCCGGCACCGACGTGATCTTCCGCTACGAAGTCGACGTGGTCCCTGAGTTCAAGACCCCCGACTGGAAGTCCGTCAAGATTCCCGCCGAGACCGTCGCCGTCACTGAAGACGACATCGAAGCCCATCTGAAGAAAATCCTCGAGCAGCGCGCCCGCTACGAAAAGACCGAAGACGCCGCCGCCAAGGGCGACTACGTCCGCATCGGCTACGTCGGCACCATCGATGGTAAGCCGGTCAGCGAAATTGACGCCGAGGCCAAATCCTACGGCAGCGCCGAATCCACTTGGGAAGAAGCCGGCGCCGAAGGCGAAATCGTCGCCGTCCCCGCCATCGCCAAGGCCGTCATCGGCCTCAAGGCCGGCGCCACCGCCAAGGCCGAACACACCTTCGCCGCCACCCATGAACGCGAAGCCCTCCGCGGCAAGACCGTGCAGTACGCCATCACCGCCAGCGAAGTCCGCCGCAAAGAACTCCCGAAGATCGACGAGACTTTCCTGAAGTCTGTCGGCGTGAAGGACGAAGCCGAACTCCGCGACCAGCTCCGTAAGGGCATCGAAGGCTCCAAGGCCCAAGCCGCCGAAACCGCCCGCCGCGAAAAGGCCGTCGACGCCCTCCTCGCTGGCCAAGATTTCCCGCTGCCCGAATCCGCCATCAACTCCGTCGCCCAAGGGCTCTTCTACCAGTACGCTGAAATGCGCATGCGAAGCGGCACCAAGCCCGAGGAACTCGAAACCCAGCGCGACGATATCCTCGCCGAAGCGAAGAAGGCCGCCGCCCTCCGCGTCCGCGCCCAATTCGTCCTCGCCCGCATCGCCGAAGAAGAAAAACTTCAGGTCTCCCAGCAGGAATTGGGCGCCGCCATCATGCAGGCCGCCCAATCCACCCAGACCCCGCCCGAAAAGCTCGTCAAGGACCGCCAGCGTATTGCTGAGATCCGCCGCGACGCCCTCCTCAATAAGGCCCTCGATCTCGTCCTCGCCGGCGGCATCGTCGCCTAAGGGTTGAGAATCCGGCCCGAGCGGGCATAGTAACCTCCACCCTCCTTCCATGTCGTACATCATTCCAAACGTAGTCGAGCGCGACGCCCGCGGCGAAAGGGCCTGGGATATCTACAGCCGCCTGCTCAAGGACCGCATCATCTTCCTCGGTGCGCCGATCTACGACGACGTCGCTAATGCGGTCATCGCCCAGCTACTCTTCCTGCAGATGGAAGACCCGAAGAAGGATATCTCGATCTACATCAACTCCCCCGGTGGCTCCATCACCGCGGGCATGGCGAT
>CAISXT010000140.1 GCA_903889525.1 uncultured Opitutia bacterium | reverse complement strand
CTCAAGCATGGCAATCGCTCGGTCACTTCTAAATCTGGAAGCGCAGATTTTCTCGCCGGGCTCGGGGTGACCCTCGAGGCGACCGATGCCCAGTTGTTGAAGGCGATGTCCGAGGCGGGCTTTTGTTATCTCTACGCCCCGGCTTTTCATCCAGCCTTCAAGGCCGTGCTCGGGGTGCGCAAGAAGATTGCCGAGAGCGGGACGAAGACCGTCTTCAATGTCCTCGGACCTCTGATCAATCCCGCGCGGCCAGCCTATATGGTCGTGGGCGTTTATGATGAACGCTGGGTCGAACCCTTGGCGGCTACTTTAACGGAGCTCGGGGTGCGTCGCGGCTTGGTCACACACTCGCGCGCCGGCAGCGGGATGGATGAAATCACGACGACGGGTGAGGTGCGCGTGCGTGGTTGCGGCGAGCTCGCCGGAGTCGATGCAGTTTGGCTGCCTGGCGATTTTGGCTTCAAGACCTGCACGGTGGCCGATTTGCGCGGAGGTTCGCCGGAAGAAAATATCGCGATGTTTAGTGACTTGCTGGTGGGCGCCGTCTCGGATGGCTTGATGGACACGCTTTGTCTTAGTGCCGGTGCCGCGCTCTGGGTCGCGGGTAAGTCGAAAGACCCCGCTGAGGGTGCGGTGCTTGCTCGCTCAATCATCCTGAATGGCGCCTTGCGCGATGAGGCTCGCCGATTGCGCGAAGCCTATCGGGTGGCTTAATTAGTGGGCTAAGAGGAGGGCGAGGGTGCGCTCGGTCGCTCCGCGGTTTCCCTGATGCCAGGCAGCGCCGTTCTGTCCGACCTCGGTACGCCGGCATCCATCGGAACAAAGCTGGGCGATGCGTACTTCCAGTTGCGTTACGTTTTCGACGCGAAAGGCCGCCTGCGTTTGTTCGAGTCCTCGGCAGATGTCGCGGAAGTTAGTCATCCTCGGTCCATAGACCATCGCTACGCCAGCGGCCGCACACTCAATCGGAGTCTGGCCGCCTTCATGCGGTGGGAGGCTTTTGCCACAGAAGGCGATATCTGCCGCCCGGGTGAGCCGGCGGAGTTCGCCCGTGGTGTCGGCGAGGTGGATGATGGTGTCGGCGGGAGCGAGAGCTCCACCCGTGGAGCGTTGATGCCAAGCCAGGCCACTGGCGCTGGCTTCGGCCGCCACTTCGGCCCGGCGTTCGGAGTGGCGAGGGACGAGAAGAAGGCGCACATCAAATTTGCCTGCACGGAGCTCGCGGACAATCCGGATGAGTTGGGTCTCTTCGCCTTTCCAGGTGGATGATCCGAGGATCACCAGCGTTTGCGGATTTTCGCCGAAGCCGAGTTCGCGTCGGAGTTGAGCACGCTCGTCGGCGGACATGGGAGCGTCACTCGCCACGTCGAACTTAAGATTACCAGTGAGAATGGGCGAGGCGCCTAAGGTCCGAAAGCGGCGATAGTCTTCTTCACTTCCGGCTCCGATGGATTGGAAGTGGTTGAGTAGATAGGCGGAAATCCCGGGGAAGCGCTGGTGCCGGGCAAATGATTTATCGGAGATGCGCCCGTTGATGAGGAGGGCAGGCACGCCGCGGGCACGGGCCTGTGCGAGGTGCTCGGGCCAGAGCTCGCCTTCGACGAGGATAATTTGGTCAGGCTGGATGCGCCGCCAAGCCAACGCGCTACAAGGCCAGAGGTCCGCTGGGAAGATGCCGATCCGGTCCGCTACGGTGAGGTAGCGCTCGAGGGCGAGCCGGTAGCCGGTGCTGGTCGTCGTCGTCAGGATGATTTCCGCTTGGTCGGACTGTTGCAGCGTCTTCAGGAATGGGCCGATGGCCTCGATTTCCCCGACCGAGACGGCTTGAATCCAGATTCGTCGCTTCCCGGGTATCTTAGGGGGTAATTTCGGGAAAAACCCCAATCTTTGGCTGAAACCAGCGCCGTAACCGCCCCGGCGCAGCATCCTCCAGACATAGTAGGGGAGGGCTGGGATAAGCAGCAGAGGGAAGAGAATCCGGTAGGCCCAGGACATCAGGATAGGGCGAAAGTGCCAGCCTGGCTGGCCCTGTCAGTTCCAAAGCAGGGGCTTTGGGTCGATTTTCCCTCTTGCACCAAGCGGTTAGGGGTGTTTGAACCCACTTTCCACCGTTTGAAGCGACCGCAGATCGCCTCAGACATAAAAACAAAAACCCAGTCAGTCCTACCTGATCCAATGTCCCCTCCTTCTGCAGGAAAAGGGATACGGAGCCAAAAAATATGAACATCACAGTCAAAGATCTCCTCGATGCCGGCGTCCACTTCGGACACCAAACTCGTCGCTGGAACCCCCGCAGCCGTCCGTACATCTTCGATCACCGCAATGGTGTTTCGATTATCGACCTTGAGAAGACGCACGCGTGCCTCGTCGCCGCTGCCGCCTTCATCGAGGATGCCTCTGCCAAGGGCAAGGAAGTGCTCTTCGTCGCCACGAAGCCGCAGGCCCAGGAAGTTGTCCGTCAGGCTGCAAAGTCGACCGGTATGCCCTTTGCCGTGAACCGCTGGCTCGGCGGCACGCTCACCAACTTCGCTACCATCAAGCGTTCGCTTGATAAGTATCGCACCTATCTCCGTATGGAGCAGGACGGTTCCCTCGCCAAGATGCACAAGAAGGAAGCCGCTGCCATCAAGCGCGAGATGTCCCGTATGCAGCGTAACTTCGAGGGTCTCCTCGAATACCGCGAACTACCTGCCGCGATGATTGTCATCGACACCAAGCTGGAAGAAATTGCCGTCAATGAAGCCGTGCGCCTAGGCATCCCCGTGATCGGTCTCTGCGACTCCAACTCCGACCCGACCCTGCTTAAGTTCCCGGTTCCAGGTAATGATGACGCCGCGAAGTCGATTCGCCTTATCGTCGAAGTTCTCACTCAGGCCGTCCAGGCGGGTCTCGCTCGCCGCAAAGCTGTAACCCAGGATCGCAAGACGGTCACGGTAGTTTCCCGTCAGGATTCCTCCGAGTCCATCCAGCCCGAAGTGAACATCTCCGACGACGCGATGAAGATCGCCAACGAGGTTCCTGAAGTCGTGGAAGGTGCCGTTCCCGCCAAGCGCCCTAGCCCTCGTAAGTCCAAGTAACCCTGCCATGTCCGCGATCACCGCTCAGACGGTTAACGAGCTGCGCCAGCGAACCGGCGCAGGCCTGATGGACTGCAAGAAGGCCCTTACCGAGTCCAACGGCGATATGGAGAAGGCCGTCGAGATTCTCCGCATCAAGGGTGTCGCTACGCGTAACAAGAAGGCCGACCGCAAGGCCAACGAGGGTATCCTCGCTGTCCAGGTCGCCACCGATGGCCGCGCGGCCACGCTCCTCGAACTCAATTGCGAAACGGACTTCGTCGCCAAGAACGATAACTTCATCGCTCTTGCCAAGGAACTTGTCGGCCAGGCTGCAGTTAATGGCGCCACGGGTCTCCTTGAGCAGCCCTACCATGCAGACAAGTCGCGCATGGTGAACGATTACCTCAACGATCAGGTGCAGAAGATTGGTGAGAATCTTAAAGTTTCGCGCGTACTCAAGTTTGAAGCCAGCGGCGTGGGCCGCGTTTCGGCTTACGTGCACACGGGGGCCAAGATTGCGGTTCTCCTTGAACTGGGTCTCCAGACGCAGGGTGCCGCCGCGAATCCTGAAGTGGCTGAACTGGCGCGCCAGCTCGCCATGCAGGTTGTTGCGAACAACGCCCGTTTCGTTCGGCGCGAGGATGTCTCCGCCGACGTCGTCGCTAAGGAGCGCGAAATCGCCTCGGAGTTCACCAAGTCTGAGGCCGATAAGGCCATCGACGAAGCCAAGCGAATCGTCGAGGACTATAAGGGACAGCTCGTTGAGCAGAAGGCTGCGAACGACGTTGAAGCGATTGCCGAGCTGGAAAAACGAATCGTCGTGGGCGAAAAGCAGATCATCGCTGCCGAATCCCGCAAGAAGGGCCAGATTGCGAACATGGAAAAAATCGTCGCTGGCCGGGTCGATAAATTCTTCGCCGATGCCTGTCTCCTTGAGCAGGCTTACTTCCGTGACCCTGAACAGAAGATTCTCCAGCTCCTCGCCTCGGCTAAGGGTAAGGTAGGTGAAGAAGTCTCCATCGTTCGTTTCGCCCGCTTCCAAGTGGGCGAGGCCGAGTAAGCTCTAGTTTTAAAAGGGCTCTCACCGGGCCGGCTCCGAGAGGCAGCCGGCCCTTTGCTTTACATGGGCGCCAGGCTGGGTAGGCTGTCGGGGTGCAGTTTCGTTCCGACATCTTCTGGAAGTCCGCCCGGGGGTGTTGTCCAGATTGCGGTGCCCCTGTCCGCCGGGCTGGCGACCGGATCGGTCTTTTTACCCGACTCTGGAATACGCCGTCCTCGTGTCCTTCCTGCGGCCTAGTGTTGCGACGCAAGGAAGGCTTCTTCCTCGGTGCGATTGTTTGGAATTATAGTCTTACGACCTTCGGCGTGTTACCGTTGATTCTGTTGGCCTATCAATGGCAGTGGCTCGATCGCGCGGCGATGGTGCGCTTCGCCGTCCTCGCAATTTTTCTAGTGCCACCCCTTATCCACGCCCTGTCTTGGCGCTTATGGGTCGGGACCTATTACGCTTTCTTGCCTGATCAATTGCCGTCCAGCGGACGACGGTTGGACGACTGATCAGGTGCGGCGCGCGGACATCCGGCGCACCAGTTCAATGAGGAAGGCTGTGTCGCCCTTGGTCGCCTGGAGGTGACCGATGGTCTCGACGGTCAACGCCTCGATGCGCTGTTTCGTTGCGCCAATCCCATGCATGTCCACATAGGTGGATTTCCCGTTTTCGGCGTCGGCGCCGACGGGCTTGCCGAGCTGGTCGGCATCGGCGGTGAGGTCGAGTAGATCGTCGATGAGCTGGAAGGCGATACCCGCGGTGCGCCCGGCGTGGCGGCAATGTTCGACGTCGGCCGCGGAGGCTCCGCCGACGAGTGCGCCCATCGCGAACGAAGCGCTGAACATCGCGGCGGTCTTGCCGAGTAGGATGAATTCAATCCGGTCCGCATCATTCTCCTGCCCATCCATGTCTTCGGTCTGCCCGCCAACGAGCAGCGTCGAGCCCGCGGCCACCGCAAGTTCGCGCACGAGGGCGGTGGCGAGGGCTGGCTTCGACGCGTAGCCAGTGGCGAGAAGTTCGAAGGCCAGCGGCTGCAACGCATCGCCAGCGAGCAAGGCGGTGGCCTCGTCGAAGGAGGTGTGGCACGAAGGCCGTCCGCGACGTAGATCAGAGTTATCCATGCACGGCAAATCGTCATGAATCAATGAATAGGTGTGGATGCACTCCAGGGCCGTGGCGGCATGGGAGGCATCGGCTTGAGGTGCGAAGGCCGCGGCGGAGGCGAGGCAGAGGACCGGTCTCAGGCGCTTGCCGCCGGCTTCGAGCGAGTAGCGCATCGCTTCGTGTAGGCGTTCGGGGCGGGCCGTGGCGGCCGGCGTCAGGCGGCGGAGCGAGGATTCCGCGAGCTGGATGAATGCCTCGTGCCGTGACTGAAACAGCGAGGCGTCCATCGGTTATTCGGCGTCGGCGCCCAGTTTGAAGAAGGTGGCCGTCCGCCCGACGGAACCAATGACTTCACTTTCGGTGAGCTGGGCCAGTTCCTGAGCCTGGGTGTCCATGCCTTCCCGTTCAGCGGTAAAGCGGACTTTAACTAGGTCGGCGTTGCGGAAGGCCTCTTCGAGGAGGTTGGCGATGCCGGCGTTGATGCCCGCTTTGCCGACGAAGACCTTCGGGTCGAGCGTCTGGGCGAGGCTTCGCAGTTTGCCGCGTTCAGCGCCGGTGAGGCGGGGTTTATCGTCAGAGCCAGATTCCATGCCCCCATTTCGCTTTCGCAGGGCAGGGGAGTCAACGGGCTAATCCGCGAGCCTGCCGCCCTTGCGGCTCCCCGTGTGCGAGGCATACTGACGGGCATGAGTCATGGAGTGCACGCACGGCGGCTCAAGCTGTTGCCGGTCGCCTTGACCAATCCTGCGGCCAAGCCGCTCGCCCCGGTGGTCGTTCACGTGCGTTGCGCCCCTGGCTATTCTCACAGCCTGCGTATTTGGCCGAGCACCTTTCTCCTTGATTGCGATTCCGCACACACGAGTGCGCTGGTGGATTTTGAGAACATCTCACCGTATCCCGAGTGGATGCCCGTTCCGCCCGGTCGGGCGTACCAGTTTACACTCTATTTTGCGCCGATGCCTAAATGGGTGAGGCTCTTCGATCTCTCGGAGATTATTCCTGAGCCGCGAGGGTGGCATTTCCCAGGTATTGGGAGGAATAATGCGGACGTCTATTGGCTCGATTTACCCAACTAGCCCGCCGGGGGATTTAGCTGACGGAAAACGGGCAAATACCTCGTCCTTTAGGGGGTGGATGGGGGGGTAGTTCCTTCTTGCTAAGCCGAGGGCCGACTGTCATTTCCCTTAGTTATCTTCGTTAGGGAGAGGGGTGGAGCCCTTCTCACGCTGGTCGGTAGGCGAAAGCCTATTCCAGACGGATAGTCCGGCCAAACGGCGGGGCTTTCGGGAATCTTTCCCAAGACGGCCATCAAAAACCAAAACTAACCACCACCATGTCAGTCAATAAGTCTGAAGTCATCAAGAAGCACCAGCAGGACGCCAAGGATACCGGCTCGCCCGAAGTCCAAGTCGCCCTGATTACCGCCCGCGTCACACACTTGACCGAGCACCTGCGCACCCACCGCAAGGATTTCCACTCCCGTCGCGGCCTGATCATGCTGACGAATCGTCGTCGCAAGCTCCTCGCCTACCTGAAGTCGAGCGACTTGGACCGCTATAACGCGCTCCTCGCCAAGCTCAATCTTCGCAAGTGAACGGCGCCTGCGGGCGCAGCTGTTCACCACGCGTCCCAGCCCAGGCTGGGACGTCCGTTTTTCACCCACCCAAACAAACCCGTCGGGCAATTCCGCCTGACACAACGCACAATACGCAAAACATACCATGAAACAGAAACACTCCGTGACCATCGAAGAACTCGGTATCACGATCAACACCGGCTCCATCGCCCGCCTCGCCAACGGTGCCGTCACCATCAGCAAGGGAGAAACGACGCTCTTCGTCTCGGCTACCGCCGCTGAAGACCTGCGCTCTCCTGACCAGGACTTCTTCCCCCTGACCGTCGACTACCGCGAGAAGTTTGCCGCCGCCGGCCGCTTCCCGGGTGGTTACTTCCGTCGCGAAGGTAAGCCTTCGGATAAGGAAATCCTGACCTCGCGCCTCTGCGACCGTCCCCTCCGCCCGCTCTTCCCTGAAGGCTTCCTCAACGAAGTTCAGGTGATCGGCCTCCTCCTCTCGGCTGACCAAATCAACGACTCCGACGTGCTTATGGTGAACGGCGCTTCCGCCGCTCTCCTTTGCTCCGACATCCCGTGGAATGGTCCGATCGCGGGTATCCGCCTCGGTCGCGTCGCCGGCCAGTTCGTCGTCAACCCGACCCACGAACAGCAGTATGAGTCCGACCTGGATCTCATCTACGTCGGAAACGAGAGCGATATGATGATGATCGAAGGTTCGGCCGACCAGCTGCCGGAAGCCGACTTTATCGCCGCCCTCGAGTACGCTCAGAAGGCAATCCAGCCAATCATCGCCGCTCAGCGCAAGCTCGCCGCAATGTACTCCAAGACCAAGCGCGTCTTCCCGCTCGTTGTCTGTGAACCTAAGGCCCTCGCCATCTGCGAACGTGTCGCCGGCGAAGGCGAACAGCTCAAGAAGGCCATCTTCCTCGCTTCCAAGAAGGAACGTGGTGATGCCGTTAAGGCCGTGGTCGAAAAGGCCAAGGCTGCCTGTAAGGCTGAACTCGGCGACGTCTTCGACTCCCGCCAAATCAAGATGGCTTTCGAGAAGCTCCAGGAAAAGGTCTACCGCAACGCCATCATTCAGAGCGGCGAACGTGCCGACGGCCGCAAGCCGCTGGATCTCCGTGCGATCTCCTGTGAAGTCGACGTGCTTCCCCGCGTCCATGGTTCCTCGCTCTTCCAGCGCGGCGAAACCCAGGGTCTCGTCCTCGCGACCCTCGGCACCTCCAAGGATGCCCAGGAAGTCGACGCCATCACCGGCGGCCCGAGCAAGCGCTCGTTCCTCCTGCACTACAACTTCCCGCCCTTCTCGGTGGGTGAGACCGGCCGTTTCGGCATGACCTCCCGCCGCGAAACCGGCCACGGTAACCTCGCCGAGCGCTCGCTGCTCTCCGTCCTGCCTTCCGAACAGGACTTCCCGTACTCCATCCGTCTCGTCTCCGAGATCATGGAGTCCAACGGCTCCACCTCGATGGCTTCCGTCTGTGGCGGCACCCTCGCTCTCCTCGACGCCGGCGTGCCCATCAAGGCCCCGGTCGCCGGTATCTCCTGCGGTCTCGTGACCGAAGACGCCGCCGGTAAGATCGTGAAGCACCGCGTACTGACCGACATCATCGG
>CAISXT010000139.1 GCA_903889525.1 uncultured Opitutia bacterium | reverse complement strand
AGGTCTAGCGGTGGTGAAGCGTAATGGCGCCCGGGAAGAATTTGATATGGGCAAGATTGCCGCCGGTATCCGTAAGGCGACCGACAAACGTCCGATCGAGGTCGAACGTATCAATCTGCTCATCTCCGAAGTCGTCGAGGGTTTGCAGGCGAAATTCGAAGACGAGGTTCCTTCCAGTGCCATCGGTGAGGAGATCATGGCTAAGCTGCAGGGCGTCGATCAGATCGCCTATGTGCGCTACGCCAGCGTCTATCGCGAATTCCGCGACATCGAAGAACTTGCCAAGGCCATTGAGCAGCTGCGCAAGGGAGGAAAGGCCAAGTGACCGCCGCCCTTCCGAAGTCCATTCGTTTGCGCACCCTCAATGCGCTGCTGGCCTCCATGGTCGGTACCGCCCCGCAACTCCGCTCCGATGTCGACGCCGTCCTGCGCGTTTTCGAGGCCGATGATGAGACGGACCCGCGCTTGAACGCCGCTGATCTCGCCGCGGCGGCTGCCCAGATTTTCGGGCTGCTTTCGCCCGATCGCCCGGTGCCGACGGTCGCCGTGCTTGATCATCGCGCAGAACCCTTTGACGCTCTTTGGGCGAATGAACGCGTCGAGGCCGCCTTGGCGACCACGGGTGAATCCGCGGACGTGCTCTTCTGGGTCGTGGGCCTGCAGGATCAGTATCTCGCAGGCACCCGTGCCCGCTCGACTCGCTGGCGGGCCGCTTACGATGAGGCCGTCGATTACCTCCAGGGCCTAGTCGCGCGTCAGGCCGGCCGCCGCCGCGTGACGGTGGTTGTTTTATAATTTCCTTATGAGCGCTCCGAAGACGCTGTTTCAGAAGATTGCCGACCAGGAGATTCCCGCGAAGCTCATCCACGAAGACGCCGTGTGCGTGGCCTTCCATGACATCGCCCCGCAGGCGCCGACGCATGTCCTGATTGTCCCTCGTAAGCCCATTTCGCGCGTCGCGGAGGCTACGGCGGAAGATCAGGCCACCCTCGGTCATCTACTGTTGATCGCTGGTCAACTTTCGCGAGAACTGGGGCTGGCCAAAGGGTTCCGGATCGTGATTAACAACGGCCCCGACGGTGGCGAGACCGTGCCACACCTCCACGTGCATCTGCTGGGTGGACGCGCCCTCGATTGGCCACCAGGCTAAACCCATGAGCGTACCCGAACCGTGCCTCGTCCTCGACGGTTCCGCCCGTGCTGGCGTCCGGGTGGGCGTGTTGCAGGGCGGTCGCTGGAGCGGGCAGGGTGTTTCGGCGGACGGTGCCCTGGAATCTCTTTTTCCGTGTGTCGAAGGTGCGCTGGCGCAGGCCGGCGTCACCCTGACGGACATCCAATCTTTCGCCCTCTGTATCGGGCCCGGTTCGGTGCTAGGTATCCGGATTGCTGCGCTCAGCGTGCGGGGATGGTGTGCGTTGTCTCCGCGGCCAATCTTTGTCTGGGAATCACTCACCGCGCTCGCCCGTGGAGCACTCGCTGCCGGTGAGCAGGCCCCGTTCCTCGTGGCGACCGAATCCAGGCTCAAGCGCTGGCACGCCCTGGAAGTCGCCGCCGAGGGGTCTCTGGGAATCCCGTTCGAAGCCGAGGCGGCCCAGCTTAACGCTGCGGGACGCCGGATTATCTCTGCCAGCGAAGCCGCTCAAGGGGTGCTATCGTCGGTCGTCATGGTGCCGACCCCTTGGGCGACGTTGCCCGGCAGCTTTGCCCAGCCTGGCTTTCTCCGCGCTGAATCTCGGCCAGATGCGCTCAATGTTGCCAATGATTTCGCCACTTGGTCCGGCGAACGCCACCGCGGTTCCGCATGAGCGCTTCTTCGAATAGTTTTGCCGCCCGGGCTTGGGTGGAGATCGATCTGCCCGCCATCGACCGTAATGTTGGCCGGATTAAACAGTCACTGCCGCACCATGTCCGGTATGTCGCGGTCGTGAAAGCTAATGCCTATGGGCATGGCATGCCCGAAGTCGCGACGCGCCTATTGCAGGCCGGGGTGGATTGTTTCGCGGTCGCCAATGTTGCCGAGGCCGCCGTGTTGCGCGAGATTGGTCACGACGCCGACATTCTCCTGCTCAGCCCGACCTTGCCCGGTGAGTTACCGCGGGCGCTAGCCCTGGGGTTGGATGTCACGCTGAATTCACTCGCCGAAGCGCAGGCTTTGGCAGCGCTGGCGGCCGCGACGGGCCAGACCGCGAAAGTGCACGTTAAGGTCGATACGGGTATGGGTCGTTCTGGCGTCTGGCACGCAGAGGCCGCCGAACTCTTTGCTTTCGTGCAGTCCGTCCAAGCGTTCGCATGGCGCGGGGTGTACACCCATTTTTCCGATGCCGATACCGACGCTGGTTACACCGCCGATCAGCGAAAGATTTTCCTCGGTTTACTGGAGCTGATTCCGACTTCCGTTCGCGCCGGGTTGCTTATCCATGCCGACAATAGTGCGGGCTTGGAGAGTTTCTCGGCGAGTGCGCCCTTTAATGCCGTGCGCGTGGGCTTGATGCAATATGGACTACCCCCCTCCGCGGGCTCCTTTCTCGCCAGCCTGCGCCCCGAGCCAGTGCTTTCCTTTCATGCCCGCGTGGTCTTGGTTAAGGACCTGCCGGCGGGTACGGCCGTGAGTTATAATCGGACCAAGACGCTGACGCGTCCCACGCGCGTGGCGATCGTCGCTGTCGGTTACGGCGACGGGGTGCCCACGGCGGCCAGTAATCGCGGACAGTTTCTCGTGCGCGGAATGCGTTGCCCGATTCTTGGGCGGGTGACGATGGACCAGACGATTGTTGATGTCACCGATGTGCCCGCGGTGGCCGTTGGCGATATCGCCACGATACTCGGTGCGCAAGGAGCTGACCGTATCACGGTCGCCGAGTTCTGCGCCTGGGCGGATTGCATTCCATGGGAGGCGCTCTGTACGCTCACCCAGCGGGTGCAACGTGTTTACCGGACGGACCGCACCTGACGATCAGAGGCTCCTCATTGAGGCGAGTTTTCGTCTTTGGATTCCTTGCGAATATCCCGAACCAGTCCGTAAGTAAGGAGCGCGACAAACCCACCCATCTGCGCCATCAGGCTGTAAAGAGGGGTGAGGGTGATATTCATGAGGAAGAACGGTAGGTAGGGTCCGAAGCACCAGAGGCCGGTGCTGATGGCGGCACTGTCCATCGGGGTTTCCGGCCGAAAAATAGTCTGA
Source organism: uncultured Opitutia bacterium (assembly GCA_903889525.1). Classification (GTDB taxonomy): domain Bacteria; phylum Verrucomicrobiota; class Verrucomicrobiia; order Opitutales; family UBA953; genus UBA953. Next base: position 9,642 of record CAISXT010000139.1, on the reverse strand, counting down.
TACGCCCAAAGCATTGCCGGGAGGGCAAACCAGTAGGCATCCTGTTTCATCAACGGTGCGAGGCTATCGATGAAGTGACCGCAGATGGCCGCAAAAAAGAGACCGGTGCTGAATATGCGGATGAACGCTTCGAACGTGTTGCGTTGCCGTGTGTGGACGAGGTCTTCACCGCCGAAGCCACTGCTGGTGGCGGGGGCACGGACGACCCACCCAAGACTCCAGCCCAGCCAATAGAAAATCAGTTTAAACATCGGGGTGGCTTGATGGTGCGGGCAGCCCGTGCGCAGGCAAGCCTCGCGATTCACGTGGGGCGCTTTAGCTCGCGCCAGATGCCGATACAGATCGCGGTAGCGAAGGTGACTACGCTCAACCAAATACTGTCGGGGGCATCTTTGCCGCTGAAAGCGAAGGTAGCGTAGGGCATGAGGGTCCAACTCCCGACGATATTAGCGGTACTGTCTCCGGGGATGTCTTTGCGGTACACGGACAGGCCGAGCCATGCCAGCGGGAGGAGATTAAGCCAATAGGCTTCGGGCGCCGTGAGGCGGTCTTTATGGGTCAGGAAGAGTTCCAGGATGACCAGGAACGTCAGCCACTTGCCGGCCCATGTCAGGATTTTTTCAGGAAGGACGGAGTCGCGGGTAACGGCCAAGCGCGTAAACCCTCCTCGGCTGCGTACCATCCAGTAACTTCCCACGGTGATTAAGATTAACCACGGGAAAAGCTTAACGAAAACAAAGAGAGTGATGAAGACGACGGTCTCCATAGTGCTTGTATCTCAGGTTACTTCGGGAAGCCGAAATACTGACTCGCGTTGCCGTAGCACACGTCTGCAATCAACCTTTCATTCCATTCATTGCGGTCTGGAATGCGGCCCGACTCGACATCCTGGCCGACAAGGTCGCAGAGGATGCGGCGGAAGTATTCGTGGCGCGGATACGAAAGGAAGGAACGGGAGTCGGTGATCATGCCGATAAAACGGCTGAGCAGGCCGAGGTCGGACAGCGCGTTCATCTGGTCGCGCATCCCGCGTTCCTGATCGAGGAACCACCAGCCCGAGCCGTACTGAATCTTGCCCGGCGTGACGCCGTCCTGGAACGAGCCGGGGAGGCAGGCGAAGAGGGCGGTGTCGGCGGGGTTGAGGTTGTAGAGAATCGTCTTCCCGAGGGCGTTCTCGCCTGAGAGTGTGCCGAACCAGCGGATGAGGCCAGGGCCCTGACGGAAGTCGCCGATGGTGTCGCAGCCGGCGTCGGAGCCGAGGCGCTTGAGTAGCCCAAGGTTCGGGTCGCGCACGGCGCCGAGGTGGAGCTGGGTAGCCCAGCCCTTGGCGTGGTTTAGGCGGCCAATGTGCAGCATGATGAACGCCGTGAATTTCTCGGCTTCCTCGAGCGTGGCGGCCTTGCCGGCGATGGCGTTTTCCCAGATGACTTTGGCTTCGGTTTCAGTGCAGGCAGCGTCGGGAAGGTAGTCGAGGCCATGATCGGAGGCGCGGCAACCGGCGGCGGCGAAGTCGTTGTGGCGCTGGTTGAGTCCGGCGATCAGGCCGGCGAAGGTGTCGGCGCCCTTGCCCGTAGCAGCGGCGAGGCGCTTGGCCCAGGCCTGCACGCGATCCGGGGTACGAACCTTGAGGCACGCGTCGGGGCGGAAGGTGGGGACGACTTTGGTGCCGAAGCCAGACTTCGCAATCTGGTGGTGTAGGTCGAGTGAGTCGGCGGGGTCATCGGTGGTGCCGACGACACGCACTTTCATGAGTTTCAGGATGCCACGGGCCGTGAGGTCACCGTGTTTCAGCTGGCGGTTAGCTTCATCCCAAATCTTCTGGGCCGTGGCACCCTCGAGCACGTCCTGGATGCCGAAGTGGCGACGCAGTTCAAGGTGCGTCCAGTGGAAGAGGGGATTGCGAAGCGTGGATGGAACCGTCTCGGCCCAGGCCTGGAACTTCTCGCGCGACGTGGACTTGTCGCCGGTGACGAAATCTTCGCTGACGCCGTTGGCCCGCATCGCGCGCCACTTGTAGTGGTCGCCCGCGAGCCAGATGGCGGTGAGGTCTTCGAAGCGACGGTCGTCGGCGATGTCCTTCGGGCTGAGGTGGCAGTGGTAGTCGACGATGGGCTGGTCCTTCGCCACGCCGTGGTACAGCTTCTGCGCCGTGCCAGTCGAGAGGATGAAATTGTCGTCCATGAAGGCCATCGTCGTCGGTCTTGCTTAGATGGACATCGCGGCGAAGCCGCCGTCGACGACGATTTCCGAACCGGTGACAAAGCTTCCCGCATCGGAAGCGAGGAGCAAAGAGGCACCGATGAGTTCCTTGGCTTCCCCGAAGCGGTTCATCGGGGTCTTGCCGAGGATCATCGCCACGCGCTCAGGGGTGAGCACCTTGCGGTTCTGTTCGGCGGGGAAGAAGCCCGGGACGAGCGTGTTGACGCGGACGCCCTTGGCGGCCCATTCGCGGGCGAGGTTCTTCGAGAGGTTGTGCACCGCGGCCTTGGAAGCAGAGTAGGTAAAGACGCGGGAAAGTGGCAGGATCCCGGATTCAGAGCCGAGGTTGATGATCGAGCCCTTGCCGGCAGCGACCATCGCTTCGCCGAAGACTTGGCAGCCGAAGATGACGCCCTTGACGTTCACCGTGAGGATCTTGTCGATCTGCGCTTCGTCGATCTCGAGGAAGGGCGTGGGCGAGTTGACGCCAGCGCCGTTGACGAGGACGTCGACCTTGCCGTGTTTGGCGAGGATGCCGTCGCGCAGCTTGATGAGCTCGGCTTTGTTGGTGGCTTCGCAGGAGATGAACTCACCAGAGCCGCCAGCGGCCTTAATCTTGGCTAGGCGGGCGTCGGCTTTGGCGGGGTCGCGACCGACGAGGATCACGTGAGCGCCGGCGCCGGCGAAGCCTTCGGCCATGGCGCCACAGAGTTCACCGGTGCCGCCGATGACGACGGCCGTGCGGCCTTTGAGGGAGAAGAGATCGAGAGAGGACATGGGACTAGAGTATGGAGTTTGGAGTATCGAGTATAGGGACGGAGGCTTAGCGGACGACGCGGGCGCCGCCGCCGGAGAGCTGCTTCTCGACTTCTTTGCGGGTGACCATCGACGTGTCGCCGGGGGTGGTGGACGCCAGTGCACCGTGGGCGGCACCGTAGTTCACGGCCTTTTGGGCGTCGTTGTGCTCGAGGAAGCCGAAGACCAGGCCCGAGGCGAAGCTGTCGCCACCGCCGACGCGATCGAGGATCTCGAGCTCAGGGAACTGGATGCTGTCGTAGAACTTGCCATCGTGCCAGCAGATGGCGCTCCAGTCGTTCTTCGTGGCGGTGATCACGCGGCGCAGCGTGGTGGCGGCGACCTTGAAGTTCGGGAACTGCTTCACGGCTTCTCCAATCATATCTTTGAAAGCTTGGGTCTCAATATGTGAGAGGCTGTGGTCGGCACCCTTGACCTCGAAGCCGAGGGAGGCGGTGAAGTCTTCTTCGTTGCCGATCATCACGTCGACATACTTGGCGATTTCGCGATTCACTTCTTGGGCTTTCTTAAGTCCGCCGATGGTCTTCCAGAGGGACGGGCGATAGTTCAGGTCGTAGGAGACGATGGTGCCGTGTTTCTTGGCGGCCTTGACCGCTTCGATGGTGGCCTGCGCGGTAGTTTCAGAAAGAGCCGCGAAGATGCCTCCGGTGTGGAGCCAGCGGACGCCGAGTTTACCGAAGAGGTATTCCCAGTCGAAGTCGCCGGGCTTGATCTGCGAGGCAGCGGTGTTGCCGCGGTCCGGGACGCCGACGGCGCCGCGGATACCGAAGCCACGCTCGGTGAAGTTGAGGCCGTTGCGGACCGTGCGGCCGATGCCGTCGTCCTCGCGCCACTTGATGAAGTCGGTGTTCACGCCGCCCTGCATCACGAAGTCTTCGAGCAGGCGGCCGACCTCGTTGTCGACGAACGCCGTACACACCGAGGTACGCAGGTTGAAGCACTTGCGGAGCCCGCGGGCGACGTTGTATTCGCCGCCGCCTTCCCAGACCTGGAACTGGCGCGTGGTGCGTACGCGGCCTTCGCCTGGGTCGAGGCGGAGCATGATTTCACCGAGGGAGACTTGGTCGAAGGTGCATTCCTTCGCCGACTTGATCTGAAGAGCCATGTTTGTGAGGAGGGTTGGGTTTTAAGGTGAGGGTGCTTAGGCTGTGGGCAAGGTCGCGAGGTCGAACGGCTGGTGGCCGATGTGTTCCGCGACTTTGTTGAACTCTTCGATCTCGGCCTTGGAGAACAGCAGACCGCCGGCCTTTTCGCTGCGCGCGGCGGCGGCCGCTTCGAGCTGGCCGGGGAGCATGCACTTATCGTTACCGTGGCCGAGGACGTCGGCGAGGACGGCCTTCACGTTCTCGGACTGGCTGCGGCCCCGGGCGAAGACGCCGGAACTGATGGCGTCCGGGTGGATGACTTGGAAGAAGAATGCACAAGCCTGTTTCTCCCCGGGGACGTGCGTACGGCTGCGGATGGTCGGCAGGGAGCCGCCGATGAAGCCGGCAACAATCTCGTTGATGAGCGAAAGCCCGTAGCCCTTGTGGGCACCGAAGGGGATGAGCGAGACGGCCTGATTAGGGTCGAGGGTGACCTTGCCGTCCTTATCCACGGCGGCGTCCGGCGGGAGCATCTTGCCTTCGCGCTTGAGCACCTGGACGCGGCCCATGGCGATCACGGAGGTGGCCCAATCAATCACGATCGGGAAGCCGACGGCATCGGTGGTCGGGAAGCCCCACGAGTGCGGGTTGGTACCGAGGGTCGGGTGCTTGCCCTGGAAGGGGACGACTTCGGAGAGCGTCGCGGTGCAATTAGTGTAAGCGATGTAACCGCGCTTGGCGGCTTCCATCACGTAGCCGCCGCCCCAGAGGTAGTGGAAGGCGTTGTCGACGGAGACCGTACCCACGCCGTATTTGTCGGCGAGCTCGATGCAGCGGTTGATGGCGTCGACGGCGACAGCCTGGCCGAGTTTCTGGTGGGCATCCCAGACTTCGGCGGCTTCAAAGCGTGAGGCCTTCTTGGTGACGGTCGCGTTGGGCGTGCAGCCCGGGACTTTGGCGCCGGAGCCGAAGAGTTCGTCGAGGTGCAGTGCCTTGAGGGCGTTGTGCGTGCGGATGCCATGGTGCGTGGCCATGCTGGCCATCTGGGCGGCCTGGGCTGACTCCTTGGCGCCGAAGCCGCGCTTGACGTAGGCGGCGGTGACGAGCGCCTCGTGGGCGGCGCGGGGGATGACGTAGAAGACTTCGCTCATGGGTAAGGTTTCGGGTGGGAGATTAGATGACCTTCTTCACCGGGACTTCCGGGTTGATTTGGGCGAGCGGCTTTTCGCCATGCATTGCGCAGATGAGGTTCGTGACGGCGGCGACGGCCTGGCGCTGGACGCTCTCGGCGGTGCGAGATCCGATGTGCGGCGTGACGATGCAGTTCGGTAGCTTGGTGAGCGGGTGGTCGGCGCGGGGCGGCTCTTCGTCAAGCACGTCGGTGCCGTAGCCGCCGACTTGGCCGGACTTCAGCGCGGCGGCGATGTCGTCGGTGTGGACGATTTCACCGCGGGCACAATTGAGGATGAGCACACCTTTTTTCATCTTAGCGATGTTCTCAGCGCGGATGAGGTCGCGGGTCTCGGGGGTCAGGTTGGTGTGCAGGGAGAGGTAGTCGGCGGCCGCGAAAACTTCGTCCATTGTGGTAGCACGCTTCACGTCATACTGCGCGGCGAACTTATCGTCCCAGTAGAGGTCGAAGCCGATTACCTTCATGCCGAAGGCGCGGGCGCGGATGGCGACTTCCTTACCAATGCGGCCCATACCGATGATGCCGATCGTCTTGTCGAGTAGCTCGTGGCCCGTCTTACGCTTCCAGCCGCCGGAGCGGGTGGAGTCCGTGTGGAAATAGAAGTTCTTCTCCATGGCTAGCAGGAGGAGGAACGTATGCTCCGCTACCGTGGTGTGGTTGACGCCGGGGGTAAAGAGCAGGGGGATGCCTTTGGCTGTGAGGGTCTTCACATCGATCTTATCGACGCCAATACCATACTTCGAGACGACCTTCAGGCGCGGCAGGGCCTTCTCGATGACCGCAGCGGTGATCATGTCGTCGCCGCAGATGTAGCCGTCGAATTGCCCCATCAGAGCCAAGGTGTCCGCTTCATTGAGCGGCCCGCGGGCGGTGACGACTTCCCAGCCTGTTTCGGCGAGCAACTTGTGGTGTTCTCCGGGGGTGTCCTGAAAGGAGGTGGTCGTGAGAAGAATACGCGGCTTCATTATGGATATAATCTCGTCCATTAGTGGCTTTATGGCGGGGTTCCGTCAACAGGACTTCTGGGGTCGACATAGTCAAAAGGGAGCGTTTGTTAGCAAACACCCCGAAATTATGTCGACCTCTGCCTCAAACACTGGAGCCCCTTCGCATCGATGGGTCATTCTGGCCCTGCTGTTCTTCGCGACGACGATCAACTATATCGACCGGCAGATTCTGGCTCTGCTCAAGCCGATGCTCGATGCCGAACTCGGTTGGACCAATGAGCAATACGGTTACGTTAACTCTGCCTTCCAGGCCGCCTATGCATTCGGTCTCGTCGGATTCGGTTGGTTCATCGACCGCTTCGGCGTGAAAATCGGCTACGCTGTCTCGATCTTTGCCTGGTCCGCCGCCGCTGCCGCGCATGCGCTGGTCGGTTCGGTCGGCGGTTTCCGCTGGGCACGTGTAGCGCTTGGTGTCGGCGAGGGAGGTAATTTCCCCGCGGCAATTAAAACGGTCGCCCAATGGTTTCCGCGCTCGGAGCGTGCCTTTGCCAACGCCCTGTTTAACTCCGGTACCAACATTGGCGCACTCATCGCCCCTGCCGTCATCCCGCTGATCGCTATCAACTACGGCTGGCGTTCTACTTTCGTTGTCGCCGGCGTCCTCGGCGTCATCTGGATTTTCTTTTGGATTCCTCTCTTTAAAGAGGCCCCCAAGCTGGCGGATGAGGAAATCACGTCTAACCGTAAGGTGCCTTGGTTAAGTCTGCTGGGTAAGCGCCAGGCTTGGGCTTACATGGTCGCCAAGTTCCTGACCGACCCGGTCTGGTGGTTCTACCTGATTTGGTTGCCTGACTACTTCAAGCGCGAGCAGCACCTCGATCTCAAGTCTTCCGCCCTGCCGCTCGTCGTGCTTTACGGTATCGTGACGGTCCTCAGCATCTTCGCGGGTTGGCTTGTGAAGCGACTCGCCGAAAGCGGCCACGACATCGTCAAGGTCCGCAAGGTCTCCATGCTCATCTTTGCCCTCTGTTCTTTGCCCATTTTCTTTGTCCGGGGTTTGGGTATGTGGGAGTCTGTGTTGCTCATCGCTTTCGGTGCTTCTGCTCACCAGGCGTGGTCGGCTAGTCTTTACGCTACAATCTCTGACACCTTCCCGAAGGAGGCGGTGGCTTCGGTCTCCGGCCTCGGTGGTTTCGTGGGTTCGATCGGCGGGATGATTTTCCCGATTGTCGCCGGTCGTATTCTGGATGCGAACGTCAATGGCTACGCCGTCCTCTTCGGTTTTTGTGCCTTCGCCTACGTGATTGCCTTCGCTATCCACCACATGCTGGTACCGAGGTTAGAGATGGCCGACGTCTGAGACTCGCCGCACTTGTAAGTAAAAAGGGCCCCGTCACGGGGCCCTTTTTATTGGCGTGGAGCGCGGAGTTTAGCCGGCGACGACGATGTTCACCAGTTTGCCCGGGACGACGATCTCCTTCACGACGGGCTTGCCGTCAGTGAACTTGATTACGTCGGTGTTGGCCTTGGCCAGCGCGAGTAGTTCGTCCTTGGAGATATCCTTGGCAACCTTAGCCGTGGCACGCACCTTACCGTTGACCTGGAAGATGACCTCGACGGTCGTCTCGATGAGTTTCGACGCATCGAGCTTTGGCCAGCCGGCTGCGGTGACGTTCTCCTTATGACCAAGGCGGGCCCAGATCTCCTCGCACACGTGCGGGGCGAACGGAGCGGCGAGGCGCACGAAGTCCTCGACGGTCGAACGACGCAGGGCAGGGGACTTCTCGGCGACGTTCATCAGGATCATCATCTGGGAGATGGCGGTGTTGAACTGCAGGGTCTCGATGTCCTTCTCAACCTTCTGGATGGTGCGTTGGAGTTCGCGGACGAGCTCTTCGGATTCGGCGCCGTCAGCGCTGATCTTCGTCGAGACCTTGCCGGTGTTCTCGTCTACCGCCAGGCGCCAGAGGCGACGGAGGAAGCGGGTGATACCGATGATGCCGTCTGAGTTCCACGGCTTGGAGGCCTCGAGCGGCCCGAGGAACATCAGGTACATGCGGAGCGCGTCGGCGCCGTGGTCCTTGACGATGGAGTCAGGGTTCACGACGTTGCCGCGGCTCTTGGACATCTTCTCGCCGTCCTCACCCATGATGAGGCCTTGGTGGAAGAGTTTCTTGAACGGCTCCGCGGTCGGGAGGACACCGATCTCGTAAAGGAAGCGGTGCCAGAAGCGTGCGTAGAGCAGGTGCAGCACGGCGTGCTCGGCGCCGCCGATGTAGAAGTCGGGGCAGCCCCAGTATTCCAGGTCGGCCTTAGAGGCGAGGGCCTCGGCGTTCTTGGGGTCGATGTAGCGCAGGTAATACCAGCAGGAGCCAGCCCACTGCGGCATGGTGTTGGTCTCGCGCGAGGCCTTGATCCAGAGCGGACCAGGCTGCGGCAGGGACTGCGAGACGGTGGCGCCGGAGGCGACGTCATACCAGACCTCGGTCCACTCGGGTTCCTTTGAGAGCGGCGAATCGCCGGTCGGCGAGGGTAGGTAGGATTTGACCTGAGGCAGGGTGAGCGGGAGCTGCTTGGAGGTCAGCGGCACGGCGCACACTTCGACGCCGTTGAGTTGGCAGGTGACGGGTTCCTTCGGGAGGAATTCACGCACTTCGGAATCGGCCGGAATCTTGGCGTAGTCTGCCCGTGAAACCCAGAGGAGCGGGAAGGGTTCACCCCAGTAGCGCTGACGCGAGAAGAGCCAGTCGCGCAGCTTGAAGTTCACGGCGAGCTTGCCCTGACCCTTAGATTCAAGGTCGGCGGTGATCTTCTTCTTGGTCTCGGTGGCGGAGAGGCCGTCGAACGGACCCGAGTTCACCATCGGGCCGTCTTCGGTCCAGGGCTGCTCGTTGACGTCGATGGCTTCCTTTGAGCCGACGACCTGGATGATCGGAAGCTTGAATTCCTTGGCGAATTCCCAATCGCGTTCGTCGTGCGCGGGCACGGCCATGATGGCGCCGGTGCCGTACGTGATGAGTACGTAGTCGGCGGTCCAGACCGGAATCTTCGCCCCGTTGACGGGGTTGATGGCGTAGGCGCCAGTGAATACGCCGGTCTTCTTCTTTTCGGCAAGGTCCGTACGCTCGAGGTCACTCTTATTGCGAATCGCGGCGACGTAGGCTTCGACGGCGTTTTTCTGGTCGGCCGTGGTGATTTTCGTGATCAGCGGGTGCTCGGGGGCGATGACCATGTAGGTCGCGCCGTAGAGCGTGTCTGGTCGGGTCGTGAACACCGTCAGGGTGTCGCCATGGCCATCGAGCTTAAAGATGACTTCGGCGCCTTCGGATTTGCCGATCCAGTTCTTTTGGAGGCGTTTGGTGGAGTCAGGCCAATCGACGTGGTCGAGGCCTTCGATGAGCTT
>CAISXT010000138.1 GCA_903889525.1 uncultured Opitutia bacterium | reverse complement strand
GCGGGCCTGATAGCGAGTCCAGCGCTCGGGCGAAGTCAGCTGGGTGAAAAGCTCTGCCTCAGTCATGCCGACGAGGTCAGGCTGCTTCACCAAGGGGAACCCTTTGGCCGTGATGCGCCAGATACGCCCGTGCGAACGATCTCGACGAGGATCAGCGTAACTCGCCTGGTAATGCCCAATGACGGCATTAAACCAATCGCAGATGTAGAGCGCCCCATCCGGCCCGACTGAGACATCCACTGGGCGGAAGGCTTTGCTGCTGGAGATAATCGGGCTAACAATCCGCTCCGTCTTAAAGCCAGAGCCATCATCCACAAAGCGGTGCAAATCGACAGTGTTTCCGTAGTATCCACCGATCAGCGCCGCGCCCTGCAGTTCGGCCGGCATCGCCGTGGTGCCAACGATTTCCACGGAATTAGACTTCAGCGGTGAATCAAAAAGCGAATGGGTACCCGCATACTCATCTGGGGTCTCAATCGCCCCAAGGCCCGGCAAACTGTAATAACCAGCGACGCGGTCGCCGCTCTTATGGAAAGGCTGGAAGTAATCGTCAAAAGCGACGCCCCAGCAATTGTGCCCGGCTTTCGCGAATTGGAAGAAAGGCTGGAGGCGCTGAGAGTTAATATCGTACCGCATCAGGCCGGACTTAGGCAGGCTCACGATACCACGAGGGGTCTCCACCCGCGTAATGGCATGCAATCCCTGCGTCATCCACAGCGTGCCGTCCGGGCCGTGGCTGATGGAGTTGACGAGTTGATGCGTGTCGCCAACGCCGAAACCCGACATCATCACGGTGCTGGTATCGGCCTTACCATCGCCATCCAAGTCGGTCAGCATGAGCAAGCGATCGAAGTCACAGACCAGGAGCGAAAGTGAATTCTGACGCTCCACCAGCGGCTCGACGCCCTGCACCATCGTTAGGCCTTCGGCAAAACGCACCGACTGGTCAGCCTTACCAACGCCCTTGGTGTCCTGCAGGCGGAGAATGTAATCCTTCGGCTTAACCCCCGGCACGGCCTGCGGGTAGGTCGGCGAACAGCAGACATACATCCGGCCCTGCGCATCCCAAGAAATCTGCGTCGGCTTAGCTACCCCAAGCGATTCATCGGCGTAAAGGGTGACTTCAAACCCCGGAGCGACCTTGAAAGTAGCGAGCTCTTCCGCGGCGGTCATCACCTTCTCCGTACTGACCACTGGGCCAGCCTGCGGCAGCGGGGCCTGGGATTCACGGCCCTGGGCGAGCGCATGGATGTGCGCATCCCAAGCCGCAACGAGTGGCTTATAGGCCTCGAAGTTCTGCTTAAGCGACGGGGCGGGACCAAAACCCTTACCGTAGTTCTGCGAGATGCGATCGCCGTAGACAAACGACCAATTTGCCGGACGCCAGCAATCCGCCCACAGTCGATTCTTCTCCACAATCGCGGGACGCAGTTTGGCAACGGCGTCGATTGATTCGGTCAAACCGAAAGATTTGAGGCACGCGGAACCCACCCGCGAAAGGCCTTCTTCCGATAGATGCAACCCATCGGTCGAGATCAGCCCTTCGGTGGCCGTGCTGAGATCCACATAAGGCAAGCCGCGCTGCTTGGCGATTTCGGCCACCGCGGCGGCATAGTCCTGAAGGTCCTTACGATGGCCCGGAGTCGTGAGATCGGGCTGACGGCGCGAAGCCATGAAGCCGCACGGGGAAAGTAAAACGATGCGGGGGGTGTGCTGGCCCAATTCATCCAACAGGCGATGGTAATCCGCCTTAAACTTAGCGAGTCCGGCCAAACCAGCCAGTGCCTCTACCTGGCCGAACTGCAGGAACAGCGTCGTCGCGCCCGCCGATTCGAGCTGCCCCCTCCACGGCCCGAAATTCAGATCGCGCCACTGCTCATGAACCGTATCCGCCTCCCAGGCCATCGAGCGGAAACGAGGATTCTTGGCCGCGTAAGCGATAGCGAGCCGTGCTTCGAGCTCACCGGACTTAGCCTCCCTTACAAGATTTTCCTGACCGATAAAAACGACGACCTCATCTGGGAGTAAATCGAACTTGGCCTCCTTGAAAGGAATCGGTGGCTTCCAACTCGCGCCTGGCTGGCCGAAACGATTAAGCACGGTCTCCTTCGTGGTCACGGCGATTTCGGTCAAGGGATCCAGCGTGATATTACGGTAATAAATCTGGGCCTTATTGTTACCGTGAATCTGTAAGCCGATGAGGCCATAGGCGTCATCAATCTTTGGGTCAGTCTCCACGTAATCGAGGGTCGGCTTACCATTGAGGTAAATCCGGATGCGCGGCCCCTCGGCACGAATTTCGTAAGTATTCCATTCACCCTTCTTCTCGAGCTCAGCAATCTCCGTATCGGACTTCACCCCAATGGAACCGACCCCCGCACCCGCACGGGCCAGAAAACGATTTCGACGCGACTCGTCGTACAACGAGCCCGTGTGTCCTGCCCCAATATCAGCCTGATAACCGATCATCTCGTTGGCCGGATTTGTCGCCCGTAGTCCGCGAAACTGCACCCCGCCGTTCACGAAGCCCTCGGTACCAACCAACTTGTACTCGAGCTTCAGATGAAAGTTATAATAGCTGGCCTTGGTCGTCAGAAACTCATTGCGCGGATTACCGGCCATGGAACCGCCGACAATCGCACCGTCCTCGACGCGCCAGACCTTCGGATTACCCTCCCAGCCATTCAGAGTCTTGCCATCAAAGAGCGTGATGGGCTTGGCAGATAGACCAACAGTACCGACCAACAGGCAAAGGAGCAGGGCAAGACGCTTCATGGGGATACCGATTAGGCAATCCGCCCAGCGGATTGTTCCAAGAGTTTAAATGGGAAGGTAGGGCTGACACCACGTGCCGTCGTAAGCGTTGGGGGCACAAAAAAGGACAGCACGTGGTGCCGTCCCGACCATTACAGGCCCTCCTGTCCTCGAGCTCAGGCTAGCCCCAAATGCTTCAACGCCTCGGGAGTCGGTCCGTCAAAATTGACGGTGGGGACGTTACCAGTGTAACCAATGTCCTTCCAGCCCTGCGGAGTCGTGTAGTAGCCACTAGCAGCGAGGTAACGGAAGCGTCCGAAGAAGTTCTGGGCGGACTTGAACTCCTTCTTGACCGCGGTCTTGCCGCAGATGTCG
>CAISXT010000137.1 GCA_903889525.1 uncultured Opitutia bacterium | reverse complement strand
CTTTGACTTCGACCCGCTGCGCGCCGTCGCTCCGCTCAGATTACGCGATTTGCGCTTGGCTTCGATTACGGGCGAAGCCGACTGCTCACTGACGGCGGGCGGGGCGTTCATGCTCCACCTCCATGGCGAGCTTCAACCCCAGTCACTCGACCGTGTATTGGGCGGCTGGTGGATTTCGCTGTGGAAAATACTCGAGCCCAACCAGCATCCCTACGCTTTCATCGACGTAGAAAGCCACTGGGGATCTCCCAAGGGGGTCGTCCGCGGCCGGGTCTTACTGCAGGATTTTCAATTCATGGGCGCGCCGTTCCGTCGCGTCGAAGTCGGCGTCGACGCCGACGAGCATCGCACCCTCATCGGCCTGCATCATCTCGCGGGCGGCATCACCGAGGCGGACGGATTCGTCGACGGCTTAGCCTCTTGGGATTGGTCCAAGCCGTTGGCGATAGCTGGGCCGGTGGTCAAACTCAGCGGTAATATCCAGCCCTGGGTGGCCGCACGTTGCGCCAGCAAAGAGCTCAGCGAAGCACTGCGGGGCGTCGTGCTGCCTACGGATCACCGGATGGACCTTCTCCTCCAACCCGGAGTCAATGGGCCGACGGTGAGCGCGAGCGTCTCCTGCGTCGGCGACTTCCGGGCGTGGGGTATCAACGGGCGAGACCTGCAACTCACCACCTCGAGCCAGGCGGGCGGCATGTCCGTCAGCGCCAAGCTCGGCCTCGCCGGCGGCCAAGCCGAATTGACCATGAATGGCGACCCGCTGCATCAGACGAAGTTACAGCTTCAGTTGCGCGGCGCCGACCCCGTCCAAATCACCAAGATGGTCGGCGAACTCACTAGCCCCACCGAGAAGCCCGCGGTCACCGCCGCCCCTGCCGCCATCCGGGCGCCGGCGAAACTCGACTTCGATTTCTCCGGCCACCTCGATGTAGATAATCCCCGCCAGTTAAAAGGCCTGGGCAAGTTCTCCCTGCAAGACCCCGAACTCCGGAAGGTAAGGCTACTGGGCGGTATCTCGACGATCCTGGAGACCCTGGGGGTCGAATCGACCACCTATGAACTGACCCATGCTGAAGGAAAGTTTGGCTGTCAGGGGGGGCGGGCCTACCTTCCCGAGACCGTCATCAGCGGGCCGCAAGCTCGACTCGTCCTCGCCGGCGAGATCGACCTGTTGACCTCCACGATGGACTTCGAGGGAGACTTTTCCCTACCTCGCAAAGGGGGGTTCAACCCCTTGGACCTCCTGAACCTGAACCGGACCCTGGTCAGCCTTACTAAAATTAAGGTAAAAGGGCCCCTTTCTAAGCCAGAAACCAGCGCCCTCCCTAGCCTGAAAGATATCATTAAGTCTAAGAAGGATAACAACTTAGGTAAGATTCCTGACGAAATTAAGGAATGAGGGGTTGATTTACCCCCGGGTTGCCCTGTATCTAATGGGACACCCCCTTACGGAGGACAAAACCTTGGACCTAAATAAGATTAAACAAGTCGTGGATTTGATGAAGAAGTCGGACCTTTCCGAGTTCGAGATCCAGGACCAAGAATTCAAGCTTCGCATTAAGCGCGACGTGCCTGGACGGGCTGCGACTGCCGGAGCCCCGGCTTCCGCTGCCGCCCCCGCCCCGGCCGCTCCGGTGGCCGCTACCGCCCCGCCTGCCGCCCCCGCCCCTACCGTGGCGGACCCCAGCATCAAGCTGGTCACGTCCCCGATGGTCGGCACCTACTACTGCACCCCTTCCCCAGAAAATCCTCCCTTCGTCACCGTCGGCTCGCCCATCAAGGCGGACTCCGTGGTCTGTATTATCGAGGCCATGAAGGTCATGAACGAAATTCAGTCTGAGATTTCAGGGACGGTTGTCGAATGCCTCGTGGCCAACGGCACCTCGGTCGAATTCGGCCAGCCTCTCTTCCGCGTGAAGGTCGGCTGAACGCCGACTGCCGAGCATGAACAAGATCCTCATCGCCAATCGCGGCGAAATCGCCCTTCGCGTCATCCGTGCCTGCCGGGAACTGGGCATCAAAACCGTCGCGGTCTATTCCCAGGCCGACGAACAGTCCCTCCACGTGCAGCTGGCCGATGAGGCCGTCTGTATCGGACCCGGACCGAGCAAAGACTCCTACCTCCGCGAGGACCGCATCATCTCGGCGGCAGAGATTACCAACGTCGACGCCATCCACCCTGGCTACGGCTTCCTCTCCGAGCGTAAAGGCTTCGCTGAGAAGTGTGCCGCCGCCAATATCAAGTTTATCGGCCCCCGCCCGGACACCATCGGCCTGATGGGTGACAAGGCGATGGCCCGTCAGACCGCCGCTAAGGCCAAGGTTCCCTGCGTCCCCGGCACCGACGGGCCTGTCGATAACCAGCGCGAAGCCATCAAAGAAGCCCAGCGCATTGGTTTCCCGGTCATCGTCAAGGCTGTCGCCGGTGGCGGCGGCAAAGGCATGCGCATCGTCCATAATGCGGCGGCCTTCGCTAAAGAATTTGAAAGCGCCCGAGCCGAAGCCGAAAAAGCCTTCGGCGATGGACGCGTCTACATCGAGAAGTACATCGAGCAGCCCCGCCACATCGAGTTCCAGTTGCTGGGCGACGAGCACGGCAAGGTCATCCACCTCGGGGAGCGCGACTGCTCCGTGCAGCGCCGCCACCAGAAGCTGATCGAAGAATCCCCTTCCCCCTTCCTGACCCCGAAACTCCGCGAGGAGATGGGCAAGGTCGCCGTTAAACTCGCCGAGACGATTGGCTACCAGAACGCCGGTACGATCGAGTTCCTCGTCGATAAGAACGGTAAGTATTACTTCATGGAGATGAACACGCGCATCCAGGTGGAGCACGGCGTCACCGAAGAAGTCACCGACATCGACCTCGTCCGCCGCCAGATCCTCATCGCGTGCGGCGAGAAGCTCGAACTCTCCCAGAAGGATATCAAGATGACCGGCCACGCCATCGAGTGCCGCATCAACGCGGAAGACCCGGCCCGCAACTTCGCCCCGAGCCCCGGCACCATCGGCCTGTACTACTCGCCCGGCGGCCACGGCATCCGCGTCGACTCCCACTGCTACTCGGGCTACGTCATCCCACCCCTTTACGATTCCATGGTGGCGAAGCTGATCTCGGTCGGCGCCACCCGCCAGAAGGCCCTGGACCGCATGCACCGCGCCCTCGGCGAGTACATCATCCGCGGCATCCACACCACGATCCCGGTCTGCCGCGCGATCATGAAGGACCCGGCCTTCCGCCAGGGCGGCGCGACGACGAAGTACCTCGAGGACTTCTTCGAACGCACCCCGAAGGAACTCTGGTCCGCCGCCCCGCTCACCTAAGCGGCTTGGCCGCCGACGATGAGCGCCCCCACGCGCCCGACTCCTGCTAACACCGCCCGCCTCAAAACGGGCGGTGATTGTTTAGGCTTCGCGAATAAGTTGTTCAAGTCGGCCGGCATCGCGCACGGGCAAGGCTTCGTGAACGCGGAAGAGGAGTCTCTGACGCTCATGGGACACGCCACGGGCCTCGCCTGGGAAAAACTTCCTTCCTGCTTTAAGCGAGCCCTGACGGTAAAAGAGAAGGCCGCCTTTCTGAGCCTCGTGGAACGCCGCGTCTTCGACCGCGTGCCCACCGGCTACCTCGTCGGTGAAGCTTGGCTGGGCGGCCTCCGCTTCCGTGTCGACGAGCGCGTCATCATCCCGCGCTCCTATTTCGTAGAGCTCATCCCTGAAGCGATTCCGCAGTGGCTCCCGCCGCTAGCGCAGGTGACCGATGTCGCCGATGCCTGCACGGGCTCAGGTTGCCTGGCGATTCTCTTGGCCAAGCACTTCCCG
>CAISXT010000136.1 GCA_903889525.1 uncultured Opitutia bacterium | reverse complement strand
CGGCGACGAAGGTATCCGCCCCGGCGGCCCGGCATTGGCGCCCCGTTTCCACATTAATCCCGCCGTCGACCTCGATGCGGAAATTGGCTCCGCGCTTACCGCGTTCGGCGGCGAGGAGCTCGATGCTTTTTAGGACGGAAGGAATGAAGGCCTGCCCGCCGAAGCCGGGAAAGACGGTCATGCACAGCGCTAGATCAACCGAGTCGAGATAGGGCAGCAGGCGGCGCGGATCGGTGTCGGGATTCATCGCGATACCCGCGCTCATGCCGTGGCTTTTAATTGCCGCGAGGGTTGCCCCGACATCGTGATCGGCTTCGACATGCACGGTTAAACGTTCGGCCCCGGCTTGGGCGAAGGCGGCCACAAAGCGGTCGGGATTCGTAAGCATCAGGTGCACGTCGAAATGCAATTTGGTCAGCGGGCGCAGGTCGGCCACCACTTGGGGGCCGAAGCTAATGTTCGGCACGAAGTGGCCGTCCATGATGTCCAGGTGAAGCCAGGCCAGCCCGGCTTCTTCAACGATGCGCACGCCTTGGGCAAACTCACCATGATTGGCGGCGAGCAAGGAGGGGGCGACGACGGCGTGGGGCATTTTACCAGGCGGTGGTGGCGGCTTCGCGAATCTGGGAGGCGATGTTGGCGAACAGCGTCGGGGCTAAACTGAGTTCTTCGGCGGCACTATCGCCCGAAAGTTGCAGGGTCGCGATGGACGTAAAATCGCGGTCCTTGAAGAGCGTGCGCCGTCCGCCGTCGGCGGTCAGGGTGCAGCGCACCACAAAGGTCACGCGGTAGCTGGTGTACGCGTAGGCATCGCCGGTCTTCGTGGTGAAGCCATCGCGCCGATACTGGGTGACTTCTGTGCTGAGTAGCGCTTCGCCCGGGCCGACCTTGATCCGCGGATCAGCCGCGAGTGCTTCGGTGATTTTACTTTGCAGTACGGCGTGCGTGCCGGGACGCGGGGTGGAGTTACGAATCGGGGCGATCTCGATGGAGCGGAAGGCCGCATTGGGGGCGCCGAGCTGATAAGAGGAGCAGCCGAACAGGAAGAGCGCGGTGAGCGCGAGGCTCAGGTTCTTCATCGGCGTTCGGTTTCGGTGGCTGATTTCGGGGCCGCTTTTTTGAAGCCAAGGGCATCGAGGTCATCGCCAACCACGGCGGGCTTGGTGTCCGTGGTCAGGCGTGGCCGAGGGTGGACGCCGAGCAGGCGATCGGCCATGGTCTTGGGCGGGTCTGGATTCTTCAGGATTTCCCCGAGCAAGGCTTCGGCTTCTTTGGCGGCGGCGGATTCAGGCGCGATGGTGAGGCAGGCGTTGGCCATCAGTTTGGCTGCCTCAGGGTTGTTGCGGTTCAGCCAGTAGAATTTCGCCAACTGCAGGCGGGCCCGGGCGGCCCGGTCTCGCAAGATGACGATTTGGATTTCCGCCTGCTTCGCCCGCTCGGTCTGGGGGAATTTCGCCGCAAGCGAACGCCAGTGGTCAATGGCCTCAAGGGTGGTGGCTTGATCCCAGTCCGGGCCCATGGAGACCTTGGCGCGCAGGCTGGCTAGCGACTGGATGGCCTCGGCGGTGTGCTGGGAGGTTGGGTAGTCGCTGATGAGCATCTCCAGCGCCTCTGTTGCCTCCGCTCCGCGCCCCTCCTTGAGGGACAGTCGGGCGCTGCGCATCAGGCATTCATCGGCCAGCGGGCCATTGGGGGCGAGCCGGACGGCCTTCTTCCAGATGGCCACGGCGTTATCTTGGTCGCGAAACCACGGAAACCAGCCTCCGAGGTAGCGGCGTTTCCCTTCGGCGAGACGATTGGCGATGTCGAACTGGATCTCCGCCGCTTTATTGAATCCAGGGTAACTCGAGTGGCGTGCCAAAAGGTCGTCGATGAGTTCGGTGGCATTTTCAAACTGCCCGCGCTCCGTGAAGAGTTTTGCACGTTCGACCATGGAGACGGCTTCCGCCTCGAAGCCCTTGTTGGCTTCGCCGATGGTGGCCCATGCTTCGAGCGCAGCACCGAGGTTCCCGGCTTCAGCTTCGCGGGTTGCGGCGTTCATCGCCGCAATGACCACATCTTCCCGGCTGGCGGGGATGACGTCACAGATTGTGCCCGGCTTGGTCATCCAAGCAGCGGCACTCATCTCGCGTTCTTCGAAAGCGGGATTACGATTTTTATTACCCTTTATTACCTCGGCGCGGATGAACTCCGCGTGGGCGTGGGCGCCGAGCAGGAGCACGGCGCAGAGGATGGATTTAGCGGGGAGGTTCATGCCAGCGGAGAAGAGTTGCGCCCCAGGTGAGTCCGGCACCGAAGGCCACGATCAGCACGAGATCCCCGTGCTTGATCTTGCCTTCGCGCCAGGCCTCCTCGAGGGCGAGGGGGATAGAGGCTGCGGATGTGTTGCCGTAGCGGTCGAGGTTAGAGGGGAAACGGTCCAGGCCCACATTGAGTTGGCTGGCTACGGCCTCCAGAATACGGATGTTTGCTTGGTGGGGAATGAACCACGCCACCTGCTCAGACTTCATGCCGCACTTGGCGAGCACTCGCTCGCAGGACTCAGTCATCACGCGCACGGCGTGCCGGAAAACTTCTTTGCCGTTCATGCGCAGGTGGTGCTGCCCGGCTTTAATCGATTCCGGTGTGGCGGGTGCCGCCGAGCCGCCGCCGACACAGTGTAGGAGTTCGGAGTTATTTCCGTCGGCTCCCAGCAGGTTGCCGAGGATGCCGACATGCTTGTCGGTGGTGGTCGTGAGCACCGCGGCTCCGGCGCCATCGCCGAAGAGCACGCACGTGGTGCGGTCAGACCAATCGACGACGCTGGAAAGTTTTTCGGCGCCGATGACTAGGGCGTGCCGATATGAGCCGGAACGCATCATGTCGGTAGCGACTTGGAGGGCGTAGACGAAGCCAGAGCAGGCGGCGGAGACATCGAAGCACGGGATGTCGCGACGCAGGCCGAGTTTCGCCTGCAGGAGGCACGCAGTGGAAGGGAAGGGAACGTCCGGCGTCATCGTGGCCACAATGAGCAGGTCAATGTCCGCCGTGGTCAGCCCGGCACGCTTGAGCGCTTGGGCGGCGGCTTGGGCACCCATGTCAGAGGGGTTCTCGTCTGGGCCGGCGATGCGCCGCTCGGAGATGCCCGAGCGGGTCTTAATCCACTCATCAGAGGTCTCCACCATCGAAGAAAGCTCAGCGTTGGTGAGTTTGCGTTCCGGAGTATGCACTCCGAGGGCCTGAATGAAGACTGAAAGCTCCGCGCTGCTCATCGATGGCGTGAGGAAAGACCCCTTAGGCAGGGAAGGGAACACTAAAACCTCAGGCTTCCTCGGGGGTCGAGGAAATGACCGTATTCGCCTCCGCCAGGGCGGTCAGCATGCGGTTACCGGCCCCATGGCCGAGGGCTTCTAGCCCGAGTCGAATAGCACTCGCGATACCCTGCCGGTTGCTCGAACCGTGGGCTTTCATGACGAGGCCGGAGAGTCCCAGTAGCGGGGCTCCGCCGTAGCGCTCGGGTTTCAATTTTCCTTTGAGGTCACGTAAGAGCGGAAACATGGCGATACCGCCTGCCATGTAGACCGGATTACGCGTCACCTTTTGTTTGACCATGGCTCGCACCATATAGACCAGCCCTTCGAGGGTCTTTAGGATGACGTTACCAGTAAAACCGTCGGTGACAACGACGTCACAGGAGTCGCCGAAGACGTCAAAACCTTCCACCGGACCGACATAATTGATCCGATCACCCATGGCCTTGAGGAGCGTGTGGGTGCGATTGATGCGCGGCCCGCCTTTACCCTCTTCTGTGCCCACCGTGAGGAGGCCGACGCGAGGATGGGCAATGCCGAGTGAGCTTTGGGCGTAGATGGCCCCGAGTACGGCGTTGTGCACCATTTGGGCTGGGGTGGCTTCAGGGTTGGCGCCCACGTCGAGCATGATGAAATGCCCTTCGAGGCGGGGCATGATCGCGGCGAGGGCTGGTCGTTCGGCTCCCTCCATGGGGCGCACCTTAATCGTACCAGCCGCAACCAGTGCCTTGGTATTGCCGGTCGAAACGACGACGTCGACTTCGCCAGATTTCAGCATTTCGAGGGCGACGACCATTGATGAATCGCGTTTCGATTTCAGCACGGTCATGGGCGCGTCATCCGGCCCGACAATGCTGGCGGCGTTCTTGAATTGGAGTCGGCTGGACTTCAGCGAGCGATGCTCGAAGGCCAGGAGGCGCAGGTTATCTTCATGGCCGACCAAGATCAGGGTGTCATCGGGCCCAATTACCCCATCCTTGAACGCAAGGGCCGCGGCCGCAACGGCTTCAGACGGCCCTAGGTCACCGCCCATGCAGTCCAAGGCGATGCGGTGTCCTTTCTTCGGAGGGGCTTCGCTCATGAGGTCGGGCTGAGCCCGGAAAGGAGCTTAAGCTCCGGTGTCGAGCACCTGACGACCACGGTACTTGCCCGTGGTTGGATCGACGCGGTGGGAACGACGGAGGGCGCCGGATTCGGCGTCCTTGACGAGCTTAGGGGCGCGGAACTGGTTGGCACCGCGACGGAGTCGGCTGCGGCGTTTGGACTGTTTGCGTTTCGGGTTGGCCATGGTTCTACGCTGGGATGAGGGTCGGTTCTACCCCTCCCGCCCCCTCGGTCAAGCCCCCTTTCCATTCCCTTGCGATTGTGGGCCGCTTTGTTTGTTTAGGACTATGTCTGGCCGCCCTGCCTTATTCCTCGATCGAGACGGCAATCTCATTCGCGATCACCATCATACGTGCCGGGAGGACCAGATTGAGCTCATTCCTGGGGTTAAGGAGGCCTTGCATGCCTGCCTGCGAGAAGGGTATCTGCTCTTCGTGCTCACCAATCAGAGCGGCATTAACCGCGGCATTTTTTCTTGGGACCAATATCAGGCCTGTAACCGTCGCATGCTTGCGCTGCTTGAATTGCCCGCGCCTGGCATCTTGGAAATCAAGGCGGCGCCCGAGCGGCCCGACGAGCCGTCTCTTTATCGTAAGCCCAGTCCTCGCTTCATCTTGGAGAAGATTGCCCAGCATGGTCTCGATCCGGCCCGGTCGTGGATGACCGGTGATCGGCCTTCCGATTGGGAGGCCGGCTTTAACGCGGGCGTCCGTTCGTGCGCGACGCGCAGCGGCGCGGCTAAACCCGAAGAGCTTCAAATGGCCGCCCAGAGGGGCTTTAGTGTCCACGCTGACTTCCCTGAATTCGTCCGGGTGGAATTGGGATTGGTTTTTTAAACCAACAAAAAGGACGAACCGGGTGGTTCGTCCTTTGATCGCCTGGGGTCTACTTTAGGCCTTAGGCTTTTCCTTTTCGCAAGGGCACTTACCTTCTTTGGCTGGCTCATCGGCCGCGACGAGAGCCTTGGGCTTCTCTTTTTCGCAAGGGCACTTGCCTTCTTTGGCCGGCTCATCCGCCGCGACGATTGCCTTAGGCTTTTCCTTTTCGCAAGGGCACTTGCCGTCATCCTTCTTTTCTTGGGCGCTGACAAAAGCAGCCGAGAGAGCGATAATGCCGACGGTGAGAGCGAGGAGTTTGAGGAACTTGGAGTTCATGGTGAGGAGACCCAATCTTCTCCGAAATCCGAAAGGTGTCAATCGGCTCGAGGCTAAACCCGCCAAGGAGATACCCCTATCGATCGAGGGCGTCTCGGACACTTTTTAAGTCAGGGTTGATTCTGCTTAAGCCGCTGCCAGGCAACCAGTTGCTACCGCTATTTCCTAGGTATATCTGGCCTTTTTTAAGGCAGGGGAGGTCTTTGATAACAGAAATTCGGCCCATTTCGGCAATCTTCTCCGAATTAACCCTCATGGGCTCATTCACGGGCGAATTTTGAATCCAGAGGACTGCCTCCGGATTGGCCGCAGCCAGCAACTCCCAGTCAAACTTCACCCAGGCACCCTTGGGTAGGGCCGATTGGAGGGAGGCGACGGCGAGGGGTTCGGCGAGATAGCTGTCCGGCCCGGCCATAACGCCGTCCCAGACGACAATAACTTTCCGGCTTAACTTGGCTGGGCGACCCCTGAGGAGGTCTGCGATTCGCTTTGCCTCATCGATACGGTCGGTCGCTTCACCGAGGAGCAGGATGTCTTTGCTGCAGGAACTTCCGGATTCCGGATTAAGGATGATCGTGCGCAATCCAGCCTTCACACATTTCTCCGCCCAGAGCGGATTAGCCATGCGTGGGATAATCACGAGGTCTGGCTTGGTTCTGAGTAATCTCTCGAGGTCGGGAAGAAAGACGTCGGCATCGCGCGCGGCCAGATGATCCTTGGGCAAGGGGCACCAGCGTGTGGCCATGACAATCTCAGCGGAGCATCCGAGGTCGAGGAGGGTCTGCGTGGCGCCTGGGCTGTAGCTGGCGATGCGATGTTCGCTGGCACCGAGGCCGAGGCAGTACGTGAACCAAAAGAGTAAAGCGCGCATCAGGTCGAGAGCAGGCGAGCGAGGCGCATCGCCGAATCGAAACTGCCTCGGTCCGCTTTGCCTCGGCCGGCGAGATCATAAGCGGTGCCGTGGTCGGGGCTCGTGCGCACATGTTTTAGCCCGAGGCTAAGGTTGGCGGCCGCCGAAAAATCCACCGACTTTAGCGGCGCGAGTCCTTGGTCGTGGTACATTGCGGCCACCGCATCGAATTCGCCCTGCAGGTGGCGGTGGAAAACCGTGTCTCCAGGCAGAGGCCCGGTGACGTCGTGACCTTCGGCGCGCAGTTTCTCCACGGCGGGGCGGATGACGTTGTCATCTTCCTTGCCGAGGATGCCGCCTTCACCTGCGTGAGGATTAACTCCGCAGACAGCAATGCGGGGTCGGGCATCGCCGAGCTTCTGGCGGAGTTCAATCAGGGCGAGGACGGTGCGGCGAATGGCCTCGGGGGAAAGCGCGGCGGCCACCTTATGCAAAGGGATGTGCCACGTGACTAGCCCTACGGTCATCTTGCCTCCCGCGAAGGCCATCACGGGGTGACCGGTCCAGCGGTCGGCGAAAAATTCAGTCTGTCCGGGGAAGGGGTAGCCCACGCCCGCTAACCCTTTTTTGTTAACCGGGCCAGTGACGACGGCGGCGAATCTTCCTCCCGTCGCGCCGCGGGCCGCCAGCTCCATTGCTTCGATGGCGATTAATTGCCCGGCATCGTCCGGCTTGCCTAGCTGGGCGGCGTAATCAGCGGGCCCGACCGCGAGTCCTTGGCCTAACCGGGCAATCCAATCAGCTGGACCAATCGGGATAACCGTGGGTGCGAGCGTTGGGTTGGATTTCAACCAAGCGGCCAAGAGCTCCGGGCCAACGCCGGCGGGATCTCCGCAGGTGACCGCAATGGGAAGGGTGCTCATTCGGGTGAAGCAAAGCGCCCGCGTTTCCCGCCCGCGAAAAAGTTCAGAAACTCTTTTGCTTCCATGGTTGTGTACTCATTTGTCGCCAGCGCGACTTGCGCGAGCGTTGAGCACGCACCGTGCGTGGCGTAGATTGCATGATAGGCGCGTTTGATCTCCGCCACCGCAGGCGCCGGCACGCCACGACGGCGTAGCCCGATGAGATTAAGTCCCGCGAGGAGATTGCGGCCGTGGGCCAAAGCGTTCGGGGGGACATCCTCCGTGATGACGGCGTTGCCTGAAGTCAGGGAGCCCCCGCCAATCCGGCAGAACTGATGCACGGCTACGCCGCCACTGATAAAGGCTTTATCTCCGACGAGCACGTGGCCGCCGAGCATACAGCCGTTCGCCATAATGACATCGTCTCCCAAGACGCAGTCGTGAGCGACATGGGCGCCGGCCATCAGGAGGCAATGGGCTCCGATGAGCGTGTCGTTACCGGCCTTGGTCGCACGATGAATGGTGACGTGTTCCCGGATGACGGTACGGTCGCCGACACGCACCCCTGAGACTAGGCTGCGGTCAAAGCTGAGATCCTGGGGATCGCCGCCGACCACGGCGAAATGGTCAACGGTCACGCCGGCCCCGAGTTTGGCTCCTTGTTTGATAACGGCGTGAGCGGCGATGCGACAACCCGGGCCGATGATCACGCCGGCTTCGATAATCGCGAACGGTCCTACGACCGCGTCGTCAGCGACGTTGGCGTCAGGGGCGAGGATGGCTTGAGGGTGAATCACTTGGAGTTATGGCTGGGTCCGAAGAGCTCAAGTTGGGCGACCTTAACCATATCGTAGACGCGGAGCAGTCGGAGCAACTGCAACGTGTCGGATTTCACATAGCTCTGATTGGACTCTACGGCCTGGACGAGATTTTCCAGGATGGTCCGGAAGGTGAGCACATGGTCGACGCCGCTTGCTCGCAGGAGCGTGATGCTTTCCGAGCGTTGCGGCTCTTGCGCGGGGATGCCGGGCAGCACGAGAATCTTGGCGAGCGGTTGGCCGTCGAGAGGGGTGAGGTCCGCGAAAGCTTCCTTGGCCGCTTCGACGGCTTCCTTGCGGACGAACTCCAGCAGGTCGCCCTTCTTGATCATTGTGGGGGTGATGGCTTTGGTCGTGTGCCACGCCTTCACCGCCACGACCCCCGCGGCGAGGCCGGGTAAGTCTGAGCTAAAGAGTTGAAAAGGCGTTTCGCCCCCACGACGAGGGGAGGGATTGATGACCAGCAGGTCTCCTTCCTCATCGGCACGCTTCCTCCGCGACTGGACGGCGTACTTGCGGGATTGCCGCACGAAGAAGCCGTTCATTTCGAAATACTCGCGGACCAGACTGTCGTCGAAACCCGCCATTGGCGCAAGGATGCGTCCAAACGGTCGGTCTGGTCAACCCGTCAAAAATCAGAGCACGAAGTCGGCCGGGGCGATGGCCACGGTGAACTCACCCTTCAGGGAGCCTGCTTTCATCGCAGGAACCAACTCCGCCAAGGCCGAGGTCCGGATGGTCTCGTGCAGCTTGGTGAGTTCGCGGCCGACGCAGACCACGCGCTGGGGGCCAAGTTCCTCGAGCATCTCATCGAGGAAATCACTGATGCGGTGGCAGGATTCGTGGAGGACGACCGTTTCGTCCGCCGACTTGATCGACTCGAGGAATCGCCGCCGAGCGGCTGACTTAGGGGCGAGGAAGCCCACGAAGCGAAAGGCGTTGGTGGGCAGGCCGGAGACGGAGAGCAAGGCCACGATGGCGCAGGGGCCAGGGAGCGGCGTGACGGTGAGGCCGCGCCGCCGGCATTCGCGGGTAACGCGGAATCCGGGGTCGCTGATGCCGGGAGTGCCCGCGTCGGTGATCAGCGCAACCTTAGCCCCCCCGCCGACTTTGTCGGCAATGAGCACGGCGACGTCTTTCTCGTTGTGCTCATGGTAAGCGAGCATCGGCTTAGAGATTTCCAGGTGACGCAGTAGGCCGCCCGTCACGCGGGTGTCTTCGCAGGCCACGATATCGCAGTCAGCGATGGCTTGGCGCGCCCGCGCGGTGATATCGCCGAGGTTGCCCAGCGGTGTAGCGACAACCCAGAGGCGCCCAGACGCCCCGGCGCTATGGCCAGCCGCGCCTAAGTTACCCGAGGGCATCAGCGAAAACCTGCACCCCGCTGAGTCGAGACGCCCGGAAGGCCTGTCTGGAAGCCGGAGGGCGAAGACAGCGGCAACGTGGAGTCAGCCGGCTTCTCGACGGTCTCACAGCCCGCCAAGCCCAGAAGGCAGGTAAGCAGTGCGAGAGCGAAAATCGTCCGCGGGTGCATTAGTTGCTAGCGAGTTTGTTGGACGGGACCAGGGAGACGATGCCGCCGCGGGCAAAGGCCTTGAGGTCGAGATCTTTTTCAAACTGAATCTGGCCGAGGGAAAGCGAAGCTTTGGCCGAAGCGATTTGGACCTTGCCGATGCGCTTGCCGTCGACCTTCACGTCAAACAGAGCCTTCTCCTTGATGCCGTTGTCTCCGCCGACGGAGAAGGCAATGACGCCAGTCTTGGCGTCGATATCGACAATCTTGGTGAGGATGCTTTCCGTGGAGGCTTCAACCGCGGCGGCCACGACAGCGGTGCCGGGAGCGGCTTCCTTGCCGGGTTCGCCGAGGGGATCGCGGGAGAAGCCGAAGGGGTTGACGTTCTCCATGGCATTGGAAACCTTGGTGTGGAGCGCGACGTATTTGATACGAATCGCTTCAGCGGTTTCCTTTTCCTTGGTGGCCTTGGCTTCGGTTTCGGCGAGCTGGTCCTTGGTGAACATGGCAGCGACTTTTTCGGTAGCCTTGACGAGTTCTTCCTTGGCGGTTGCGAGTTCGGCTACGGCGCCATCTTTCTTGCTGTTGGCATCAGTGAGCTGGGTGACGGCTTCGTCGCGCTTGCGGGTGAGCTCAGCGACTTGAGTGTCCAGAGCGGTGGTCTTCTCGCCCAGGTCCTTAATTTTATCGTCCTTCTCCTTCACGGAGGCTAGGAGGTCTTTTTTCGTGGTTTCGAGGGCGCTGATGTCGGCCCGCTTCTTGTCGATAACGCCTTTGGCTTTGGTGATGGCCGCGATGCGCGCATCGAAATCCTTCGGCGTGGAGAGCAGGGTGTTGAGGGGGGCTGGAGCCTTGATTTCTTCGTCTGCACCTAGCGGATTGGTCAGGGTGATGGCGTCCGACATCTTGCCCTTCACGAAGAAGGCGCCACCGACGGCTGCAGCGGCGAGGACGATGGTCAGGATGCGGATGAAGGCGTTAAGCTTCTTGTTCATGGGGTAGGGGGAGGGGGTGGGAAAGGCTTAGGAATGGGTGAAGAGTGTCTGCCCTGGATCGGGGTATTCCTGTGCGGAGACGGGACCGGGGTTAGACGCAACGTGCAGAAGAACTTTAAACACCAATTCCTCTTTGCCCACAAGACCAATTTCCTCGCAAACCTGCGTGGCCGTGAGCGATTTCCCTTTGAATTTAGCGAGCCCCGCGAGGGCCTGGGCGCGGACTTTCAGGGTCTCGGCGGCAGCCTTTTTGCCGGCTTCGACCCCGGGCTGGTGGTAGGCATTGATGCCCAGCAGGCTGGCGTAGAGGCCGACGGCCCGCTCGAACAGGGCGATGAGCATACCGACCGATCGGGCGTCCACCTGCTTGATAGTCAGGGTGATGCTGGCGCGGCCGTTGCTGGACAGCGCGTCGCGGGTGCCGAGGAGGAACGATTGCAGGTAGTCGCCAGAGGAAACCCCAGGCTCGACCGCGACCGAGGGCCCCTCCCGGTCTTTGAGGACTTCGATGAAGACCGCGAAAAAGTTATTCACACCATCGCGCAACTGCTGGACGTAGGCATGCTGGTCCGTGGACCCCTTGTTACCGTAAACCGTCAGGCCCTGCAGGACCTTGCGGCCTTGGAGGTCGAGCTCTTTGCCGAGTGATTCCATGACCAATTGTTGCAGATAGCGGGAGAATAGCAGCAGGCGATCCTTATAGGGAAGGACCACCATGGCCTTGCTGCCGCGTCCTTCGGTGAGGTGGTGCCAAGCGAGAGCCAAGCGAGCGGCTGGATTTACGGTGGCGTCAGGCACGCGGGTGAGTGCGTCCATGGCTTTTGCGCCATCCAGTAATCCCAGGATGTCGATACCCTGCAGTGCCGCGGGCAGAAGGCCCACCGGGCCAATCTCGCTGGTGCGCCCGCCGACCCAATCCCACATAGGGAAGTTCGCGAGCCACTGCTCGGCCTTGGAAACTTTGTCGAGTTGGCTACCTTCGCCGGTGACGGCGACGGCGTGTCGGGCGAAAGAGAGGCCGGCCTGTTGCCAGCGCAGGGCTGCTTCAATTTGGCCGTTGCGCGGCTCGGGTGTGCTGCCCGATTTCGAAGTCACGATGGCCAGCGTAGTGCCGAGTCGGCCAGCTAGGGTGTCGAAGACGCGGTCGATGCCGTCCGGGTCGGTATTGTCGATGAAGTGCACGCGCAACTTGTCCGCTTTGGTGCCGAGCGCATCGGCCACGAACTGCGGGCCAAGCGCTGAGCCGCCGATGCCGATGCACAGCAAGTCGGTGAAGTTGCCCGCCGGGCCTTTCACTTTTCCTTGGTGCACTTGGTGGGCGAAATCTATAATCGCGGCGACGGCGCGTTTCACTTCAGTGGTGATCTCGGCGGTAGGCGCGAGTTCTGGTGCGCGGAGCCAGTAGTGGCCGACCATGCGTTGCTCGTCGGGGTTAGCGACGGCGCCTTTTTCGAGGGCCGACATGTCGGCGAAAGCTTGGGCTAGCGCGGGGGCGATTTGGGCTTCGAAGCCGTCGGGTGC
The DNA here is from genome assembly GCA_903889525.1 of uncultured Opitutia bacterium. Lineage (GTDB taxonomy): Bacteria > Verrucomicrobiota > Verrucomicrobiia > Opitutales > UBA953 > UBA953. The sequence goes on along the minus strand of CAISXT010000136.1, from coordinate 11,955 downwards.
GGGGGCGCGGCTGAAATCCAAGGTGATACCGAGGTTGGGGAAATTCAGGAGGTGTTTCCGGAAGTTGTTAAAAGAGTTTTCCACGGGATGGATGTTTTCCCGCCCCGCCGTGGGTTTGGCAACAAAAAGGGCGGGTCGCGATGGCGCCCGCCCGTCAATTTCCGTCAGCTCAACCGACTTAGTCGCCGTCCGTGATCGCACCATCGGAGGCCGAGGAGACCAGTTTGGCGTACTTGGCGAGCGTGCCGCGCTTTTCCTTACAAGGTGAGGCTTTCCATGACTTCAGTCGCTGGCTGATTTCGTCCGCCGGGACGACAAGGTTGATTTCATTCTTCTGCGCGTCGATGGTGATGGTGTCACCGTTCTGCACGACGGCGAGGACGCCGCCCACCGCCGCTTCCGGGGTAATGTGGCCGACGACAAAGCCATGCGAGCCACCCGAGAAGCGGCCGTCGGTAATGAGCGCCACGGTCTTGCCCAGGCCCTTACCCATGACGGCGCTGGTGGGCCCAAGCATTTCCCGCATGCCGGGTCCGCCTTTCGGCCCTTCGTTGCGGATGACGATGATGTGGCCATCCTTCACTTCGCCATCGAGGATGCCGCGCAGGGAGGCTTCTTCGGACTCGTAGACGATGGCCTTGCCGGTGAAAGCGCTACCTTCCTTGCCGGAAATCTTCGCGACGGAACCTTGCGGGGCGAGATTACCACGCAGGATGCGTAGGTGGCTGTCAGCCTTAATCGGGTTCGAGAAAGGTCGGACGACATCCTGGTCGGCCGGGTAACTGCCGACGTTAGCCAGATTCTCGGCGACGGTTTTACCCGTGACGGTCATGCAGTGTCCATGGAGCAGTCCTTTATCGAGAAGCATTTTGAGTAGCGGCTGCAGGCCGCCGATGCGGACGAAGTGTGCCATGTTATACTTGCCGCTCGGCTTGAGGTCGGCGAGCACGGGTACGCGGCGACCGACGCGCTCGAAATCTTCAAGGGTGAGTTTAATGCCCGCCGAATGGGCCATCGCGATGAGGTGCAGGACGGCGTTGGTGGAGCCACCGAGCGCGATCACGACGGTGATGGCGTTCTCAAAGGCGGCCAGCGAGAGGATGTCGGACGGGCGGATGTTGCGCTTGAGCAACTCGAGCACGGCCTTGCCCGCACGTTCGCAATCGGCGAGTTTATCCTTGGAGTTAGCGAGCTGTGCGGAGCTATCCGGTAGGCTGAGGCCGAGTGCTTCAATCGCCGAGGCCATGGTGTTCGCGGTGTACATGCCGCCACACGAGCCTTCGCCCGGGATAGCGCACGCTTCGATTTCCTTAAGTTCGCTGTCGCCGATCTGCTTGCCGGCGTGTTGGCCCACGGCTTCAAAGACGGTGACGATATCGGCGGCTTGTCCGCGGTAAAGGCCAGGCAGAATGGTGCCGCCATACACGAAGACGGAAGGGCGGTTGAGGCGCGCCATGGCCATGACGCAGCCGGGCATATTCTTGTCACAGCCGCCAATGGTCACGAGCCCGTCAAAGCCTTCGGCGCCGGTGACGGCTTCCACCGAGTCGGCGATAATTTCGCGGGAGACGAGCGAGTAGCGCATGCCAGGCGTGCCCATGGAGATGCCGTCCGAGACTGTGATGGTGCAGAAGATGACCGCCTTGCCCCCGGCGCCGTCAGCGCCCTTGGCGGCCTCGACGGCCAGGCGGTCAATATGCATGTTGCAGGGGGTCACCATCGACCAAGTCGAGGCGATGCCCACGACAGGCTTCTGGAAGTCGGCGTCACTGAAGCCTACGGCCCGGAGCATGGCCCGGCTGGGGGCGCGGTCGGGGCCGTCGACGACGATGGCGGAGTGATGGCGGCAGGAGTTGGCTTCGGTCATGGGTGTGAAAAGTCTGCGGTTGTCAGTCGGTTGCCGCCCCCTAATAAGAGGGCAGGGTGCGGACACTGAGCCGCCCCGCCGTTGCCGACAATCCGATTTAAGACCCCTCGTCCCGTGGAATTCAACCTCAAGAAAATCATTAAGGCCCTCCTGTTCTCGACCTCCGAGGCGGTGTCCATCAAGGACATCCAGAAGGTCGTCCAGCGCTACCATGCCCAGGCAGCCGCCGAAAGGCAGCCTGACCTACTCGAAGGTGCCGGAGAGCCCACCATTTTGCCCGCCGCTCAGCCGGTGCAGGAGGTCATCCAGGATATCATCGACCAGGTGCCCACGCTCCTGACCGCCACCCAGATCCGCGAAGCCGTCGACGCGCTCGAGGCCGAGATGCGCGAGGCCAATGATGCCTGCCGTATTCTGCAAGGCCCCGAAGGTTTCCGCCTAGTGATTTCCCCCGCTTACTCAGATTGGGTCCGCCTCCTTCGCGGCGAGCCTCGTCCGCAGCGTCTGAGCCCCGCCTCCTTGGAGACGCTTTCCATCGTCGCTTACCGCCAGCCGGTGACGCGCTCGGAAATGGAAGCCATTCGTGGCGTCTCTGTCGACAGCGCTTTGAACCGCCTGCTGGAGCTCGAACTGGTTGCCGTGACCGGTCGCGCCGAACTCCCCGGCCGTCCCATTCAATATGGCACGACGGATAAGTTCCTCGACTTCACCGGCCTGCGTTCGCTCGGCGAGCTGCCCGCCTCCGATGTACTCTCCCCCGCTCAGATTTCCGAGTGGATCACGCGAGCAACCACGCCAGTTAATATCGGCGACTCCGAGGTCGGCTTGCCGCTCGACGATCAGTCCGCCGCCGTGGTCGCCACGGAGAATCCGCCTGAGCCTGAAGCCCCCACTGCATGAGCCTCGAAGATCATCGCCGCGAGGTTGATCGGATCGACCGTGAAATCCTTAAGTTGCTCGGCGAGCGGCTTCAGGTGGCTCGAGCTATCGGCGAAGCTAAACTCAAGTCCGGTGCGCCCGTCTACGCCCCGCAGCGTGAAGAGCAGCTCTTACGAACATTAACTGAAGCAGCACCTGGCATTCCGGCCTCCGGTCTGCGCGCGGTCTTCCGCGAGGTCATCTCTCTTTCCATCGGTGCGCAGATGGCCAAGCCTGTCGCCTACCTCGGGCCCGAGGGTTCATTCACGCAGCAGGCCCAGGTGCGCGCCTTCGGCTCCAGCGTGCCTTCGCTGCCGCTGCGTTCCATCGGGGATATCTTCGCCGCGGTTGAATCAGGCGAGGCTTCCTATGGCGTGGTGCCTGTGGAAAACTCGACCGAGGGCGTGGTCAGTCACTCGCTGGACCTCTTGGCCGAATCCGATCTCAAGGTGGTGGCCCAAGTCACTTTATCGGTTGAGCAATGCCTCGTCGGTCATGGTCCGCTCGATGCGGTCACGCGCGTCCTCTCCAAGGATATCGCACTCGCGCAATGTCGTGGCTGGCTTTCTCGGCATGTTCCCGCCGCCGTCTTGGTCGAGTCGGATAGTACCGCGGCCGCGGTTGAGATTGTCGCTCGTGAACCTAAGGGCCAGGCCGCCGTTGCTTCCGCCACCGCCGCTGAGTCTCGCGGCGTCCCCATCCTCGCCCGCGGTATTCAAGATCGCCGCGATAACGCCACGCGTTTCTTCGTGATCGGCACCGCGGCGAACACCGTCGGGGCGAAGGATGAAGTCACCAGTGTTGTGCTCACCCTCAAACATGAACCGGGTGCACTCCAAGGGGCGCTCGCCGCTTTCTCTGATCGCGGCATTAATCTAATCCGCATCGAGTCTCGCCCGAGCCATCGTCGCGCCTGGGAGTATCTGTTCTTCATCGATTTCCCGGGACACTGGGACACCGCGGCCGTGCAGGCCGCCGTCACCGAACTCAAGGGTCGCTGCGAAGTGGTTAAGTGGCTGGGTAGCTATCCTCAGTCCGCCGGATGAGCCGTCGCGCCCTGGGTGGCGTGATGCTCGCGGTGTCGCTCACCGTGGTCCTGTGGTCTGCGTTCGCCTGGTGGCGGGCGTGGTCGGCTCCATTGGTACAGATTATTTTCCGGCCGTCCTATACGGTGGAGGGCATCTCCACGGGGACGCCCGTCCGCGTGCAGGGTGTCGTGGTCGGCCAAGTTTCCTCGGTTGGCCTCGATGTGGACACCGAAGGGCGACTCCGCCCGTCCGTTCATCTGAGTCTTAACCCCTCGACGTTGGAGGATCGCGGTTTCGCGGACCGTCTGCGCGATGATCGCCTGCACGAGGAGGTCGAGCGCGGCTTGCGGGCGCGTCTCGTGGCGGTGAATCGGGCGTCCGGCCTTTTGCAGGTCGAACTCATCTGGGATCGCCAAGCGGTTGTCCCCAGCGGGCTCGCTCGTCATGAGATTCCTCCTGAAGTTGCCGTGCCCGCCCGGGCGGTCGATCAATTTGTGGCGCAGCTCGAGGCCCTTGCTCAGCGTGATATCGCTGACCTTGCGGCGGGATTGGAAAAGGACCTCAATGGCTTTTATCCTGCCACTGACCCGGAGAGGGCTGCTCGTTTCTCAGCCTCGCTCGTCGAGCGTACCGCGGCCGTCGTCGTCGCGACGGGCGATGACACTCTTGGGACAAAGAGCCGACGGCTGTCTGTGGCCTGCGCTCAGCTGCGTGAAGCGGTCGCGGCCGCCGACCGCAGCCTCGATGATGCGACCATCGTGCTACTCCAAGCGCGTCTGGCTGACGCTGGGGCAGCGCTGGCATCCTTCGCGGCCGCCCTCGAGGGCTCGCGTGCCGGGATGGATTCGGCATCTGAACAGGTCTCCGGCCTCTTTCGTTCCGTCTCCGAAACGGCCCGTCAATGGACCAAGAAGGCCTCGGGTTTGACCACTGAGCCCAAGCCCCGCTGAGGGAAGAGGCTTGCGGCGGACCCCGGTAGCGGGGATAGGTGAGGGACTTTCCCCGCTATGGCTGACCCGACCGACAAGATGGAATCCATCATCAACCTGTGCAAGCGCCGCGGGTTTGTTTTCCCTTCCTCTGATATCTACGGTGGCTTCAACGGCTTCTTCGACTACGGCCCGCTGGGCGTCGAGTTGAAGAATAATATCAAGCAGGCCTGGTGGCAGGACTTCGTCCACCGCCGCGACGACATCGTCGGCCTCGATTCCTCGATCATCCATCACCCCACAACCTGGAAGGCTTCTGGCCATATCGAAAATTTCACTGACCCGCTGGTCGACTGTAAGGAGTCGAAGCTGCGTTACCGAGCTGACCAGTTATTCTTCGCCCCGGTGCGCGTCGCTGGCGAGACCATCGGCTACGTCTCCGTGCTCGAAGATGACGGCATGCAGGCCAAGGCCGATGAAATGGCTAACGACATGAAGCGTAAGCTCGCCAAGCAGGGCGCGCTCGAGCCGGTCGTACTCAAGGATTACACCGAGGCCAAGCCCGAGGAGCATGCGCTCATCCCTTCACCCGCCACGGGTAAGCCAGGTTCGCTCACGCCGCCGCGCTCGTTCAACATGATGTTCCAGACGTATGTCGGCGCCATGCAGGATGCTTCGGCGACCGCTTACCTTCGCCCCGAGACCGCTCAGGGCATCTTTATTAACTTTAAGAATGTCGTCGACACGGGCCGCGTAAAGCTCCCCTTCGGCATCGCCCAAATCGGCAAGGCGTTCCGCAACGAGATTAATCCGCGCAACTTCATCTTCCGCTCCCGCGAGTTCGAGCAGATGGAAATCGAGTATTTCATCTCGCCGGCGGCGGATTGGGCCACGGCTCACAAGGAGTGGATCGATGGCTGTCTCGCCTGGTTCGAGTCCATCGGTATCCCTCGCGAAAAGCTTTCACTTTACCCGCACCCGACCGAGAAGCTGGCTCACTATTCGAAGGGTACGACGGACATTATGTTCGAGTTTCCGTTTGGAGTGCAGGAGCTGCAGGGCGTCGCCGCCCGCGGCGACTTCGACCTGACCCAGCACAGCAACGTTTCCGGGCAGAAACTCGACTGGTTCGACGAGGTCGCCAAGGCCCGTTACATCCCGCACGTGATCGAGCCCTCCGTCGGAGTCGATCGGGTGTTCCTTGCCTTGCTTACGACCGCCTATCATGAGGACGAGGTCGAGGGAGAGAAGCGTGTCGTGCTCCGTCTGCCGGCGCGTGTGGCCCCGTTCAAAGCCGCCATCTTCCCGTTAGTGAAGAATAAGCCCGAGCTCGTCGAGCGCGCCGAAGCGCTCTACCGCCGCCTCAAGAAGCGCCACAACGTCTTCTATGACGCCGCGGGTGCCATCGGTCGTCGTTACCGTCGCCAAGATGAGATCGGTACGCCTTACGGCATCACGATTGACTTCGAGACCATCGAGAAGGACGCCGGCGTCACGGTCCGAGATCGCGACACGCTCGCCCAGGTCCGCATGACCGAGGACGAGCTAGTGCGCTTCCTTGACGATAAGGTTAACGGCTGACCTTCGGGCTCGCCGCTAAATCTTCCGCCAACTTGGCCAGTCGTCGTTTCCCGCAAAGGGAGGCGGCGAGGGCGAGGTTTTGGAGACCCTGTGGAAGGTGCGCGAGGTATTCGGGTCGCCCCTTCTTATTTCCCAGGAAGCCGTAAGCCCCGCAGGCCTGCAGGAGGCGCTGGGTGGCGGCGACATGAAAATAGTAGGAAAACTCGTCGCTCGAGCCATTCCAGCCCGAGACTTCACGGGCGTGGTCTTCGATTTCAATGCGCCAGAGATCCATGTCCGTGCGGCGGAGATAGGGGTCAAAGGCGAGCGAGGCGTAATCGTAGAACATGCACCCTTGGCGCATGCCCTGGAAATCAATCAGCCAAGCCTGATGGTCGCGCACCATGATATTCTGCGACTGGAAGTCGCGGTGAATGACCACGGGGGATTGGGTGCTGAGATCTTTTGCTAGTGAGGCCATTTCATCGAGTACGCCGCGGTCGACCTTGCGGCCAGCGATGACGTTGTCTTGGAAGTATTGGCGTTCCCATTGATACAGGTTCGGACCAAAGGATTCCATTAAGGTAATGCCCGAGGTGGCGAGGGCTTCGGCACCGTGCCGATGGACCGCCGCAACTTGTTCGAGCGCCGAGGCTACCGCCGTCCAAGGGAACTCCGGACCTTGGGCTAGCGACCAAAGATCCGTCGCGCCGAGATCTTCCAGGACCAGTACGCCCGAGGCTTTATCTTCGGCAATCACGGCAGGGATGTTGGCGCCAATCTTTTCGCGCAGGATCGTCGCTAGGCTGCCGTAAATCAAATTCTCCGGGCGGCTGTCGTCATATACGCACAGGATGGCCGTTTCGCCAGCGGCGTTACGCGCGCGGTGAAACTTGCGGCCCGAGCCGCCTTTGAGGACTTCGCCGCCTTCGGTGAGGGTGTAGCCGTGGGCCTTGGCCGCATCCGCAGGCGAGATCGCACCGCGGACGAGTTTCTCCTGTTGGGCTTTGACCGCTTGGTATTCCTCGACGGTGCCGAGGTCATGCCAAGAAGCCGAGCCGTCGAGATAGCCTTGGATGCTCCCAGCTTGGGCTTGGATGCGACGAAGGAAATGTTCAACGATGGATTCGCTAGTGGCGGGGGTGCCGAGGGCGAAGGCCTTGGACGCAAAGCAGATTCCGGTGTATTGATAACTGGCATCCGTTTTGCCGAGACGGTCGCGCATATCCGTCACGGTACCTTCATCGGTGATGCGGACGTTGCGATTCGGGCCTTGCTCGCGGACGACCAGGGTGGCTTCGCCGCCGTTGTCACGATGATGGGCGAACGCCGCCGCCATATCGCAGTCGGAGAGGATGTCGCCATTCCAGATGACCAACTCCGTATCCAGGTCGCCGAGTAAGCTGGCGATATTCGCCAGACCACCGCCGGTCTCGAGGATCACGGGTTCATGCACGAGCTTCACTTCAGCTTCGCCGTATTTGCCGTCGGGGAAAGCGGCGGTCCACGCCTCTGGACAGTGGTGCGTGTTGATGATGAAGCGGCGCGTGCCGGCGGCTCGGAGTTTATCCATAGCCTGGAAAACCATAGGGCGCCCGCCGATCGGCAGCAGGGGCTTGGGGCAATTTTCCGTGAGCGGGCGAAGGCGTGTGCCTAGGCCGGCTCCGAGAATGAAGGCGGTACGAGGGAAATCAGACATGGGAAAGCTTGGAGCAGGCGGGGCAGATACCATAGACCTCCATGATGTGGGTCAGGTCGGCGTAGCCACGTTGGCGGGCGGCGGCTTCGATGCGACTGCTGTCGCAGCCGGGTAGTCGATCAATACGGCCACAGCGGCGGCAGATGACATGGTGGTGATGATGGCCTGGGGAGACGAGGGCATACAGGCTCCGTCCCCGCTCAAGGGGGTGGCGCTGGACAATGCCAGCGTCATCCATCGCGCCGAGGCTTCGGTAGACCGTGACGAGATCGAGTTTGTCGTCGCCCGCCGAAGTGTGGATTTGTTCCGCACTCAGGGGGTGCTTGGCGCCGGCGAGTACCTTCAACATGGCGAGACGGGGTGAGGTCACCCGCATCGCTTTTTCTTTCATACGAGCGACGGCCGCCTCGACACGGTCATTGCTGCCTTCTCCGCAGCAACCCTCGTCATGGCGGTGGGCCTGGGACATGTCCCGTAGGTTTGGGGTCGTTTATGACGAGGCAACAAAGAATGGCCACTTGCCTCCCGCCCGGGTCTGGATTGGCTGGGGTTCGCCCATGTCCGACCGTCCGGCTAAGTCTAACCTCCCTCGCGAGCTCCGTCCGGTCTCAGCCAGCGACTTCGTGTCTGGCCAGCCATTTGAGTTGGAGCTGGGCGGGGTTCTTCCGTCCGTCACCCTCCGCTACGAGACCTACGGGACGCTGCTGCCAGATAAGTCCAATGCGATTCTGGTGCCGCATGCTCTGAGTGGCGATCACCACGTCGCTGGTCGCTACGCCGCAGAGGATACCAAGCCGGGCTGGTGGGACTGTTTCGTAGGTCCGGGCAAGGCTATCGACACCGACCGTTTCTTTGTCATCGGTATCAATTGCATTGGAGGCTGTCGTGGTTCGACTGGGCCAACCTCCCTTGATCCGCGGACGGGCAAGCCCTATGGAGGCTTCTTCCCCGAAATTACGCTCGGGGACATTGTCCGTGCTCAGCGCCTGGTGATCCGCCACCTCGGCATCACTCAATTGCATGCGGTCGTTGGTGGATCAATGGGTGGCATGCAGGCGTTGATTTGGTGCGCGGATTATCCCGCCGAGGTCGATCGCATCGCCGTGCTCGCCGCTGGCCTGAGTCAGTCGCCGATGGCGATCGCGCTGAACGCGGTTTCCCGGGCCTGCGTCGAGCGTGACCCAAATTTCCGAGGAGGCCATTATGCTCCGGGTGAAGGACCGGAGTCCGGCCTCGCCGTGGGACGTATGCTGGCCCACATCAGCTATTTATCTTCCGCTTCCTTTGAACAGAAGTTCGGTCGAGCCAAGGTTCCCGGAGCCCTTCCCGGGGACCCCGTGCACTGGCAGGTGGAGAGTTACCTTGAGCATCAGGGGCAGTCCTTCGTGCGACGTTTCGATGCCAATAGCTGGTTGCGCATCACCCGGGCGGTTGACCGCTTCGACATGACCGCCCGCGCTTCTTCGGGTTCCCTGTTTACGCAGGATGGCCCGGACGTGCTCGCCATCGGCTTTTCGAGCGACTGGCTATATCCGACCAGCGAGTTACGTATGTTGCTCGCCGCCGCCACGGCGGTGGGCGTCAATGCCGCTTACCATGAAGTCGTCACGGACGCCGGACATGATGGCTTCCTGTTGCCCGACACGGGCCTGACGGTCCGATTGCACGCCTTCCTCGGTTGATCAGAGCAGCGGCGCGATCACTTTTGAAATGCTCTCCAAGAGTCGCCCGGCGAAGGTGCGGCTCCGTCGATAGAGGTCTTCGGTATATTGGGTCGACTCGGCTTCGAGCGTGGCGATGAAGCCATTCACTTCGGCGATGGCGTCCGCATCGCGGACGACTGCCCCGATCTCGTAATTTAGAAATAGAGAACGCATGTCGAGGTTGGCCGAGCCGACCACGAGTTGCTCGTGGTCCACGATGACCAATTTGGCGTGGAGGACGTCCGGCTTGAAGAAGTAAATCTCCGCGCCGGCCTCCCGGAGTAAGCGCAGGTACCAGCGGCGGGCTAAGTCCATCAGCCGATGGTCGGAACGGCGTGGGATGAGGATACGCACCTTACGGCCAGCCTGCGCCGCCTTCACCAGGAGGGAGAAGAGTACTTTGTCTGGAATGAAATAAGGCGTGACGACGGTGATCGATGATTTGCAGTCCGCAAATAGCCGGACGTAACAATCCCAGAGCGGATCCTGTTCGCAGTCCGGGCCGGAGGCGATGACCTCAACGCGCGCGGTGCCGACCGTTGGTACGCGTTTACGTAACAACGTGGCGAAGCTCATCGGGGTTTCATCAGTCGCCTGACACCAGTCGGCGATAAAGACTCGCTCGAGGGCGGCGGCGGAAGGGCCTTCAATCAGGAAAGAGCAGTCGCGGAAGCGACGGTTGGACGGCTCGCTACCCATGTACTTCATGCCGAGGTTCTGGCCACCGATGATGGCCGTGGCCCCGTCGAAGACGGCAATCTTCCGGTGATTCCGCCAGTTCGCGGAACCCTTGCCACGCGTCGGCAGGACGGGATTAAATAGGGCGACCAGACCGCCCGCTCGCTTCAAGGGGCGGCAGAGTCGCAAGGGTATCCCGAAGCTGCCAATGGCGTCGACCAGCAGGCGAACTTCGATGCCTTCCCGTGCCCGGGCGGTGAGGAGGCTGATGATTTCCTTGCCCACTGCATCATTATCGAGGGCGTAGGTCGAGATGCTGATGCGACTTTGGGCCCCGCGGATTTGCGTGCGCAGGGCTTCAAAGGTGTCACGGCCATGCTGATCGCCCAGCAACTTGAAACGATTGCCGCCAAAATCCGGTTCTTCGCTGAGGCGCCGGGCGACGCGATTGACCTCCTTCTTGGCGTCGGCCAGCGATGCGTGTTTCCGTCCGCCAAAGAGAAAGAAGAGTAACGTGGTCGGGACCGGCAGCAGGTAGGCCAGCGGCCCCCAGATCAGCAGATAGAGGAAGCTAATCCGCGCGCGTAGCACTTGGAAGAGAACATACACCCAGCAGAAGATTTTCACCGTCCACATGGCGTTGGCCGGAACATATCCCAGCACCCATGCCAAGCCGAGTAGGGCGGCACCCGCGAGGGCGATACCCGCCCCGCGCGTCAGCCGGCCGTATCCTTGGAACGAAACCATACCCGAATATTATGACCTAAGGTCGCGGATGGGCACAAAAAAAGACCCCGGTTGCCCGGGGTCCGTTTGGTTCCTGTGCAGGACGGCTTAGTTGCCGGCCTTGTCGAGGAGGTCGCCGAGGCTGTTGAAGTCTCCGCTGCCCGACGAGGACGACGAGGAGCCGCCGCCCGAAGGCGCAGGCGCGCCACCGGTCGAAGGACCCTTGATGCGGTCGTAGCTGGAGATTTCCGCCTGAAGGCGTTCGGCGTCGTAGTTTGCGGCTTTGATCGAGAGACCGATGCGGCGATCTTCCTTGTCGATCTTGATGACGCGAGCGGTGACATCCTGACCGACCTTGACGACATCCTTGACGTTCTCAACGCGCTGTTCGGCGAGCTGGGAGACGTGGACAAGGCCGTCGATTTCGTCGGAGAGTTCGATGAAGGCACCGAAGTTCGCGATCTTGGAGACCTTGCCGTTGACGAGGTCGCCGATGCGGTACTTGCGGTCGATTTCGCTCCACGGATCGGTCTGGGTCTGCTTGACGCCCAGGGAGATGCGCTGCTGGTCGACGTCGACGTCGAGCACGATGGCTTCCACGTCGTCGCCCTTCTTCATGACTTCGGCCGGATTGTTGATGCGGCGGGTCCAGCTCATGTCGGACACGTGCACCATACCGTCGATGCCATCTTCCAGTTCGACGAACGCACCGTAGTTGGTGAGGTTGCGCACCTTGCCGCGGACGCGAGCGCCCACGGGGTAGTTGTGGCGGACCTTTTCCCACGGATTGGTTTCGAGCTGGCGGATGCCGAGCGAGATTTTCTGTTCTTCCTTATTGAAGTTGAGG
>CAISXT010000135.1 GCA_903889525.1 uncultured Opitutia bacterium | reverse complement strand
TGGCTGGCCGAGCATGCCCGCTTCGGCTTCGATGCCACCCACGCCCCAGCCCACGACGCCGATACCGTTGATCATCGTCGTGTGTGAGTCGGTGCCGACGAGGGTGTCTGGGTAGAACACGCCGTCCTTCTGGAAGACCAGCTTCGCGAGGAACTCGAGGTTGACCTGGTGGACGATGCCGATCGCCGGAGGCACGACCCCGAAGGTGTTGAACGCCTGCATGCCCCACTTGAGGAATTCGTAGCGCTCCGTGTTGCGGCCGAATTCCTGGCGCAGGTTTTCGAGGAAGGAAGAGGCTGAGCCCGCGCGGTCTACTTGGACGGAGTGGTCGACGACGAGGTCGACGGGCACGAGCGGTTCGATGATGGCGGAATCCTTACCGAGTTTGGCGACAGCTTCGCGCATGGCGGCGAGATCGACGAGTAGCGGCACGCCGGTGAAATCTTGGAGTACGATGCGAGCGACCACGAAAGGAATTTCCGTGTCGACGGGCTTCGCGGCATTCCATGCGGCCAGCGTCTTCACGTCGTTCTCGGTGACCGCGACGCCATCGCAGTTACGCAGCACCGATTCGAGGACGAGACGGATCGAGACGGGCAGACGGGAGATCTTGCCGAGGCCGGCCTGCTCGAGGGCGGGTACGGAATAAACTTGGCCAGTCTTGCCGCCAGCAGTGAAGGGGCGAAGGGCTTTGAAGGGGTCTTTGAGTGCCATAGTGAGTTGTGGGTAAAGGGAGGGGGTGTGACGGTGGCGGTCGGGCAGGTAGCCAAAAGCAAAGAAGGCGGTCGGGGCAAGCCCGACCGCCTTCAAATAAGCCTGATTAACGCTTAGGCTTCGACGGCCTTCTTGATCTTGGCGAAGTTCGGCATCGAGGCCGGGTCGCGCTTCACTTCGGAGTGAATCACGTTACCAGCCTTGTCGGCCACGAAGACCGAGCGCTTGGCGACATTGAGCAGGCTGGTCTTTTCCGGAATGACGCGGGTGTCCTTGACCTTGAAGGCCTTGATGGCGACCCGATTGAAGTCGGAGACGAGGGTGAGGGTGATGCCCGCCTGTTTGGCCCAGGCTTCCTGGGCGAAGGGGCTGTCGACGGAGATGGCGATGATATCGGCCCCCAGCTTCTTGTATTCATCGAGCAGACCGCTGACCTTGCAGAGCTCGTCGGTGCAGAAGGTCGTGAAAGCGAGAGGAACGAAGAGAATCACGGTCTTTCCCTTGCCGACGTTACGACGGAGGCTGACATCGACCAGACCAGCGTCGGTCTTCTGCTTGAGCGAGATTTCAGGGAGAGGCTGGCCGATTTTCAGGGGCATGGTTTGAGGTGGGTAGGGGTTCGGGCACTAAATTGGCCCTTTTTTCATGGCATGCAAGGAAGGAGGCGTTAAAATGGCAAAATTGACCACTTTTCTGACGACTAGGCCGGTTTGGGCGGATTAAACCCTAAGTCTGCCCAGAATCTTGAGCCAATCCTAGCCTTCGGAACCATTTTCGCTGCTTTCGGACCAGCGCCCAGCTGTCCAGGTTGATGCGTTCGACTAAACCATCGAGGGCGACGCGCTTGCCCCCCTGTAGCCAGTCTATGGTGGCTCGATAGCCCACGGCACGAGCAGAAGCCAGCTCGGGGTCTAGCTTGAGCCCCATGAGGCGTTCGGACTCCATTATGAGCCCTTCACTTATCATGCTCTGGGTGCGGAGGGCTATCCGCGTGCGGAGATCGGCGTCTGGGCGCTCAAGCAGCTCGAAAGTAACCGTATGGTCGGCGAAAGGCCCCCGGCGGCCGAGGAATTCGTCGCGCAGCGCATCGAGGGTGCGCCCAGAGGCGAGCCGACGTTCCAAGGCCTTGGCGATGCGGATGGGGTTTTGCTGGTCGAGCCAGTCTGGTAGCTTCGCGCCTTCGACCTGACGCAGGCGATGGAGGAGCGGTTCGATACCTTGACGCTGCAGGGTGCGCACCTCGGCGGCGATGGCTTCGCTGATGGGCAGTTCATCGGTGACCGGACCGAAAAAGGCAGCGAGGTAGAAGCCGCTTCCGCCCGTGACGAGGATGCGTTTTCCTCGGCCGTGGGCTTCGGCAATTGCCCGTCGCGACATTTCGATGAATTGGGAAACCGAATAGCGCTCCGATGGCTCGACGAGGTCGAGGCCGTGATGACGTACGCGGCGTTGTTGCTCGACCGTTGGTTTCGCTGAACCGATATCCATGCCACGGTAGACGCAGACGGAGTCGCAGGAGAGAATCTCCGCGCGGTTTTGTTCTGCCCATGATAACGCCGCCTCCGTCTTGCCGACCGCCGTCGGCCCCGTCAGCACATGAATCGCTGGCGCACTTGAGGTCATCCCGCTCGCTTGGCCCAGTCTAGGCAGAAGGAAAGAAGGACGAGAGCCGCGGGAGAGGTGAGGACCATGCTGTCAATGAGGTCGAGAGCACCGCCAATTCCAGGAATCGTCGCCCCAGAATCCTTTGCCCCAGCCAAGCGTTTAAAGACGGACTCAATTAAGTCAGAAGGAATGCTCAGGGCGGCGATGGGTAGTGCCATGATGGCGGCTTTCCATGGAACCATGAACGTGATGCCTAATGGGCCAGAGCAAACCCAGGCGAAGAGGGCCGAGGCACCAGCGGAGGTGATTAGGCCACCGATGCAACCTTCCCAGCTTTTGGCCGGGCTGATGTTGGGAGCGATTTTATGTTTACCGAATGGCACGCCGAAAACGAGCCCGCCGACGTCGGTGAACTTCGTGGCGACGAACACCCAAACAACATAGTACAAGCCTACGGGTTTGGCGGCCAAGAGATGGCCATCCTTCATGCGCGCGATCGCAATCAACGACGCTAACATGAAAGGCAGGTAGGCGAACCCGTAGAGGGTAGGGAGCCTCCGCAGGAGGGTGGGTACTTCGCCCGGGTGGCGCAGGAGCGAAAGCAGATGGACGCCAAAGGCGGCCGCGCCGCCGAGTAGCAGGTAATTTGCCCGACCTTCTTCCGGCGCGAAGAAGAACAGTGCAAAGAGCAGGGCGAAGCCAGCGACGATTCCCGAGGGGTTGGGGCGACTTACGCCCGGGATGCGGCGGGCTAATTGATAAAATTCATACTGGGCGGCACCGACCAGCAGGGCAAGGAGCCCGAAGGAGGCTTGCTCGGCTACCGAGAAGAATCCGCCCACCCAGATGACAATGCCGACGATTACCCAGAGTCCGATGGTGCTTAGCGCGCGGTCTCTCATGCTTGGGCGGGGGTTTGGATTTGTTCGCGCGTCTTGCCGAAGCGTCGCTCGCGTTTGGAATATTCTGTGAGTGCCAGTTGGAGCTGCTGCTTATCGAAGTCTGGCCAGAAGACTGAGGCGAAGACGATTTCTGCGTAGGCGGATTGGAGGAGGAGAAAGTTGCTGAGCCGGAATTCCCCGGAGGTGCGGATGATGAGGTCGGGGTCGGGCATACCGGAGGTCTGCAGGTGGGATTCGAGTACCGACCAGTTGATCTCCTCGGGCTTGATGACGCCGGCGATAGCATCGGCGGCGAGTGCTTGGGCGGCGCTCACGATTTCCTGTCGCGCGCCATAGTTCAAGGCGACCACAAGGTTGAAGGCCGTGTTATTTTTACTCGATTCAATGACGTCTTCCAGTGGCTTACGAACGAACTCCGGCAGGGCGGAAAGTTCGCCGATCACGCGTAGGCGGACGTTACGACGTTCCAGTCGGGCCAGGTGCGCACGGAGAATCCATTCGCCCAGTTTGAAAAGCCCGCTGACCTCGTCGGGTGGGCGTTTCCAGTTTTCTGCCGAGAATGCGAAGACCGTCAGGGTGTTGACGCCCAGGTCGATGCAAGAGTCGATGGTCTCGATTAGCCGTTCGGCTCCACGGCGATGGCCTTCCAGTCGGGGGAGGTTTTTGGCGGCTGCCCAGCGGCCGTTGCCGTCCATGATGATCCCGATGTGCTTCGGGGGCACGGGGTTGACGGTAATAATGGGTGCGGGGGACGACACTAGGGCGCAGAATGTCCGACCTGCCTCGTCTCTGGCAACCGTGAATCAGCGTTCGTCGGCCGCAACCAGGACGCCAGGGAAGCCGGCCTTGCGGGCGAGCTCGCAGACATCGAGAAAGCTTTGCATCGTGAGGGCGGCATCGGCCTTGATTAAGATAGGTCGTTCTTTCCCGCCAGCCGCGGCTACTCGGACGAGTTCAGCGTTAAGACCGTCGCGATCCACCACGCGGCCGGCGACAACGAAAATTCCCGTCCCGCGGGCGGATACAAGTGTGACCGTCAGGGACGTTCGGGCTAAATCCCCAATGGTGGTCTTGGGTGGGTTGAGGTTGCGGGATACGGCCGGGATGCGCTGATCAAAGCCCACATACATACCTGGGGCGAAGACGAATTCAGCCGAGAGTGCGTAGAGGAGGGCGGCGCAGACTAGGGCGAGCGCCAAGGGGACAGCATCAAGCCCGGTTTCGGGCTGGCGGACTTTAGCCAGGACTCCAAGCGGGGTTTGCATCTCAGGGCTTGGGCTTTTCTTCCGGCAGTTCGTGGCGGACAAAAGTGATGATTGAGTGGGCGGCAATCTCCATCTCCGTCACAATGGAGCGGACGCGCCCAATTAGAAAGTGGTGGGCCATGGAGCAGCCGGCCGCGATGACGAGGGCGAAGCCGGCGGTGGAGAGGGCGGCTTGTACATTCAGCAGGAGGTGGTCAGCGGCGGCATAGACGCTACCATCACGCAGAGCGGTGGCCAAATGGAAGCCGGAGAAGATGGCACCGGCGAAGCCAAGTAGAGGGGCGACCCGCCCAATGGCGGCAATGGTGCCAAGGCGACGCTCAAGTACTGGCAGTTCGAGCAAGGCGGCTTCCGTGGCGGCGGCGCGCATGGCATCTTCACCGCTGGTGGTGCGAAGTAAGGCTGCTTTGACCACGCGAGGCACTGGTCCCGGGGATTCTTCGCAGGCTGCGAGGGCTTCGAGTGGCCGACCGGCGCGGAGATTATTGCGCACGCCTTCGATGAAGTCGGAGGAAAGCACTAAGCCACGATGGAGGAACAACGCCCGCTCCACCACAAAGACCAAGGCCAGGAAGGCCAGGATGAGCAGAAGCCAGACGAACGGGCCCGCATCGAAGGGGAAGGTGAAATCTCTCATTGGGGCTTGGGCGGATTGGACGATGAATTGCGGAGGGTCGCAAGTTTGCTTTCGGCAGTGGCTTGGCCGGGGAGGCGCATTTGGTTGCCAGTCAGTCCCTGATTGACGGTTAGAATGGTCTGGTAGGCCGCCATGGCCTCCTCCTTGTCGCCGTCTTGTTCGCAGATTTCACCCATCAGAAGGATGGAGCGGGTCAACCAGAGCCTTCCTTCCGATGATAATTTTTGGGCTGAATCAACAGCGCTAGCAACGGGGCTGCGCAGGGTGGCGAGAGGGCGGAGGAGGACTTTGCGTGCTTCCAGTCGAGTTGCTTTCCCTTCGAGGCTGTTTTCTGCCTTGGCTCGTTCGATGAGGGCGAGGGACCATTTGTAACATGCTTCGATTCGAATATCATCGGTGTCCTTGGCCCAAGCTTCAGCGACGCGTTCGTAGGCGGCTGCGGCTAAGGCGGCCCGTTTCCGATCCAGCTGTCCGTTGCGATCGCGCCGAAGTTCCGCGAGTCCAAAGATCGCATCGGCCCGCGCCATTTCTGCCTGGGGTCGTGCGAAGTCCGTCGGCTTGTCCCGGATGAGTCCATCAAGCACGAGTAGCGCTTTATCGAATTGTCCGAGCGAACGGAGAATCTCGGCACGGCGAAGGGAGACGCGGAAAAGAAGTGGGCTGTCTTTGTAGGTTGCGGTGAATACCTCGAGTAGTTCGACGGCGTCCTTCAATTTCGATTCGCCGGCTTGGGCGGCTTGCAGGGCGGCTTGTTCGGCGGCTTCGTAGAGCCCAAGGGCGGCGAAATCGGCGAGCGCGGTTTCACCTTTGAAGTCTTTGGCCAAGGCTTCGAAGCGGGCCTGAGCTTCCGCATGCCGGCCGTTGGATGCTAGATGGCGCCCTTCCACTAGATAGGAGGCCGCGGCGGCGGGGACTTTGCCGTACTTTTTTCGGAGGTCCACCAGCTCATCGAGGCCTTTTGCCGAGCCTGTATCCAGCTTGGTGCGGGCCTTGAGCAGGGCGACATGGCCGCGCAGCTCGGGGGCGGAATTGCGCAGGTCTTGCGTGGCTTCGGCGGGCAGGTGCTCCAGCTTGCTGTCGATGCCATCTGCAAGTCGGGCGGCCTCGGTGGTGTCTCCCGCGGCGATGGCGATGAGCGCTTTTTGCCAGTCGAAACGAATGGCGAAGTCAATTTCGGCCTTATCGGTAAGTGGTGCGAGTCGGGTGAGGAGTTTGGCGGCATCACTGGCGTGGTTGGCTTTCCGGGCGTCTTCGGCTAGATTCCAAATGGCGGTCCAGATCGGCCGGCGCGTCTGGGTTCGGTTGGAGCGGGCGGTTTCTTCGATAACCACGCAGGTTTTGGTCCATGAGGCGATATCCTCGTTGGTTTCCAGGAGGCAAAGAATGCGTTGATGGAAGGCCGCTTCGGCGATTTTGATGTCGGCGGCCTCTTTCTGCAGGGCGGCGTAGGCCTTTTCGGCTAGCACGAAATCTTTGGCTAGGAATAGACAGTCGGCGGCGGCGATGCGTAGTTGCGCACGCTCGGGTTCGACGCTGCTTTCTGCTAAGGTGGTAAGATGCGTGGCAGCGAGACGGAAAGAGCCGTCGCCCCAAGCGGCGATGGCGAGGGTGCGAACGGCTTCGCGGGCCAACGGGCTGGCGGGCACATCTTTGAGCAGATCTTCGGCGGCTTGGCGGGCTTTCTCGCGATTTCCGGCGAAGAGCATTAACTGAGCACGCGCGAGATGGATGGAGTCAAGGACCTTGATGTTGCGGGGGCAGTAGAAAGAGAGTTGTCCGTCATTTCGACGCAGGAGGAAGTCATTAATCTCGTTGGCGACCGACTTGGGATCTTCGACCCGAGCTTTCGGGTTGTCCGCCTCATCACGCGGATCAGCGGCCGAGACAAGCGCACGCAGGGCGGTTAATCTCACCGACGTATTCGCTTCATTCTTAGCGGCTTCCTTCAGTTTTTCGCGACCTTGAGCGGAGTCCGCGCCGAGAATGAGACCAGCGAGTAGGTCAGCTTCAGCCTGACGTGCGGGTGCCAAGGTGCCGGCGGAAGCGAGGGCCTGGGCGGCGCCTTTGGTATCTTTCAAGTGCGCGAGCGCGAGCGCCAGGTTGCGGGCATAGGCAAAGGCGAGTGGCGTACCTTGCGCCGCTGCCGCGAGTTCTTGCAGGGCATTCCGTGAGCGTTGGTCGACCTTTCCGGCGACGATAGAGGCACGATAGCCGAGGATTTCAATGCGCTGACGTTGTTCTTCGGAGACGGCGGTGCGGTTGACGGCTTCCAGGCTAAGGTTCGCGTTAAGATTATCCCCGGCAGCTGCGGCGATCATCCATCTTAAGGCATGGCCCCAGGCGACCTCCGCGGGGGGCAGGGCGGCTAGGTTGAGTTCGTTGGAGAGAATCCTTGCGTTGTCGGTATCGTTCTCAAGCAACGCCACCATCGCTTCGCGTAGATTACGGCGGGCGGATTTCGGCAGAAACTTGAGAGTCGCTTTGGCTTCGGCGGTGCGGGTGCGTTCGATGTAGGCGGCCGACAAGCCCAGTCCGGCTTTCTCTTTATCGGCATCGCTCAGTTTCGGGTCGGCGAGTAGTTGGCTGTAGAAAGTTGAGGCAGTCGAAGAAAGCCCAGCGGCCAGTGCCTGATCGGCCAGACCCATCAAGGTACGCCGGTCGGGGAACTCCCCCGGGAGGAGCGGGGCATTGGTCGTGATTAAATTCGGGGGCAGATCCTGAGATGCACCTACTTCCGGCCAGAGACTGGCCAGGGCGAGGAGGGCTACCAAGGAGAACCGCGACATCAGCCCAACTATGGCTGAGCTGGGGCGTCGGGCAAGAGGCGAGTGCCGAGTCTTCAGGCCTTGTCCAAACCGAAAGCCGTATGCACCGCACGGACGGCTGAGTCGGCCTTAGCGGGGTCGAGGGCGACGGAGATCTTGATTTCGGAGGTCGTGATGAGCTCGCTGTTTACGCCCACCGATGACAGGGCCTTGAACAGGGTGCCCGCGACACCGGGATGGGAAATCATACCGACTCCGACGATGGAGAGCTTGGAGATTTCGCCGGCGGAACGGACGGAGCCGGAGCCAAGTTTCTTCAGGGTCTGGCCCACGACGGATTCGACCCGGGAGTATTGGTCGGTGGTTACCGAGAAGGTCAGGTTGGCTTTGCCGTCCTTACCTAGGTTCTTAATGATCATGTCGACGCTCAGGCCAGCCTCGCCCAAGTCATCGAAGAGGGCCGAAAGGGCCTGCGCGTTGTCAGGGAGGTCGTTGACCGTGACGCGGGTCTGCAGGCGGTCGAGGGCGACGCCGGCAATCACCGCGTCTTCAAGGGTTTTGTCGATGGCTTTCACGATAGTTCCGGGTTGGTCGTTAAAGGAAGAGCGCACCTCGAAGGGCACGTTATATTTCTGGGCGAACTCGACGGAGCGAGATTGCATCACTTTGGAGCCACTGGAAGCCAGTTCGAGCATCTCCTCGTAGGAGATTTCATGGAGCTTGCGGGCGGAAAGGACAATGCGCGGGTCGGCGGTGTAGACGCCGTCAACATCGGTGAAGATCTGGCAGAGATCCGCTTTGATCGAAGCGGCGACCGCGATGGCGGTGAGGTCAGAGCCCCCGCGCCCGAGCGTGGTGATTTCGCCCGCGTCGGTGCAGCCTTGGAAGCCGGCTACCACGACGACCTTACCTTCATCCAGTCGTTGCAAGAGGTCTCCGCCCGTGATGCGGGTGATGCGGGCACGCGTATGGATGTCGTCCGTGAAGATACCGGCTTGGGCCCCGGTGCGGGAAACGGCGGGGACGCCGATGGCGTGTAGTGCCATGACGGTCAGGGCGATGGTTTCTTGTTCGCCGACGGTCATCAGGACGTCCATTTCGCGTTCGTCTGGGAGCTTGGAGAGGGCTTTGGCGCGAGCGATTAGGTCGTTGGTGACTCCGCTGCGGGCGGACACGACGACCACCAGGCGGTTACCCTTGGACCACTGTTCCTTAATCTTAGCCGCGACATTTTGGATGCGATCAACGCTGCCGACGGAAGTTCCGCCGTATTTCTGGACAATGAGGGCCACCTGAAGTTTAGGATTCTGGGGAGAAGATGCGGAGCACGACTGGCTCCTCGAGTACCGTCTTGAGGCGGCGCAATTCTGTCAAGACTGCGGACATCTTCCGCTCACTGACCGGGTAGGTCGAGAGCGTGACGGTGCCGCGGCCTTGGTTCGGGTGTTCGTACTGAATGACGCGAGCAATCGAGACCTTATGTTTAGAGAAGATCCGGTAGATGCCTTCAGAGACGCCGGCCTTGTCGAGTAACGATAGGCGGAGGTAGAAAGGGGAAACAATCTCATCGAGCTCAGCCATGCGGAGGCCTCGCCCAATTTTTTCGCGGGTGTTGAGCGCGTCAGCCGAAAGGGCTTGCGGGATGGCGCCAGTGAGAGCGGCGATGGCATCGACAATGTCGCCGATGACGGCGGAAGCGGTGGCGTCGCCGCCGGCGCCGCGACCCGTGAGGGTGGTGGCGCCGACGACATCTCCGCGGAGGGTGATGCCGTTGTTGACGCCCGAGACGCGGGCGAGGATGTCGCGATTCGGGACCAGCGAAGGGTAGACGCCGACGGTCATCCAGTTAGCTTTGAAGTCGCGGCGGATGACGGCGAGGTGCTTGAGGGCGAAGCCGAAGCGACGGGCGAAATCGATGTCCGCCGGGCCAATCTTGCGGATGCCTTCGACGAGTGTGCGGGAGGGGGGCGCCCACTTGCCGTGGGCAAGCCAGGCGAGGATCGAGGCTTTATGGAAGGCATCAATACCGTCGACGTCGAACGTCGGGTCGGCTTCGGCGTAGCCAAGTTCCTGGGCTTCTTTGAGAGCGTCGGCGAAAGAGAGGCCATCTTCGCCCATCCGGGTGAGGATGTGGTTACAAGTACCGTTCAAGATGCCGACGATAAGTTCGAAGCGATTCGCGACGAGACCTTCCCGGATGGCTTTGATGATGGGGATGCCGCCGGCAACGCTAGCTTCAAACAGGAACTGCCCACCATGCTTGCGTACGGCATCAAAGATTTCTGGGCCGTGTTCGCACAGGAGTGCTTTATTGGCAGAGACGACGACTTTGCCGAGGCGGAGGGCACGCAGGGTGAGTTCGCGTGCCTTCGTGGTGCCTCCGATAAGTTCGCAGACCACGTGGACCTTCGGGTCGTCGATAATGTCGTGCGGATTCTTGGTGAGCTTGGAGGGGGCGATTTTGACCGCGCGCTTCTTTTTGAGATCGCGGACGGACGCCTTACGTAGGTCGAGCTTCACGCCGAGGCGCGATTCAAGGTCGGGCTGCTTTTCATGCAGGTGTTTCCAGACGCCTTGGCCGACGGTGCCGAAGCCGAGGATGCCGATGCCGATGGTGCGAGGAGCGGTCATTGCGAAAAGGTCAGGCTTTTTTGACGAAGCGGTTCTCGGTGCCGGTAAGCAGGCGACCGATGTTGGAACGATGCGTCCAGACATTGAAGGCGGCGATGGCCGCGGCGAACCAGAACTCGGCTGGGCTAAAAGTCAGCTTCGTGAAGAGCGGCAGCACCCAGCAGGAGACCGGCAGCGATAGGCCGAGGACGAGCGAGGCAAGGGAGACGGTGCGAGAGAGTAGGAAGACGATACCCCAGAGAGTCGCTCCGATGAGGATTGGAACAGGCAGGAGGAGGAGCAGGCCGCCGATGGTGGAGGCCACGCCCTTGCCGCCCTTGAACTTTAGGAAACAGGAGAAGCAATGACCGAGCAGCGTGCCGACGAAGCAAGCGACGCCGAGGCTGAAGACGCTACCTAGGACGCCGAGGATGAAGATGCTACCTGGGACATCGAGGGGGATATTTTGCGATATGATGACATATCCAACGAGCGTTGGCATGCCGGCACCGACGAAGCCTTTGAGGACATCGAGGGCGAAGACGAGATTGCCGGGGCCCTTACCGAGCACGCGCTTAACGTTGGTCGCTCCGGGGTTACCGGAGCCTTCCTTCAGGATGTCGATACCATGCTTCTTCGCCACGAGCACGGCGAAGTTGACGGAACCGAGGAGGTATCCGACTAAGGCGCTGATCCCGAGGGCCGCGAACATCGCTTAGGCTTCGATCAGCTTAGCGCTGACGATCGCCGGGTTGCGGAGAATCTCAGCCAAAGCGGCGGCACCGGGAGCGGTGTCGAGCTGGTAGACCGCGAGCGCGTTCGCTCCGCCGGTGCGGCTGAGGGCCATGTTCGCGATGTTCACGCGTTCCTTGGAGAGCAGGGTGCCGAGGGCACCGATGATGCCGGGCTGGTCCTGATTCTCGATGAGGAGCAGTTTGCCTTCGGGGATGAACTCGAGGGTGCGCCCGTTGATTGAAACGATGCGAGGGGACTGGGCCTTGCCGAGGACGGTACCAGCGAC
>CAISXT010000134.1 GCA_903889525.1 uncultured Opitutia bacterium | reverse complement strand
TTTGTTCCCGATAAATACGGCAAGTGGACCCTGCAGACCCCCACGGGTACCGAGACCTTCGAGCAACTCTGGGTGGGCGATCGCCGGGCGATTCGCGCCCGCTCCAAAAACCCCGGCACCCATTTCATCCGGAGCGTCGACCACGAGAAACCCGTCGCCGGCGCCGGCGGAAGCGATCAGGGCGGCTACTTCGAACAGACCATCAAGGTAGACCCGAAAGAAATCACCCCGTTCACGGAAGTGCGCGAAAGCGAAGCCCAGGACGCCATCGTGACCTTCTATCACAAGTGGGATACCACCCGCAGTCGCGCCGAATCCGCCAACGCCGCCGACGGTACCATCAAGGTCCGCGGGCCGAAACAGAAGGCCAACACCGCCTTTGATCACCTCACCGGCATGGTGGTGGAGAATATGCTCTCCCTCCTCGATGAACCGGGCGAATGGTTCCTGAGCCGCCAAGGCCTCCTTACCTACATGCCGCGCAGGGGGGAGACGCCTTTCAAATCCCACGGGGTCTATCCCGTTGCGGAAAAACTCCTAACCTTCAACGGCACCCCGGAGGCGAAGCTCACCCAGCTTGCCTTCCGTGGTTTAAAATTCAGCCACGCCAAAGGCGTCCCCTCGATTGCGACCGCCGTGCCCAATCAGGCGGCCGTCCGCACGGTGGATGGCGTTATCACCCTCGAGCACGCTCAGGACATCAGCTTCGCCGACTGCGAGCTCTCCCACTTCGGCAGCTACGGCTTCTCCCTGCGTCAAGGCTGCCGCGCCATCACCGTCGAACACTGCTTCATCACCGACATGGGCGCGGGTGGCCTCAAGATCGGCACCTTGAACGACGAGGCCCCACCCGGGAACCACGTGAGCCACAATAAGGTTCATAATAATATCATCCGCGACGGCGGCATCATTTTCCCCTGCGCGGTCGGCATTTGGATTGGCTCCTCCTCGGACAATATCGTCACCCACAACGAGATCTCGGACCTCTACTATTCGGCGATTTCCGTCGGTTGGCGCTGGGGCTACGCCCCCAGCAACGCCAAGC
The DNA here is from genome assembly GCA_903889525.1 of uncultured Opitutia bacterium. GTDB lineage: Bacteria > Verrucomicrobiota > Verrucomicrobiia > Opitutales > UBA953 > UBA953. The sequence continues at coordinate 13,322 of CAISXT010000134.1, read as the reverse complement.
GTAACGTGGTGGATTGGAATCACCTGCACCATCTCGGCAAGGGCCTCCTCAGCGACATGGGCGGTGTCTACACGCTCGGCCCTTCGGAAGGGACCAGCGTCAGCCACAACCTCATCCACGACGTGATGTGCCTGCAATACGGCGGCTGGGGACTTTATACCGACGAAGGCAGCACGGGCATCACGATGGAAGGCAATGTGACCTACCACACCACCGACGGCGGCTTCCACCAGCATTACGGCAAGGACAACATCATCCGGAACAACGTGTTCGCCTTCTCTGAGGAACACCAGGTGAAGCGCTCGCGGGCCGAAGAGCACCTGTCCTTTACGTTTGAGAAAAATATCATCGTCTTCGACCGCGGCGAACTCCTCGGCAGCAACTGGACCGGCACCCCGAGTAACTTTGTGATGAAAAACAATATCTACTGGGATTACTCGGCCCGCCCAGTTATTTTCACCCCCAAGAAACTTACCTTGGCCGCCTGGCAGCAAACCGGTCAAGACCTCGGCTCCGCCGTCGCCGATCCCCTGTTTGAAAATCCATCCCAGCACGACTTCCGTCTCAAAGCGGGTTCACCTGCCCTTGCCCTGGGCATCCAATCCATCGATGTCTCGACCATGGGCGTCATTGGCGACGCGTGGCGCACCCTCGCCGCCACGTTTGATCGGGGCCCTGAAGCCGTCCGCCCGGCGATCCCCACGGCGCCGCCCTTCGATATTCACCAAGGCTTCGAGGGCCAAATCACTGACCAACGCAATCCGCTACCGCACGCCCACTTCAGCCTAACGGCCCTCGGCCTCAGCCAGCCAGGTAAGCCTGCCGTTAAAGGCTTGGGGGACGAATTGCGCATCACCACCGCCAAGAAGTCCAAGGGTAACTCCAGCCTGCGCTTCCAAGATGCCCCCGGCCTACCGGCCTCCTACTACCCGATGCTGTCCTACTCGCCCAATCACAAGGCGGGCACCACCACCATCAGCTTTGACCTCTTCATGGAGCCGAAAGCCATCTTCGCCCATGAGTGGCGTAATAAGGCGAACCCCTATCGCACCGGCCCAGCCCTCCAGCTCAAGGACGGACATCTCACAGGCCCCAAAGGCTTAGACCTGACCGTGCCGCTCCAGAAATGGGTGCACTTCGAAATCGTCGCCCTGATCGGCGAGACGACCAAGGGCCTCTGGACGCTGCGTGTCACGCCGGAGGGCGAGGCCACTAAAGAAGTCGCCAACCTGCCCTTCCGCCATGCGGACATGCAGACGCTTGATTGGGTGGGCTTCATCAGCAACGCTACCGAGAAGACCGAATTCTACCTCGACGAGTTAAACATCACGACCGACGACCCGAATCGCTGATCACTTGGCTGGCTTGGGGTTCTCCTTGAAGAACCGGACGATCAGCTCGGTCGACCCCTTGGCATACTCGTGTCCACCGCCATGGATGGCGGTCACGAGAGGCGCGCCCTTGGTCGAGGTAAAGATTGTCGAGTCCAGGATGCCTTCCTTGGCCCAAGGTTTGCCTTCCTCCGTGCAGTTATTGAATCGGCGTACCGCCGTAAACGTCGCCTGCTGCCAGGCAAACTTTACGATGGGATCTTTTTCACCCGCAACGTGGATGACCGGCATCGGCGGTAACGCCTTCGAGTCGCCCCTCAGCCCTCCCGCGACGGAGCCAATGGCGGCGATGACCTCCGGACGCGCCTGCCAGAGGAGATAACTAAAGGCCGCCCCGTTGGAGTGGCCCATGGAGAAGATGCGGCGTTCATCGACGGGATACTCCTTCTTTAGGTCAGCCAGGATGGCGTCGAAAAGACGGATGTCGCGGTCGCCCTCACCGCCGACGGTCGTCTGCCAACCTGGCAGGCGCCCTTCCTTGTCGACGAGCGGCGAGACGGTCGGCAGGCCCTGCGGGAAGACGAGAAGCGAAGTCTTGTCGATCTCGGCGTAACCCCAGCGGGTAGCGGAGTGGGTGGAGCGGCCGCCGTGACCGTGCCAGCCGAAGACCACCGTCAGCGGGCCCGCGACGTTGGCCGGCACGCGGACTAAAGCGGTCCGCTTGACGCCGTCCACCGTCCAAGTCTTCTCGACGAAACCTTCCGGGGCCTTGGCCGAGAACAGGTCGCGGAACTTACCCTGGGCAGACAAAGAGGCCGCGCACACAAGCGAAAGAACGAGCAAGAGGAAACGGACCATAAATAAAAGGGCTCCCCGATGAAACACCGGGAAGACCTCTACGTTACTGAAAATCAGGCTTAGTCGCGACGTCCACCCGCGAAGAAGCGGATGACGTAGAAGAGTAGCGTGACGAACGAGGAGAACAGGATGAAGGCCGCGGCGACGTGCTGGTCGGTCTCGAGGGTATTCTTGATCTCGTTGGTCTGGTAGAGAATCACGGTCGCCATCAGGACGATCATCGCGATGGAGAACCAGGCGCCGAGGCTCAGGCCAGCGATGGCCGCGACAATCACGATCGCGATGGCGGCGAAGCTACCGAGGATGATGGCCACCTTGAGGAAGGAGAAGTCGAGGTTCGTCATGAACACCAGAGCGGTCAGGCCCGCAATCATGCCTCCGGTGACGATACCAGCCGGGACAAGCACGCTGCTGGCATTACCCTTAGTGGAGAGAATGACGTAGCCAATCAGCGGGACGAAAATCAGGGCTTCAAGCACCACGTAGAGTCCGAGGCCGGCATACTGGGAGCTGCGGGATGCACGGTTAAAGGCCAGAGACTGCGCGACAGTGGTCGCCCCCCAGAAAGCGAGCATGACGAGCAAGATGCTCCAGCTGCCCAACGAACTGACTAAAGATTCGAGAGCGGCGAACAACGCGAAGGCGATACCGCTGCGCTGGTCGAAGCCGACGAAGAAGATCGCCAGCAAGGCCGCGAAGGCGGCGAAGCCGATGGCCACGAGGCCGTAAGTACGACGGAAGAAGGCCGCGCGGTCGGCGGCCGGAGCGTCAGCGACGATGAAGGGGTTGGATTCGTGCATACACCCTCCATCTTAGCCCTTTTCCCCGCCAGTCAAGTGCTCGCCACCTTCATTGGTTACGAATTCTTGACGATATGATCATGAACCGACGGCCAAGTACCTCGGTTGCATGCTCCGCACCCACACGCTGGACCACGTATTCACAGACGCAAACCCCACCCTCTGATGATTCCGCCCGACCCCGGATCCGGAAAGTGTCGCCGCGCACCGTCCATAGCGGCGCCCAAGCTTCCAACAAATCGTCCGCCTGCATGACGACGGGGGCATCACCAGACACACCGGAGACCGCCTCGTTGAGGCCGACTGACACCAAGGCATGATCGAGCAATCGCGAGTTCGCAAACGAAGCTAAGGAGCGAAACGGATACCCATGTGAAGATTGCAGCTCGACGATTTTCTCCGCCAGTCGCCGTAGGATTTCTGGGGAAACTTGTCGCAGCCCTTGTTGCGAAGCTAAGGCATCACGGTCGTCGAATCCTAACGGCGCCAAATCTGCGTCTGCCAAATCCATCCGGACGCGCGCTCCCCACTTGGCACATCCTGCCCCGGTAGGTTGCGTAAAAAATATCGGGCCCGAGAGGACCCCCGCCGTAAAGGGGCCGCCTCCATCCGCCGTCCATTTACCAGCCGCTGCTCCCAGAAAGGCAGCCCAGGCATCAGGGCTGCGACTATTCACATTGAATGCCCCTCTCACCATCGGAGCCGCACCTGGAAGCAGCCACGGTTGATGCGAACCCACGCCCACTTCGGGAGTGAGCAAAGGCGCCGAACTATAGAATTGGTCAAGCCGCTCCACCCAGCCTCTGCCCGCCTGAGGTTCAATCCGGCGCAAGACCCCGGAGGAGACATAAGGCCTGATCGGCAATTCGCGCAGACGCACCCCCGCGAAGGCCGCGACCTTACTCGCCTCGTGACGGTTAGGCACCGCATCCCACAAGGCACCCATGAGCGGGGTGCTATCGAAGTCGCTGACATCTAAAGCCGCCAGCAAAGGGTGATCGACCACCCACTCCGCGGCGTCTGCGGGAATATCGAAGTTCCAATGATTCCGCTGAGCCAGCCGGCTGCCCTCCGCCCATAGCCGGGTCGAGGTCAGCGGCTGAAGCCGGAAGCGCAGGCAAGCCCGGCGCTCTTCGATGACGTAGCCTGAGCTATCCTCTCGCGAATAGTCCTCACCCGTGGTCGTGATCATGAAATCAGGCAGGGAGATATTTTCCAAGATGATGACCGGAGCCGACGGATAATCTGCGATGAGTGATTCCTTGGGCGGCTCGCCCGCCGCGAGACGCAAGCGCACCGTAAGTTTCTCCGGGAACCTAACCGTGATTTGAATGCGGTCGCTCGGCAGGAAAACCGCGGAGGAAGGCCGCCGCCAGGTCGACCCGTGCGGTTGTGTCTCTAGGCGCCAAGTATCGCGCGTCAGGATGCGCGATAATCCCTGCGGCTGGGTCTCAGGTAACGGATTCACAAACGCATACGTCTCGCCTGCCAAGAGCCCTCGGCCGGTCATGCCGCAGGATTCCGGGTCGGCCACATCCATCCAGAACCAGAGGCCCTTCTCTCTCAGTCCTTGGCGGATGAATCCAAAATCCTCCTGCGGACAATCATCCAGGTTCACCGTGAAGGTCGAACCGGTATCCAGATTGCTCACGGTCACCTCTGGACAGCCTTCCAGTTCCACCAGAAACAACCGGCCTTGCGGACCAGCCAGAACGGGCACCGTCGAAGGATTCCAAACCACCCCGGCTCCATGAAAGCGCAGGCGATGACGGCCGTCGGCACGCGAATTGAAGAAACCCATGCTTAACCTGAAATCTACCAACATCGGCAAGTGCGACCAAAGCCGACCGTTCTCTTCACAGCGGAGCAGCGGGAAGCCCTGACGCGCTTCCGCCCCTAATTCATGACGACGGAGCAACGCCGACATCTGCGGGCCGAGCTCCGCCGACATCACCGCCGCATCCGCCAAATCCTTCCGCCATCCCCCGCGCACCGGATCCGTGAGCAAAGTTCTACTCTGAAAAGAAATTCCCGCTGGCAGGGGCGAAACGGCCGCCGCCCGAAACATGACCTCATCACCTACCGCGAGCGCCGTGCGTTGCCAAGGTGTCAGCGCCGCCTCCGGTAAAGCCAACGGCAGTCGCTGCCGACCCGTGGATGATTTCGCCCAAGCCGAAGCTCGCCCCAACGCTTCATGGCAGGAGGCCAGATCAAATCCCTGCGAAAGATCCTCGATCTGCCAGCTCCAGTGCTGGTCGCCGTCCGCCCATGCGCCGTTGAGGCCCGCCGGGACGCCGCCCGCCCGCCCGAATCGCAACACTTTATCCCCATCCACGAAAGTGCTGACGGCATCTGGACCCACCCCAGCCTGCAATTCAGCCAAACCCCGGCGGGCGGCCTGCTCGGCATCCCGCCTCAGCCGGGCGGCCTGGGCCGTAGGCCGAACCCCGCGCATTTCCACGCGCACTAATCCCGCGAGACAGAACACGGTAGCGAGGGTAGTCGCCATTATTATAAGACTAATAAAAAGAGCTAACCCGGGGCGTTTCTTCATGAGTGATTAACCTCATCGTCTTACCATTGATTAGCACCGCACAATTCTGGAGATACCCCATACATTATTTGCATGAAGACACCTTTACGTAAAATCCGGATCAGCCGACCACACACCGAAGGTCCTTCGAAATCAAAAATAGCCCCGCTGACGTCGTCCCCACCCGTGGCCCAGGCCACTTCGAAGAAGCGCGTCCTCATCGTTGAGGATCAAGCCGCCATCTGCGAACTCGTCGCCGAAATGGTGCAACACCTCCCGCTTTGCGAAGTCGCGGGCACCGCCTCGGACGGCACTCAAGCCGTCGAACAAGCACTACGCCTTCGGCCCGACATCTTAATCCTGGACGTCCTGATGCCAGGCGTCGGTGGCATCGAGGTCCTGCGCCGGCTCGGCCGCAGTCTTCCTGACACGCGCGTGCTGATTTTCTCCGCCAAGCAGGAGCCGCACATCGTCCGCGCCCTCATGCAGGCCGGTGTCCATGGGTTCGTCAATAAATCCTCCCCCTTGTCGGAACTGCGCAAAGGGGTCGATGCTCTGGCTCGCGGGCTGGCCTGGTTCAACGAGGATTTCAGCCGCACGGTCCGCCAGGCCCTCGCCTCCCCCGCCCAGCATGCCGATGGGGTCATCGACCTCCTCACCCCCCGCGAACGGGAAATTGCCGTCCTGATTGCCCGGAGCCACAGCAGTAAGGAGATAGCGGGATTCCTCAGCATCAGCATCAAGACGGCCGAGAACCACCGAGCTAATCTCATGCGTAAACTCGGGGTCCGCGACGTGGCCGGCCTGGTGCGATTCGTGGTCCGGCAAGGCTTGGTCGACCCAGCTGCCGAGTAATATTTAACATGAGGAGGCGGACTTTGTGTTCGCCCGCGTCTAGTCAGGGGACAACATCTTCATATCCCCCTTATGAAGACAACTTCCCGGAAGGCGAAATCCGTTGTGATCGTGGAAGACCAGACGGCCATCTGCGAGATGATCATCGAGATGCTCGAACTCCGGGGCGTCTACCGCGTACTCGGCTCCACGGCCGACGGCACTGAAGGCCTCGCCCTCGCCAAACGACTCAAGCCGGATATCCTGATTCTCGACATCCTCCTGCCGGGCATCAGCGGCCTCGAAGTCCTCCGCCAACTCCACGACAAGCAACCGGACCTCAAGGTGCTCGTCTTCTCCGGGAAATCCGAGAAGCAACTCGCTCGCGGCATGCTCTCACTTGGCGTCCGCGGCTTCGTCCCGAAGAGTGCCCGACTTTCCGAACTCCGCCAAGCCGTCGACGCCGTGGCCGCCGGCGATACTTGGTTCAGCGAATCTTTCCAGAAGGCCATGGCTGACGCTCTCACGGCACCAGAAAGCGACGTCGACGCCAAAGGCACGACCCTCACCGACCGCGAAAAAGAAATCGCCATCCTGCTCGCCCAGAGCAACTCGAGCAAAGAAGTCGCCCAGAAACTCGATATCAGTGCCAAGACGGTGGAGAACCACCGCACGAACCTCATGCGTAAGCTGGGCGTCCATGACGTCGCCGGTGTCATCCGCTTCGTCATCCGCCAAGGGCACTACGACCCCTCCGACGCCTAAAGCCGAATCCGCAGGCGCGGGGAAATCGAAGTGCTGCTGCCTTTACGCGGACCCTTTGGCCCCTTGCCTTTCGGTTCCTCTGCGGCGACCATGGCGTCCATGAATTCTGGAGGGATGGGTGCCGCGGCCTTGAACTCAATTTTTTCGCCCTGCCAGTCGAACGAAAGTTGCGTCGACTCTGCGTGCAGGAAAAGCCGTTTGAATCCGCGAGCCGAACCGACAGTCTTGTTGAAATCGAAATCTCCGTAGGTGCGGTCGCCGAGAATCGGGTGACCGTGCGTCGACGTCTGCACGCGTAATTGGTGCGTCCGACCTGTCCGCGGTTCCAACTGGATGAGCGAAAGCGGTAAGGTCCCGCCCGCAGGACGCATCCATTGGTAAACGGTGACGGCCGGGGCGCCCGTCCCAGCCTCGGAACGAACCCCGCCCCCTGGACCCTTCGTCTTGGCCAACTGATCCTGCCAGGTGCCACGCGGCGTGCGCAGGCCGCGCCCGCGGATGAGGGCCACGTATTTCTTCGAGACTTGCGAGCGCGCGAACATCTTTCGCACGACTGACGCCAAGCCTTCGTCGACGCTCAGAAGCAAGACGCCACTCGTCGGTGAGTCCAGACGGTTGAGCAAGTACACCCGCCGGATGCCGCCCTTGCCGTCGCGCACATGGAAGGCCTCTTCCTCAAGCGAGTAATTTCCTGCGATGAGAATCGTACCCTTCTCGGCCACTTCGCCGGGGTTCGGATGCGAGAGAATCCCATCGGGCTTCTCGACGGCAATCAAGCCGCAGTCATGCGTCTGCACCACGCGAACGCCGCGTCCAAAAGGAATCCAATCAGTGGCCAAGGTCATGGGGTGTAATACTGGAAATGGATTCTCACCATGTCACTCTCGCCGAATTCCGCCACCATATCCGCCCGCCAGATATCGAAAGGCGCCGGTGCCATCACGGCATCCTTACAGGCCAGCGCCATCAGGCGAGCTACATTGGATTGATGAATTGTCGCGTCCGTAACCGTACCATCGCGATGCAACTTAAAGCTGACCTGAACCACGCCGCCCTCGACATACTCAAAGCGAGAGCGCTGGATGGTGCTCCACCAGGCTGTTTGAATCGCCTCCAGCATGCGCTGGGTGTAATCGCCATAATTACTAAACCGACAGTCGATGGAAACAACCCCGGCTCGGTTCGTGCCGACGGGATTCTTTAGGAGCAAGGAGGAAACGCCCGAGGGTACCCGCGCCTTTGGACGATCAGGATTTACCGGCGTGGGCGGGACCTCGGCCGATGCTTTCGGCTTAGCTTCCCGCCCCTCCGCCGGGGCCGCTGCAGCTCCCGCGGTCTTCGGAGCCATCGCCACGGCCGGGGGAGGAGTCGGGGCGGGCGGCGTGAAAACCTCGTCATTCATCCGTGGCCGCGCCTTGGCGACCACGATCTGTTCCAAGGTCCCGGCCGACTTGGGCAGAGGCGACTTCGAGGGAATCAGCTCGGGCACTGGCTGCGCGACGGTCTGATTCTGGGCCGCAAAGAATGGCGCCGACTTCGGGACGGCCTGGTTGGCCGCGCTATTAGCTTGGGCAAACCGCATTGAAGGCGGTAGCCGGGCTTCCTCCACCTTGATCGGCATCGTCAGCACCTCAACCGGATGAGCCAGGGAGAGTTTAGTCTGAAAACTCTGAGGGATTAGCCAGAGCAGGAGCAGATGGAGACCGAGCGAGACCAGCACCGCGATGGTCGCGGCCTGGTAGTCGAATACGTCATCATCCCGCACGCCCCCCAAGTTAAGGAGGCGCAAGCCAAGTTCAAGCGTGGTCAGAGCTATTATCTGGCACCAAACTCCCGGACCAATGCCTCCAGCGTCCGGCGACAGTCTTCGCGGGAGCCAATGACGACGTAGAGCTGAAAGGAGTAATCACCCGGCTTAATAGGCTCCGACTGCTTTAGTCGAAAGACACAGTTCCATTTTACAACTTGAGCCTGGTCGAACTTAAACCGGCCGTAGCCGACCGGCGGCTGGCCCGCGAGCGGACGATCAGGCGTAAATATGCCCATGGCATGGGTCCCCGAGGGCATCGAGAGTACAACGGGGTCGCGGATTTCGCCGTTCTGTCGCGCCAGGGGGATCAGGGTCGAAGTCTTCGCATCGAAGCGAAGCTCCTCGCTGAACGACCAGGGCATATAACCAGTCAGTGCCTCGACTTGGAGGAACTTATGCGGACGGTCCGCCGGCACCGTAAAGCTCACTTTATAATCCAGCACGTGATCCATGCCTGGGCGACCGATACTGACCTGCTTCGTGAGCACATGATTCGAGAGCAGCTCGCGGTTCAAGGCCGCGTACCCGCCCGACTTCATACCCGGAGCGAGCCAGTAGGCCATGCGCGTTCGCGTCGACAGGGCGCCATCCTTGAACGAGATCATTTCCAGACGGCTGGTCGACTTCGGCCCAAGCGCGTCCACCACGGAACCCGCTTCCGTCGGATTATAGCATTCGACATGATAGACCCCGTCGATGTCGGCGTTGATGGCCGACTGCAGCTGGCGTCCGTGGTCGTGCGAATCAATGAACTCCACGCCCGCCCACTTCACGGAATCAATCGCGCCGGCCAGGCGGCTCGTGGTCCGGATGACCAGCGGCTTGCCACCGATAAAGCCCGAGAACTCCGCATCGCCGCTCACGACCGGCGCCTGCGCGAGCACGCAGGCAGGGAGAAGCAAGAGGAGCGCTTTCATGCGGTGAGCCTTTCGAGAATGCCGAGCGCAACGAGACGGGCCTTCACGAATTCGACCGGTAAGCCCATAATCGTCGAGATGGGCTGCTGGAAATCGGCGATGATGATCTCCTTGCCCTGCTGGATGCCATAGGCGCCGGCCTTGTCCAAGGTGTTCACCAAGGACTGATAGCGCGTGATATCATCTTCGGAGAGCTCGCGGAAGCGCACCCAAGCGGTGACATCATGGGCCTCATCAATCCCCAGTGACGGACAAAGCAGGCACACGCCGGTGTGGACGGTATGCTCCCGACCAGAAAGGCTTCGAAGCATCGCACGGGACTCGGCGAGGTCGGCCGGTTTATTCAAAGCGCGCGCTCCGAGCGCGACGGTCGTATCGGAGCCAAGCACGAGCGCCTCCGGATGCAGACGGGAGACCGCCGCCGCCTTCAGGCGGGCGTTGTGCAGGACCATCTTCGCCGGGTCCGTCGTCGGGTCCTCATGCTCCGTCACCGCGGCCACCAACACCCGATGCGGGATGCCGGCCTCCCGGAGGAGTTCCGTGCGCCGAGGAGAAGCGGAGGCGAGGATGAGTTGCAGCGGCACAGACACGCCTGGATTCGAACTAAAAGCGGGGTCGATGACAATCGAAACACCCCATTCGTACCTTTCGGCTTGGGTTGCTCTTAGGCTTAATAAGGCTCTTATTAGTAACTACCCCATGCCCTTGCGCCCTGCCACCCTCCTTGCGCTCAGCTTAGCGACCCTGCTGACCGGGGCCGGCGTAGTCCAGGCGGCGGACGAGGCACAGGCCGAGCAGGCCGTCGCCCTGCTGGACTCCCGTTGCTTCAAGTGCCACAGCCACGCCTCGGGTAAGAACAAGGGTGGACTGGTGATGGACAGCTTGGCCGGCCTCACGACGGGTGGGGACGACGGCGCGGCCCTCATTCCGGGCGACCCCGCCAAGAGCCTCTTCCTCCAGAATATCCTTTCGCGCGATCCGGAGAAGATGATGCCGCCGAAAGGTGAACGTCTGACGAAAGACGAAGTTGCCCTCCTCGACTCGTGGGTGAAGGCCGGGGCGACCTGGCCCAAGAGCCGCACCAAGGCGCCCGTCGCCGGCCGCTACCTCCCGGGCACCATCGGCTCCAAGGAAAAAGGCTGGTGGGCGTATCAAGCTGTCCAGCGGCCCGAGCTTCCCGCCGGCAAGTCCACGCACCCAATCGATCGCTTTATCGAGGCCCGCCTTACCAAGGAAGGTCTGGCCCCTTCCGGTGAAGCCGACCGCTCCGTCCTCATCCGCCGTGTCACCTTCGACGCCACCGGACTCCCGCCTTCGCCTGAAGACGTCGCTACCTTCGTCAAGTCCGCCGATCCGCTCGCCTACGAGAAGCTCGTCGATCGCCTCCTGGCTGCTCCCGCCTACGGCCAACGCATGGCCCGCGCGTGGCTCGACCTCGTGCGCTACGCCGACAGCGACGGCTTCCGCATCGACGATTTCCGCCCGACCGCCTGGCGCTACCGCGATTACGTCATCAAGGCGTACAATGACAACAAGCCCTACGATCGCTTCATTCAGGAACAGCTCGCCGGCGACGAACTCTTCCCCGGCGACACCCAAGCACTCACGGCCCTCGGCTACCTCCGCCACTGGATTTACGAGTATAACAACCGCGACGCCCGCAGTCAGTGGGAGAGCATCTTGAACGACCTAACCGACACCACGGGCGATGTCTTCCTCGGTGCCGGCATGCAGTGCGCCCGCTGCCATGACCACAAGTTCGACCCCATTCTGCAGCGCGACTACTTCGCCCTCCGGAGTTTCTTCACGAACACCCTGCCGGTCGAGAACCGCGCCGCTTGGACGCCGAAGGAGGCCGGCGAGTACGCCCTTAAGTTGGCCGGCTGGGAGAAGGAAACGAAGTCGATCCGCGACGAGATCGCCGCACTCGAAAAGAAATACCGCGACACGGCGACCAACAACGCCGTAAAGATCTTCCCGGAAGACATCCAGGAGATGATCGCCAAGCCGGACGCTCAGCGCACGCCCTACGAGCAACAGATTGCCGCGCTCGCCTGGCGCCAGGTCGACTACGAGTACGCCCGACTGGACCGCTCCATCAAGGGCGCCGACAGCGTGAAACACGCCGACCTAAAGCGCCAGCTGGCCGACCACGATAAGCAGAAGCCGGAAGATCCGCCCTTCGTGCTCGCCGTGCGCGAGACCGGCGCACTGGGCCTCGACGCGGTGATTCCCAAGAAGAACACCATCGTCCCGCCGGCCTTCCTCACGGTCCTTAGTGCCCAGTACCCAGCCGAAGCCGCCACCATCACGCCGCCCGCCGATGGTAGCTCCACCGGTCGCCGCACAGCACTCGCCCGCTGGCTGACCGCGCCATCAAACCCATTCACCGCCCGTCTCGCGATGAACCGTCTCTGGCAGCTCTGCTTCCGTCGCGGATTGACTCCCTACGCGAGCGACTTCGGCCGCCTCGGCGAACCGCCCTCCCACCCCGAGCTACTCGACTGGCTTTCAGCAGAATTCATGGCAAAGGGCTGGGACCAAAAGGCCATGCACCGACTCATCCTGACGAGTGCCGCCTATCGCCGCTCCTCCCAGCACCCTACCCCCAAGGAGGGCCAACTGAAGGATCCGCAGAACGTCCTGCTCTGGCGCTTCCAGCCTCAGCGCCTCGAAGCCGAGCAAATCCGCGACGCCGTCTTCGCCGCCGGCGGCGACCTCAAAACAGACAAGCAAGCTGGCCCAAGCGTCGTGTACGGCGAACCGGTGCGCAGCATCTTCACGCGCATCATGCGTAACAACCGCGACCCGCTGGCCGACGTCTTCGACGCACCGCAGTGGTTCAGCAGCGCCTCGTCCCGCGATGTCACCACGACCCCCATCCAGTCGCTCCTGCTGCTCAACAGCCCGTTCATGCTCAAGCGCGGCGAAATCCTCGCCACGCGCATCGCCAAGGAAGTCCCCAAGGATGAAGCCGCCCAAGTTCGCCGCCTCTACCAGGTGCTGTTCGCCCGCACGCCCACCGCAACCGAAGCCATGCGTGCTGCTGCGTTCCTCAAGGAAATACGCTCCCAGAAGAATTCTTCGGCGGTGGCCGCCGCCGTCGCCAACGACTTCCTGCCAGAGAAGGTCCCGTTCCGCGATGGACAGGGTGCCCATCTCGATGCCGGCCACCGTAAGCCGTTCGTGGCCCGCGGCGCAACCGAAGCTGACCTCGCCCAAGGCTTCACCATCGAGGCCGTCATCGTCCCCCGCTCCGTCAGCGACACCGCGGCCGTCCGCGTCATCGCCGCCCAGGTCGGTAAGGATAAGACCGATGGCTATTGGCAGTTTGGCGTCACCGGCCAGAAATCGCGCCGGGCCCCGCGCGTGCTCGTACTCCAGGCCTTCGGCCCGCTCCTTGACGGCACCTTCGGCGAAGCCGTCCAGTTCTCGAACCTACGCATCGAGATGAACAAACCCTACTTCGTCTCC
>CAISXT010000133.1 GCA_903889525.1 uncultured Opitutia bacterium | reverse complement strand
AATGAGAGCCGGCCGCGAGCCGGCCGGAAGACGCAGCTCCCCGAGTGGCGTTTTGAAGCACCCTACGACGCCTTGGCCGATGCCGACACGGCGGCCAAGATCATCGCCGAGCTCACCAACCTGCGCGCCAGCAAGTTTGCCACGCTCGCCGATGAGGCCTCCGGACTTTCCACCCCGACGCTCCGCATCGCCCTCGAAGGTAATTCCCGCCGCCAGGTTATACTCGTCGGTAAACCTGCCCCCGGACAACCCACACTCCTCTGCGCCAAGCTCGAGGATAATACCTCGGTGTTCCTCATCGAAGCGCAGCTCCTCCGCGACTGGTTCCGAATCCGCGAGACGCTTGCCGCCTCACGGCCGGCCGATTTCGACCCAGCCTTGGTTACTGGCTTCACCATCGCTGCGGGTGGTCGCTCGATCACCTTACACCGCCTGGACGGAACCAGCGGCGAAGCCCGGTGGGAGATTCCCGTCGCGCCCGGCACGACGGCCACCAAACGCCGCGAGGCTGACACCAAACTCATCGCTCGCTTCCTCGACGGCGTCTCCCAACTGCGCGCCACCCGCCGCAAGACTGCTGACGGCGGGACCGTGCCAGCGGTGCTCAATCAATCGAATCCTGGAACCACGTCACTCCAGTCCCTCGAGCTAGAATTCGGGACCGAACGCATCCTGCTCACCTTCTCTGATGATCCAGATAAGGGCGTCGGCACGCGCGTGGTGCACGCCAAGGGCTCACCGCTCGCCGCGATTTGCGATGTGTCCATGCTCAATGGCGGGCACCAAAACGTCGACCCGCAAGCATGGCGTAAGCGCACGGTCGCCGAGCTCCCGCAAGGGGCCAAAGTCAGCGGACTCCGACTCATTTCTCATCCGGACGGCAAGGTCCTCGGCGAAGCGCGCCTCAGTCCGGATGGCAATTGGGTAGGAACCGGACGACTGGATCCAGCCAGCGCCCGCCGCACCGCCGTAGGCCTCGCGGATGTGAAGGCGGCCGAATTCCCTAGGCACGATGTCGGTGCTGGCGGCTGGAAGTTCGCCCTCCGGGTCACCGATCAAGCCGCGACCGGCGGGGCTGCTGCCAGCGAGACCTTCCGAACCTATCTCTGCTCCGCACCCTTCAACAAACGCTCGGTCCTCCTGCGCGACGAAGGGGATGATGATGAGTTCATCCTCGAGCCCGGGCTGGCGGAAATTCTCATCCCCCTGTTGACCGAAGCTGGCCGATGAAGGTGCCGCCAGCGAGCTCTCCCGTTCGCAGATTCCTACGTGGGTTGACGAACACCTGTCTGCTACTCCTGCTCCCCGTCCAGCTAACATTATGGTGGGTCGCCACCCTCGACCATGCGGTGCAGATGCCGGATTTCGCGGCCGACATGATTGTCCAGCGTCTCGCCCGCGATGGTATCCGCCTGCAAACACGCAACCTCTGGATTATGCCGGACCTGACCATTGCGGCCGACGACCTGACGGTGGGCCTGGACGGACTCACCGGGGAGATTTTT
>CAISXT010000132.1 GCA_903889525.1 uncultured Opitutia bacterium | reverse complement strand
CATTGAGGGCGTCATCCAGAACGAGGATGTCGATTACTTCAAATTAACGGTGAAGAAAGGCCAGCGCATCTCCGTGGAAGTCGACGGTCTCCGCCTCGGCTACGGCGTCTTTGACCCGTACATCGCGATTATCGATAAGGCTAAGTTCGAGAAGGCCTTTTCCGATGACACCATCCTGCACCGCCAGGATGGCTACTGCTCCTTCACTGCCGAATATGATGGCGAGTATTACGTGATGGTCCGCGAATCTTCCTACCGCGGTTCCGGTCGGGCCTTCTATCGTCTCCACGTCGGTAGCTTTAGTCGCCCGGATGCCGTCTATCCGGCGGGTGGCCGCCCAGGCTCCAAGTTGCAGGTACGCTTCGTCGATGCGAAGGAATCTTTCGCCGAGGAGGTTACGCTCCCGAAGGACAATAACCCTGACTTCCAGCTGTACTCTCGCACCCGTGATTCGGCGCCGTCGGGTAATCCCTTCCGTCTTTCTAATTTGGAAAATACTTTGGAAGCAGAGCCCAACGATACTCCGGAGACGGCCACCGTGGCGGTACCTGCTGACTCCTACGCGATTAACGGAATCATCGAAAAGCCGGGTGACATCGATTATTTCAAGGTGCAGCTTAAGAAGGGGCAGGTGCTGGATTGTCGCTGCTACGCCCAGGCTATCGGGTCGCCGCTCGACCCCGTCGTCAATGTCCTAACTTCGAAGGGGCGCTCCCTTGTTGGTAACGATGACGGCGGCGGTCTCCGTCGTCTGGATTCGCGTTTCAAACTCACCGTGCCGGCGGACGGCGAGTATACGATTAAGGTCACGGACCACCTCGAGCGCGGCGGCCCTAATTTCGTCTACCGTTTGGAAATGATCGCCGCCCTCCCGAGCCTCACCTTTGCCTCGCCGGAGTATTCGGTGAACGACTCTAACTACCGGCAATTCCTCGCGGTCCCGCGCGGTGGCCGGATGGTCTTGTTGGAAAACTTCTCCCGTAATGGGGTCAGCGGCGAATATCGATTTGATGCCCAAGGCCTGCCCGCAGGTATCAAGTTGCTGACGACCGACGCCATTCCTGGTGACCTCGGCAACACGCCGTTGATGTTCGAAGCCGCCGCGGATGCCCCGCTCAGTCAGGCCGTCGTGGCCGTCACGATGCAGCCGCTGGATCCGAAGGCCACGGTCGTCGGCGAACAGCGTCAGCTCTACGACATCGTGCGCGACGGTAATACGATTTATTATCAAGGCATCGAAAACAAGCTACCCTTCGCCGTGGTCGAAGAGGCTCCCTATTCGCTCGAGATTGTCAAAGCGACCGTCCCGCTGGTGCAGAACGGCGTCTTTAATTTGCATGTGACCGCGAAGCGCAAGGAAGGCTTCAAGGCTCCGATTCGGGTGATGATGGTCTGGACGCCTCCAGGAATCTCTTCGCTTGGTGAGCAGACGATTGCCGAAGGCAGCAACGAGTGCGTCTTCCAGTTGGACGCTAATTCCGCAGTGCCGGTCAAGGCCTGGAAATTCGTTGTCATGGGCGAAGCTGATGCTGGTACTGGCCGTATTTTCAACGCCTCGCCTTTCAGCGAACTCACCACGGACCTCGCTTTTGTGGGTGCTCCCGCCATTCCGCTGACGACGATGGAGCAGGGCCAGCCTGGCACGATGGTCACGCCTTTCGAAGTGATCCGTCCCTTCGAAGGTGAAGCCACGGCCACGCTCGTGGGCGTGCCCGACACCTTCTCGATTGCTCCAATCAAGGTGACCAAGGATTCGAAGGAACTTCGCTTCACCGTCGTGACCGACGACAAGACCCCAATCGGGAAGAAAGATAACCTCTTCGTCCAGATTGAGATTCCGGTCGGTAAGGGTTTCGCGACGCACCGTGTGGCCATCGGCTCAATTCTTCGAGTCGACGCCCCCCGCAAGAACGCCGTCGTCAAGGCGGCCGCTCCGGCCGCGGGCAAGGAAACGGTCAAAGCGACTGCGACCGCCTCACCAGTCGTCCTTTCGCGTCTCGAGCAACTTCGCCAAAAGAACGAAACCCCTAAGAATTAATTCCCATGCTTCGCTTCCGTTCACTTCTTTCCGTCCTGTTGCTTCTTGGGGCGACCTCCCTACGCGCCGAAGCCCCAGTCGCCTTCGACCAGGTGCGGGCGCTGCTCGAGACTAAGTGCGTCGAGTGTCACAATCCGGAAAAAGTGAAGGGCAAGCTGCTCATGGTGACGCGTGCGGATTTCCTTAAAGGCGGAGAGGCTGGCCCAGCTATCGATCTCGCGGCGCCCGATAAGAGCGAGTTGCTCCGCCGTATCAATCTGCCGAAGGCGCATGATGACGTGATGCCGCCGAAGAACGGCCCGTTAGCGGCCGCCGAAATCGCGCTGTTGCGCAACTGGGTCGCCCAAGGTGCCGTCTGGCCCGCCGGCGTGAAACTCGCTCCCCGCGATCTAGCCAAGGAAACCGTCCTTGCTGACCTCAAACTCAAGCTGCCGACCATCGAAAAGCTGGAAATTTTCCCTGACAAGTTCTCCCTTGAGACGAAGCGCGACTTCCACCGCGTCGTCGTCTTCGCCACTTTCAAGGACGCGACGACCCGTGATGTCACGGCTTATGCGACGTTGTCCCTGACGGATAAGAAGGTCGCTGATTTTGATGGCTACTCCCTGCACGCTGTCGCCGAGGAAGGTAAGACTGAAGTGATCGCGGCCATCGGTGGTCTCACCGCCCGCGCCCCGATCGAGGTCAAGGATGGCCTCAAGGATCGCGCGGTTTCCTTTCGCCAAGATGTGATGCCCGTCTTCTTGCGTGCCGGTTGTAATCAAGGTGGCTGCCACGGCGCGGCTCGTGGTAAGGACGGGTTTCGCTTATCCTTATTCGGGATGGATCCGGACGGTGACTATATCCGTCTCACTCGCGAATTGGTCGGCCGCCGGATCAATCTCGCCATCCCTGAGGAAAGCACACTGATCGAGAAGTGCGTGGGGAAAGTGCCGCACTCCGGTAACAAGCTCTACGAGGCTGACTCGGAATATAATAAGACTATCCTCGAATGGATCACTAATGGCGCCAAGGACGACCCCGCGACGATCGCCAAGGTCACGGGCATTGATATCTATCCGAAGCAAATCGTCCTCGAAGGGCCAGGCGCTACGCAACAGATCACCGTGCGGGCCACCTATTCGGATGGCACCGATCGCGATGTGACGAACCTCGCCTTGTTCATGTCGAACAACGACCCCGTCGCCGCCATCAGCAAGGCTGGTCTGGTCAAGTCAGCGGATCGCGGCGCTGCCTTCCTGCTCGCGCGCTTTAACGTCTACAGCATCACGGCTCAGGTCATCGTCATCCCGAAGGGTCTGGTCTACCAGCGCCCGAAGACCGAGGAGTTCAACTACATCGACACGGCCGTCAATGAGCGCCTGCACCGTCTCCGCATCACCCCTTCCATGCTCTGCACGGACGAGGAGTATGTTCGCCGCGTGTTCATCGATGTCGTCGGCATCTATCCGAAGCCAGAAGAAATCACGGCTTTCATCGCCGATAAATCTCCCGGCAAGCGTGCCCAATTAGTCGAAGGGTTGCTCGTCCGCAAGGAGTTCACCGAGCTTTGGGTGATGAAGTGGGCTGAATTACTCCAGATTCGTTCCGGTATCGCCGGGAATAATAATCAGGCTCCGTTCTACAAAAACGCGCTCCTTTACTATAACTGGCTGGCTGAGAAAATCGGTAAGAACGTCCCGATCGACAAGATTGTCGTCGAGCTCCTTTCCGCCACGGGCGGCACGGTCTCCGTCCCCGCGGTGAACTATTACCAGAGCGAACTGGATAAGCTGAAGCTCAGCGAGAACGTGGCCCAAGTCTTCATGGGCATGCGCATCCAGTGCGCCCAGTGCCATAACCATCCGTTCGATCGCTGGACGATGAGCGACTACTACGGCTTCAACGCCTTCTTCGCGCAAATCGGCCGCAAGCAAACCGATGACCCGATGGAAGTCGTGATTTTTAATAGCAAGGGTGGTGAATCGCAGCACTTCCTGACGAAGCTGAACGTGAAGCCTAAGTTCCTCGGTGGCGAGGAGCCCGACCTCAAGCCCGGCGACGACCGTCGTAAGGTCATGGCCGAGTGGCTGGCTTCCCGCCAGAATCCGTATTTCGCCCGGAATATCGGCAACCTCATCTGGGCTCACTTCCTCGGGGTTGGCGTGGTGAATCCGGTCGACGACGTGCGGGTCTCCAACCCGCCTTCGAATCCAGAATTGCTCGATGCTCTGGCCCAGCACCTCGTTGACTATGATTACGACGTGCGCCGCTTGGTGCGTGATATCACGGCCTCCGCGGCCTACCAGCGTAGCTCGAAGGTCAACGAGACGAATGCGGACGACAAGGTGAACTTCGCTCGCGCGCAGGTCCGTCGCGTGCGCGCGGAGGTGCTGCTCGATGCCATCTCGCAGGTTACCGAGACTCCGAATAAGTTCCAGGGTCTGCCGGTCGGGGCCCGCGCCGTGCAGATTGCCGACGGTGCCGTGAGTAACTATTTCCTGAGCACGTTTGGTCGCTCCAGTCGCGAATCCGTCGCCTCCACTGAGGTGAAGACCGATCCGAATCTCTCGCAAGCCCTCCACTTGATGAATGGCGATGCGGTTAATGACCGGATCCGTCGCGGCAAGGTGGTGCAGACAATGATCGAAGCCCGCAAGACCGATGAACAGATTGTCACGGAGCTCTTCCTGCGCGTCTTTGGCCGTCCCCCCATTGAGAACGAGATGAAAGCGGTCACGCAATCCATCGCCAAGGACCCGACGGGTCGTCTCATCATCCTCGAAGACACTTTTTGGGCTCTGATGAATTCCAAAGAATTCTACTTCAACCACTAATCGGTGCCGCTCATGTCTTCCGCCGCGCTCTCGCCTCGCTGGTTGTCTCGTCGTTGCCTGATGGTGGCGGCCACCTTTGCGGTTTCCTCACTATCCGCGCAGGACGCGGAGAAGTTTACCTACGACGACCACATTCGTCCGATGCTGGAGAATAAATGCTTCTCCTGCCATAATCCGGATAAGAAAAAGGGCGGACTCGATCTCACCAGCTACGCCGCGATGTTGAACGGCGGGGGCGGCGGCGCCGCCGTCGACCCAGGTAATCCTCTCGGGAGTCGCCTGTTGCGATGTAGCTCGAAGAAGGAAGAGCCCTTCATGCCGCCCGAAGGCGCCCCGCTAGAGGCCAAGGACCTTGAGGTCCTCTCTAAATGGATCGCGGGCGGGATTCTGCAGGCAAAGGGGAGTGTGGCTCGGAAATCTAATCGTCCGAAGGTTGACCTCACTTTCAGTGGTGCCCCGGGCAAGCCCAGTGGCCCCGCCGCCCGTCCGCAGGACGTCTTGCTCGAGCCGGTCATCGTCACCCCGCGCACCACGGCGGTCGTTGCGATGGCGGCCAGTCCGTGGACCTCGCTGCTCGCCGTCGCCGGCCAGCACCAGATTCTGCTGTACGATACCGACAGCAAAGAGCTCGCCGGGATTCTGCCTTACACCGAAGGTTATGCCCGTTCGCTGAAGTTTAGCGCCAACGGTTCTTTGCTCGTCATGGGCGGAGGTCGTGGGGGCAAAATCGGCCATGCCATTGTTTGGGACGTTGCGACGGGTCGCCGAGTCGTCGAAGTCGGCAAGGAATTCGATCAGGTGATGTCCGCGGATATTACCCCTGACCACCGCAAGGTCACCATTGGGACGAACACTAAGAAAGTTAAGTGCTACGACGTCGCCACCGGCGAGGTCGTCTACACCATCGCCAAGCATACCGAATGGGTGACCGGAGTGCGTTTCAGCCCCGATGGCGTGTTGCTCGCCACCTCTGACCGCAATGGTAATGTGATGGCGTGGGAGGCGGATAGCGGTGGTGAATTCTATAACCTCGGACAACACACGGCTTCCGTCACCGATCTTGCTTGGCGCGCGGACTCCAACGTACTTGCCAGCTGTTCAGTCGACGGGACGATTTCCCTCTGGGAGATGAAGACTGGCAAGCGGATCGCCAACTGGTCGGCCCATGGTTCGGTGCAGTCCGTTTCTTTCACACCCGATGGCCGCTTGGTTTCCTGCGGCAAGGATGGCACCATGGCCGTCTGGTCGATTGATGGTAAGAGCCTCGCTAAATCTACATCCCAGGGTGACGTCGTCTCCAGGGTCGTCGCACTGAGCGACGGTAAGTCTTGCGTGACTGGTAATTGGCTGGGTGAAGTGAAATTCTACGACATCTCTACCGGCAAGGATGTCTCCCAAGTTTCCAGCAACCCGCCGAAGATTGCGGACCGTATTTTAGAAGCCGAAGCCCGCCTGAAGGAACTCGCACCCGAGTTGCCGAAAGTTCAGGCTGCCGTCGTGACGGCCGAGAAGGCAATTCCCGCCGCCGAGGCCGAGGTTGCCAAACTACGCCCCAGGGGCGAGCCCGCTGCGAAAGCCCTGGCATCCTTCACGGTCAAACTGGAACAAATTGCCAAGAGCCGGGATTACTGGGTGGGCCAGGTGAAGCTGGCCAAGACCCCTGAGGCCAAAACCAAAGCCACCACGGCGGTTGCTGCGAGTACGAAGTCGACGGCGGCGGTAAAAGTCGAAGCCGAGATGGTGCGGGCGACGGCTGAGCCTTTCCTGGCCGCCGAAGCCGGCCTCGCCAAGTTGCGTAACGACCTGACTGTCGCGCAGGCTGCTGTCCGTAATAACACCGCGGAGACCGCGGCCCGCCGCGACCGCATCGTTTTCCTGAAAGCCGCCCAGTTCAATGTCGGCGTACTCTCCGAGCGCGAGAAGCTGACCAAGTTGGAAACGGATATCGCTGATTTCATCGCGGCTAAGGCCGAGAATGAAGCGGCGAAGGTCGCTGCGGCTGGTCGGAT
>CAISXT010000131.1 GCA_903889525.1 uncultured Opitutia bacterium | reverse complement strand
TGTCACGCGTAGATGCCGTCTCAATTCGACAACCCTAAGGGGAATCTATCAGTAAGAATAGAGGACTGAATCGAGGACTGGATGGATATACCCGCACCTGCGCCCGAACCTAGGCACCCGTACCCGATCGCCGAGACCCGGGACCTGAGCACGCTGCCGCATTTGCTCTTTTTCCCTTCCGACTTAGATTTCTCCCTATGCCCAAGCCCGACAAGAATGACATCGAGCGACTCAGTCGCGGCGAGTCGACCCGGGGCAAAATCGGCAATCGCGGGGTCGGGCATCGGCTGACCCAGAAGGAGCGGATCCTCTTCGAGGCAGCCAAGCGCCAAGGTTTTCTGAAAATACCCGTCAGCGGTATCCGCAAGAACGTGATCAATATCTATCGCCTCTGGTGCCAAGCCTCCGACCGCGAATTCACCACCCGCTAAACAACATAATGGGGTCTGACCCCATTATCCCGCGTCGGTCAGAGGCCGTACGATTTGCCCGGCCACTGGGCCCACCACTTTTGGAATAGCTTCAATTGCGCCTCAGCGAAGTGCTGCTGACTCGGGGAGAGCCGGTCCGATTCGTTGAAGTGCCGTTCGTAATCGGGGTCGCCCAGCAGCACGAGGAGGTACTTGTAGAACAGCACCAGGTCAGGCCCTTCGTCAAACTGCGACAGTTCCGTCAGGGCATCCTCCAACTCGCGGGCCAGCCGGCGGGCGTCTAAATCCCCCGAGGCAGCGCGCTGACAGAGTCCCACCAAGTGCAGCACCTCGCGCGGTAGGCAGTTCCCGATGCCGGTGATCGCCCCCACGGCACCGCAGCGAATGAAACCGTGGCAGACCTGCGTATCGACGCCCACCATCAACAATACGTTCCTGTCGGCATGAGTGATGTGCTCAGCGGCATAGCTCAGGGCGTCGGAACCTCCGAATTCCTTGAAGCCGACCAGATTCGGAAACTCACGCCGCAGATCGAAGAACAGCTCGGCCTTGGTCTCGAACCCGTAGTAGGGGCTATTGTAGATGACTGCCGGCAGTTTCGGGGCCGCCCCCAATACGGCAGCGAAGTGGGCGCGCTGAGCGGCGGGAGATGTCCCGCGAGACAGCACGCGGGGAATCACCATCAGCCCCTTCGCGCCGACTCGCTGGGCGTGCGCCGCGTGAGCGGCCGCTTGGGCGGTGTTCTGAGCCCCCGTGCCGACGATAACCGGGACACCGGCTTCGGCCAGTTGACGCACCCCTGCCTGGCGTTGCTCGTCGGTCAGCAGCGGCCAGTCACCCATTGAGCCGCAGTACACAACCCCGTTCATGCCCGCCGCGATCAGAGCCTGCCCCTTCTTGACCAAGGCCGGAAAGTTCGGCGTGCGATCGGGTTGGCAGGGGGTCATCAGCGCCGGGATACAGCCCTGGAAAATGGATGCGTTCATAAGTCTGCTTAACGTTGGGTTGAGTGGGGAACGGCAAAGCTCACGTCACCTCGACGAGGCGCTTTCCGAGCACCTCCTTACGGGGAGTGATGCCTAGCCCGGGCGCGGTGGACGCCCGCATGAATCCGTTCTCGCGCTGCGGAGCGCCGGTGGCGGTGCTGACCGTGACGTAGCTGTTAAAGTCGGTGCTGGTGAACCGGAATTCCTCGGGGGTGCTGTGCGCAAGGTGCGCGATCGCCGCCGTCGTGATGTCGCCGCCCCAGCTGTCTTCGAGGGTCATCGCAATTCCCATCGAGACGCACAGGTCGCGAGCCTGCTTGGTCTTCGTCAGCCCGCCGAGTTTACTGATCTTCAGGTTAACGACGTCCATCGCGAGGTCCGCTTTCCCGCGGAGGAGCATGTCGAGCGAGTCGATGTTCTCGTCGAGGATGAACGGATGGCTCGTGTTCCGCCGCACTGCGAGGCACTCTTCATAAGTCAGGCACGGCTGTTCGATGTAGACGTCCACATCCTGCACCCCTCGAACGACCCGCATCGCTTCATGCTGGGTCCAGCCCGTGTTGGCATCGGCCACCAGCCGGTCGCTCGGAAGCAGCATCGCGCGCACGGCGCGAATCCGCTCGATGTCGGTATCGGGATCGCCGCCCACTTTCAGTTGGAACCGCGTGTAGCCCTGTTCCCGGTAACGTTGAACGTTTTTCGCCATCTCATCTGGAGCTTGTTGCGAGATGGCCCGGTACAACCGCACGCTCTCGCCAAAGCGGCCTCCCATCAGCACACAGACTGGCAACCCCGTGGCCTGGCCGAGGATGTCCCAGCAAGCGATATCAATCCCCGTCTTCACATACGGATGCCCCTTGAGCGCGGCATCCATGCGATGATTCAGCTTCATCAGCTCGCGCGGATCAAAGCCGATCAGATGCGGCCCCAACTCGCGAAGTCCGGCTCGCACCCCTTCGGCGTAGGCCGGCAAATAGAACGGCCCCAGCGGACACACCTCCCCGTACCCGATGAGTCCGCATTCCGTCTCGACCCCCACGATCGTGCTGTCGAACACCGACACCGACTTTCCGCCGGACCACTTGTACGAACCTTCGACCAATGGCAGGTCGACTCGATGTGCAAAGATGCGGGCGATTTTCATGATGGGGATAGAGGGGACAGGCCGTAACCTAACGTAGGCGTAACTAGATTCGAGTATTTAAGGCGTTTTTAGTCACACCCTTAACCATGGAGCGGCCTGACCC
>CAISXT010000130.1 GCA_903889525.1 uncultured Opitutia bacterium | reverse complement strand
GTGGCCGATTTCTTTCTGCCGGTCGCGGATCAGTCCGAGTTGCGTTTCATCGATTCCTTGCGAGAGCAGGACGGCGTCCGAGGCCGTATTGATATTGGCCTGGGGGAAGGTGTATAGGCTCACACACGATTTGAAGGCTTCAAACAGCGGGGTAGCGTGGCCGAGTTCGTCGAAGAAGAAATCTTTGGCAACGCCGACGGACCGGAATTCCTCGAACGTGCGGAACGGGCGCCGCGCCGGACGGAAGGAGAGCGTGGCCCGCTGGTAGGCTGCGTCCGTCGCCGCTTCCTCGATCGACTCGTAAGACTTGCTTTGCCAGGCGACGAGCGCATCGGCTACGCGCTCGGCGTCGCGCTGTTCCTGTCCCAGGGAGTAGAGCAACTGAATGAGCTCATTCTTGGTCAGCACACTGAGTGGTAGCTTCGCGGTCTCATCCTCATAGTCGAACGTCACGGTCAGGCCTTCGCGTGCAGGGAAGTGGGCGTAGGCGTGAGGGTCGTCGTAGCCCTGCGAGGGGGCATGGATTTTATTGAGGTCGATGGCGCGAATTTCCGCAATGACCGCGAGGGCCAGTTCGAGTTCACTCTGAGCGTCGGCGCGAAGGCGACGACGGTCGGCCTCTTGGGTCGACATCTGGAGCTCCAAGGAGTTGTCCTCCATGAAGCGGCCCAGCGACAACGATGCCAGGGTGATCAGCACGAGCACGATGATGATGACCGATCCGCGGCGGTTGTGCTTCTTCATGGCGTGGTGGCCCCGGTGCGCTTGATGGGGATGTTGATCACGACTTCGGGTTCCACCGTGGGGCCATCCGTCGTCTTGGGCGTGGATTTGAGTTCAGGGAATTTGAAGATGAGGTGCAGGCGCGCGGGCTTGAGCCAAGCGGTGCCGCCATCGTCATGCTTCGGTTCATCTTCGATTTTCCACTCCTTCAGGGTGGCGTCGTAGTACTCGTAGTGGAGCGCCTTGACGAACGGGCTGATGATGGTCTCGTGCAGGTCTTTCTTATCCCGCTCCAACTCCAGCCGAGATTGCCACTGGAAAATCAAGCCACGCTCTGGATCGACGTACACATTGAAGTCCACATCTGGCAGCGGACCTTCCGGCCATTCGGCCAGCCGGGCGGCGTCGGCGAGGACGAACGTGAGCCGCGGTTCCGTCGTGCCGCTGCCGTTATCGATATCCTTGAGGCTGACACCGCTGGCGCCTGGCCCGTAGGTGGCGGCCTCGAAAGTGCGATTCACCACTTTGGCCACCGCCCGAGAATGCTGATCAAATAAGCGTTGGTCGCGTCCTTTGCCCCAGAGCTCACCCATCGAGAAAAGGAAGGTATTGAGCGACACCATCAGGGCGCCCAAGAGCGCAAGGGCGACGAGCATCTCGAGCATGGTGAATCCGCCGCGACTTGGAGGGCGAGGGTTCATTGCTTAGGAGCGGCCTTAGGCGCAGGGGTTGGTGCTTTGCCGCTGCCAGCGGGGGTGCCGCCTTTGCCGCCGCCAGCCCCGCCGGGTTGATTTTGGCCGCCTTTTTTCGGAGTCGGGGTCGCGCCACTGGGATTCGCCGCCGTTGGCGGGACAAGTTTTTTGCCCGTGGTCTTGGTGCTGCGGAAAGCAGAGTTCCCCAACGCTTCGTCATAGCCGCGTTCCTTGAGTAGTCGCTCGCGGGCTTCGTCCCGGATTTTTTGGCGGTCAGAGGGGATGGACCAAGTGGGCCGAAGGAGCATGCGTGCTTCGGTCCGCTCGGGGCCAAACTCGCCGTTTTCGGTAGCCTGAATTTCGGCCGTTAGCATCACGGCAAATAGGTCACTGACGGCGGTCGGCTCGATTTTCCCTTTCCAGTGGGCGGTGCGATTTCCGGGCAGGTGGATTTCGCCACCAGTTTCCACATCGTCGAAGCCCGGGGTCTCCAGTAACGCCGCCCGGCATCGTGCCATATCGTCCAGCCCTTGCTCGTCCTGCTTCATCGCGATCCGGCTCAGGAGAACATTGTAGTAGGCTCCGCCCAGGCTGGCGGCGGCCAAAGCAAAGATGGCGAGGCTGACGAGTACCTCGATGAGCGTGAAGCCGCGGCGCTTCATTTGGGTGCGGCGACCGGGAGCGGCGCGCAGGTGAGGGGGTCGATCATCCGGATCTGGCGCTCGCCCTTGTTGGTGATTTCGAGTCGAACGCGATCGCATGTGCCGTCTGGGAAGAAGCGCATCCGTACCAAGGATTTTTCCGAAGCGACCCCGCCGAGCAGAATCGCACCGTCGGAGACCGGGGCGAGAATCTTGACGACCTTGTCCTCTATCTTGGGGAGCGTTTCCTCGTGGCGCGGTTTTTCATCGCTTACGATTTCCTCGCCCCAGGTGAAGTCGGGCCCATTCTCGTCGATTGTGACGGTCGGGGTCAGTTCCAAGATTGTGCCTTTCAGCACCGCATTTCGACGCACCGTTTGAAAGAGCGCCAGCACGGCCGTTTCTGGGTCGGCATCAGAGGCACCCTTAAGTAGCGCACTGGAACCCCCAATAAGGACGGCCGCAATCATGGTCATCAGGCCGATAGCGAGCAACGTCTCCAGCAGGGTGAAGCCGCCGCGCTCCGTAAGCCGGGAGGAATGCTGCCGCGCCGTGTTCACCAGTTTCCGATATCGTCTGGGGTGTCGGGCTGCTTGTCGCGGCCCATGGAGAACAGATCGTAACTGTCCGTGTTATGGGTTCCGGGATAGCGATATTGATAAGGGTTACCCCACGGATCGTTGGGCGCGTTGCCGCCGGGGACTTTGATATAAGGCCCCTTCCATTGGTCAGACTTTCCTTCGGGTGCCTTGATGAGGGCCTTAATGCCTTCCTCGGTGGAAGGGTAGTCGCCCAGATCGCGTCGGTAGCTGAGCAACGGGGCTTCCAAGGAATTGCGCACGAAGATTTTCGCGGCCCCTTCCTGACCTTGGCCGAAGAACTTATCGAGGTTCTGCACGACCACCCCGACCAGCAGCGCCATGATGGCGATCGTGATCAGGATTTCGAGCAGCGTGAAGCCCTTGCGGAGTCGACGGGCCGGGTTTTTCTGGAGTGGGGTCATGTCGGAAATATTCGAGCCAGCGTTTTACTTGAGGGCCTTTTTAGGTTTGCCCGTGGTCGGGGCGGCGGCAGCCGTCCCGTCCCCTCCCCGATTTTTGGCGACGCCACCTTCGCCGGCGGCGGCTCCGCCTGGGCCGCCTGGGCCGCCTTGGCCGCCGCGACCGAAACGGTCGCGCATCGACTGACGGAAGGCTTCAATTTGTTCCGGCGTAAGATTGGCCATATTAATACCGCCAGGAGTACCAGGGGCGCCGCCTTGCGTCGCGGCGATGCCATTGGTCACGGTGGTCATGGGCGCGGCCGCAGGACCGGCATATTTAACGACGATTGCCTGGTGGAGCTCCATCCGCTGGGGCTGCCCAGCGTTGTCGACGAGCAAGGCCTCATTGGCGGCATCAAAGCCTTTGATGACGACCGGCACGTTGACGGAAGCGGCTTCACCTTCCGCGACCCAGCTCGATTGCTTGGTCAGGAGATTATAGATGCTGTAATAGGAAACTCCGCCTTCCACATACATCCCGCGGAATTCAAGGGTGCCAGGGGCGGCGTTGGCCTGACCGCCGGCGGCGGCGGCGCCGAAGGGGGAGTTCTTCACCAGGCTTTCGAGATCAATGGCCAGGGCCTGCGCGCTGGCACCCAAGAGGGCGGCGGCGACCAAGAAACCGACGGTAAGTCTGTGCGGGGTAATCATCTTCGAAAGGGGTAGGGGGTAATTCTCAAACACCAAGCGGGGGCTTTGGTTTCTAACTTCCTCCGCATCTTGGCGGTCGGGGGCCTTTAATCGAGGACTTTTGCCACAAAACCCTAGTATTTTGACTAGATGCGTAGCCTGTTTAAGGGCCAAACGTCGGAATTTATATCTGTAAGGCACTGGGAGAAAAGGATTTATATATTTTAACAGAATTTTAACAGAATTTTGATTAATCGGCCCTTTGGTTTGCAACCTTACGCTAGTGGTTTTGTCTTCGAGGTGAATGCTGCGACCAGCCCCATGTGACGCACGGTATGCCCCCCTCGCTGTGCTTGCTGGGGTGGCTTGGGCCTGGCTGGCTCCCGCCGTGCTGGTCGCTCAGGATTTCCAGAAGGATGTCGCGCCATTTTTGAGCAAGTATTGCTACGAATGCCACGGCGGCGAAAAGACCAAGGGAGACCTTGATCTAAAGGCGGTCAAGAACGCGGACCACTTCTTCCAAGAGCAACGGACTTGGCGGGAGCTCCTGAACCAAGTGGTTACCGGCGAGATGCCGCCCGCGAAGAAAACGGTGCGTCCGAGCGAGGCCGAAATCGCCTCGCTCGAAATCAATGTCCGAAAGTTGCTCACCCAAGCGACCGCCCAGGCCAAGGTGGACCCAGGCAGCGTCACCCTCCGGCGCTTGAATCGCGCGGAGTTTAATAACACCGTCCGCGACCTCTGTTTCATTGAAGGAAACTTCTCCGTCGATTTTCCAGCCGATGATACGGGCTACGGCTTCGACAATATCGGCGACGTGCTCTCGTTCTCGCCCGTGCACCTCGAGCGCTTTATCGCCGGGGCCCAAATGGTTGCCGGTAAGGCCATGCCGCTCACGCCACCGGAGCCTGACGGTGCCGGCTTAGCGATGATGGACATGATTCCCCGCGGAAAGACTTTCGAGCAGACGCGTTATTTCAATCCCACGCCTTCAATGTCCGGCACGATTGAAGTCCCCGTCGATGGGGAATATTTCATCACGACCCGGCTCCAAGCCAAGGGGGATAAGACCGATGCGCCGCCCCGAATTTCCTTCTTCGTCGATGGGGCCGAGGTCGGCGTGTACGCCTTCAAGTCACCATCGAAATCCGAGAACGCCGAGGTGAAGGTCCGACTCCCGAAGGGGCCGCATAACTTCACGATGACTTGGCTGAACCCGCCGGCGAATCTAGCCAGCACCACGCGCACGCTCTCGGGCGTCCGCTTCGTCCTCCGCGG
>CAISXT010000129.1 GCA_903889525.1 uncultured Opitutia bacterium | reverse complement strand
TCATCAGCACGCCACCGTTGCCGGGTGGTAGGTGAAACCCTCGGCTTCGAACAATGCCTCCGGCTTCATCTTGACCAAGCCCGCCACGTAGCAATCCGGGACACGCTCGAGACGAGTGTTATAGAACGTCGCGATGTTGTTGTGATAACCACGAGCCAAGGCGATGCGGTCTTCGGTCTCAATGAGCTGCTTGCTCAGGTCATTAAATAACGCCAGCGCGCGGATCTCCGGGTAGCTTTCGATGACGGCGAGGATGCTGGGGGCGAGCGCCTTCACCGCACCACCGCCGGCCTGTGCCCGCATTGCGGTCACCAACGTCTGCACTGAGGCCTCATGTTCACGGAAGCCCTGCACACAGGCCACGAAGCGCCCAATGAGGTCCGTGCGACGCTTTAACTGCACATCGATGAGCGAATACGCCTGCGCCACGCGATTGCGCAGGCCGATCATGCTATTAAAGGCCATCCAGACCCAGCCCACGACCTGCGCCAGCAGATAGAGGCTCACCCCAATGATGATTCCATGTGGAAGGTAGGGAGACACTACCGCCCACCCTTCAATGAGCATTTTCGCGGAGTGGTCAGGTTTATCAAAAACCATGCTTAAAAAACCGAAGTATACCTTAAAGACAGGTCCCAGCCCAACGCACGCGACCAGCACGGCATTAAAAGAAACGAACCACCCCGTGAAATCCCAACCCATTGCCTTCCAAAACATCGCTTCTCTGATGGACCCTTCTCCTCGGTACGAGATACTGAATAGGTCTGCTTTTTTTTCATAGGCAATCTGGGCTGCCACCACGTCGCGGCGCTCGCTCGCTCGTCCATGGATAAAAACTTTCATGCCCACGGTCAACGCATGCTCGGTGAACGTACGCTTATCCTTGGAGCCCTCGACTGCCCTCCGCGGGCCTTTGGCGTAATAAAGTGGATCACTTTTAGACACCGTTCTGTTAAAAATTTCACAGGCTTCGATTTCGGCCCCCGCTGGGTTCACCAAGATAAATCCCGTTTCATCCTTAAGATGGAATCTTCCCGCCGGGCAGCCGGAAGCGACAACTTCCACACCGGATTCTTTTCCGCGGCGGTAATGCTCGCCGACCTCCCAGCGGTAGTACACACAAGGGAACATGGCTAGATAACTGATAAAGGGAGGTCTTTTTGGATCTTCGCTGACGCAAACGCCCTCGACCTCGACCTCGCCAATGAAGACCCCGAGCGCCTTGGATGTCGGCGTATCGTCGAGCAAGCGCATCTTCCGTTTAAAATTCAGGGCAACCTTTAGCGCCGCCCAGGATAACGGGAGAACCAGGGCAGCTTGCACTAGGTTTTCTAATGGGGGCACACCTAAAGACCTATCGCCAGCGAAGCCCATAGCGAGGTCTATACGGCATCGGACGATCGAATCCAACTTAGCCTTCGATATCTCCATTAACTATACAATAACACCATTAAAACGACCTCCCGAATGTTTGGTTGGCCTGAACATGCCCGCACCCTCGGCTCGAACGGACGCCACGCAGTGGCGCCCCTACCTCGCGACAGAGAACCAAACCCAAAGGAGACCGGAAACCGGATGATTGCATTCGTTTCGGGTGGCGGGGTTGCCTTGGGTAGGGGCGCGACTGCGTCGCGTCCGTTCGCAAGTGCACACAGAAGTAAAACGGGTTTAGCTAAGAACCGATAAATCCGCCCATACGGTCTCGAACGGCGGCGATGGCAATCGCCGCCCTACCTCGAGACAGAGAAACGCCAGGTGACGGGTGACGGCCACCGGGGCATCGGCCATTCGGGAGTCGGCAGTTCAGCCATCGGATATCGGTATCGGGAGTCGGCGGCTAAGATCCGAACATACCCGTACCCTCGGCCTCAAACGGACGCCACGCAGTGACGCCCCACCCTCAAGACAGGGCTCAAACCCCTTGCCCACCTGCCCCTCGTCGCGGCTAGGCCGCGATGATCAGAGTCCAGCTAACCAGCGTTCCGCTTCAATGGCAGCGCGGCAACCCATGCCAGCGGCGGTGATCGCTTGGCGATACACATGATCCGAGCAATCACCCGCGACGAAGACGCCGGGAATCTTGGTGCTGACGGTGTTCGCGCCGGCAATGAAATAGCCGCCTTCATCGACCTCTAAAGCAGGCGTGAAGGCTTGGGAATTGGGCACGTGGCCGATGGCGACGAAGACGCATTTCACGCCAAGATCACGGACGGCGCCGGACTTCTCGATCACGCGTAGGGTGTGGACCTTCTCGTCGCCGAGGATCTCGGTCGGAGAGACATTGAGGACGAGCTCGATCTTCTCGTGGGCCTTCACGCGCTGCACCATAATATCGGAGGCGCGGAAAGAATCGCGGCGATGCACGAGGTAGACCTTGGAGGCGAAGCGGGTAAGAAAGAGGGCTTCTTCGCAAGCCGAGTCACCTCCGCCGACGACGGCGACGGGAACGTTGCGATAGAACGCGCCGTCGCAGGTCGCGCAGGTAGTCACGCCGTTGCCGCCGTAATAATGCATTTCACCGGGGATACCCAGGTGACGAGGCGAGGCGCCCGTGGCGATAATCACAGCCTTGGCTTCGTAAGTGGCTTCGCTGCCCTTGAGTTTCTTGATCGGGCCGGAGAAGTCGACGGAGTCGATGCGGTCCCAGGCGAACTTGGCGCCGAAGCGTTCGGCCTGCCCCTTCATGTTCGTGATGAGCTCGTTGCCGTCGACGCCGTGCACAAAGCCCGGGAAGTTCTCGACCTCGGAGGTCGTGGTCAGCTGGCCGCCAGGCTGGCCGCCTTCGAGCACCAAGGGAGTCAGGCCGGCACGGGCGGCGTAGATGGCGGCGGTGAGGCCGGCGCAACCGGTTCCAAGGATAAGGACGTTTTCTGCCATGGGTGTGCACCCATCTTGAGGGCTGGAAGCCATCCGCAAGGCGGAAAACCCAGTGTGAACAACCCGAGTCAAGGCTTGCCCCGGGGGGTTGGGTCGGGGTTTGCTACCACTCGCGCCCGGACCCATGTTTTCCAGCATCCTCAAGCTCTTCATCGGTAACCACCACCGGAGATTCCTCCGAAAGTGTGCCCCCGTCGTCAAGCGCATCAACTCCATCGAATTGGAGTACCAAAATCTCACGGACGACCAGCTCCGCGCCAAGACGGCCGAGTTTAAAGCTCGGCATGCCGCGGGCGAATCCCTGGACACGCTTCTCCCGGAGGCCTTTGCCGTCGTCAAGAATGCCGCCCGCCGCCTCTGCGGCACCACGGCCGTAGTCTGCGAGCATGAGCTCATCTGGGAAATGGTCCACTTCGACGTGCAGTTGGTCGGAGGCATGGCGCTCCATCAGAACATGATCGCTGAAATGGCCACCGGCGAAGGCAAGACCCTCGTCGCCACCCTCCCCCTCTACCTGAACGCACTCACCGGCCGGAATTGCCAGTTGGTGACCGTCAACGACTACCTCGCCCGCCGCGACTCTGAATGGATGGGCCACCTGTACCGCTGGCTCGGCTTGACCGTTGGTTGCATCCAGAATCAGATGCCCAGCGAAGATCGCAAGGCAGCCTACGGATGCGATATCACTTACGGCACCGCTTCCGAATTCGGCTTCGATTACCTGCGTGATAACGGCATGGCCCTCTCCGCCGACGAACAGGTGCAGCGCGACCATTACTTTTGCATCGTTGATGAAATCGACTCCATCCTGGTGGACGAGGCCCGCACGCCGCTGATCATCTCTGGCCCCGTCGCCGAAGAACGCGAACCGGCCTTCCCGCGCCTGCGCCAACCGGTCGCCAACCTGGTCGAATTACAGATTCGCTTGGTGACCCGCATCATCGCCGAAGCCCGCGATGAGCTGGATAAACTGACCGAGGACAAGCAGCCCTCCGCGGACGCACTCGATAAACTCTGGCTCGCCGCCAACGGCATGCCCCGCAATCGCCTGTTCCTCCGCCTGATGGAGAACGGTCGCTGGCGTAAATTGCTGGAGAAGCACGAAGGCGTGCTCGCCTCCGAAATCGAGAAGGACCGCCGCTTCCACCTCAAGGAACGCCTCTACTTTGCCGTCAGCGAACGCAACCATGAGTCCGACCTCAGCCAACTCGGCCGCGATACCCTGCGCCCCGGCGAGCCGGATGCCTTCGTGCTCCCGGATCTCCCCACCCGCTACGTCGAGCTAGATCGCGACGAGTCGTTGACGCCGGAACGCCGCGCCGAACTCCGGACCGAAGCCGAAACCGCCTACGCCCTCGTCTCCGAAGACATCCACGCCATCGGCCAGCTGCTCAAGGCCTACACCCTTTACGAAAAGGACAAACAATACGTCGTCCACGAAGGCAAAGTGAAGATCGTCGACGAGAACACCGGCCGCATCATGGAAGGCCGCCGCTGGTCCGATGGCCTGCACCAAGCCGTGGAAACCAAGGAAGGGGTCGCCCTGGAAAAGGAAAATAAGACCTACGCGACGGTCACGATCCAGAATTACTTCCGCATGTACCAGAAGCTCTCGGGTATGACCGGCACCGCCGAGACCGAAGCCTCAGAATTCCACGATATCTATCGTCTGACGGTGGTCGCCATCCCGACGCATCGCCCGTGCATCCGCGTCGACGACAACGACATCGTCTTCAAGACCCGTAAGGAAAAATATCAGTTTGCGATTAAGGAAGTCACCGAAGCCAACAAGCGTGGGCAGCCTGTGCTTGTCGGCACGGCCTCCGTCGAAGCTTCGGAGACCCTCAGCCGCCTGCTCACCATGGCGAAGGTGCCCCACAAGGTCCTGAACGCCAAACACCACGAAGCCGAAGCCGACATCGTCTCGATGGCTGGCCAGTTCGGCGCAGTGACCATCGCTACGAATATGGCAGGGCGCGGCACCGACATCAAGCTGGGCGAAGGCGTCCGCGAACTCGGTGGCCTCTACGTCCTCGCGACCGAACGCCATGAAGTCCGCCGCGTTGACCGCCAGCTCCGCGGCCGTTGCTCGCGCCAAGGCGACCCTGGTCGCTCCCGCTTCCTCGTCTCCCTGGAAGACGACTTGATGCGTCTCTTCGCCAACGCCGGCGTCATCTCCTCGATGCTCGAGAAATCCTTCAAAGAAGGCGAACCCCTCGAGCACCCGTTCCTTAACCACTCGATTGGTACCGCCCAGAAGCGCGTCGAAGGTCAGAATTATTCGATGCGTAAGCGTCTGTTGCAGTATGACGACGTCCTAAATCAGCAGCGCCAGATTGTTTACGGTCTGCGTAATCGCGCGCTCAAGGCTGAAGACGCCCGCGTGACGATCATGGGCATCGTCGAAGACGAGATCGAAGAACGCCTCAACACGGTGTACCCGGACCCCCAAGGGCCGGCGGATAAGCGTGGGGCCGAAGCATTCATTTACTGGTACATCACCGCATTCCACATGCGCATCGATCTCGAAGAGATCCTCGCCCGCACCAGCACGCAGGTCCATTTGATGGCCCACGAACGTGTCCGGGCCCTGCAAGCCAGCCGCGAACAACATGAGTCGCCGGAGATCCTGCAGTACCTCGAGCGCAATGTGCTCCTCCGCGCCATCGATCGCAATTGGCAGAACCACCTGACCGAGATGGAAGACCTGCGCCGCGGCGTCGGTCTCCGGAGTTACGCCCAGAAGGATCCGCTCAACGAGTACAAGACCGAGGCCTTCAAAGCCTTCGAGCGCCTCATGCAGCAGCTACGGAGTGACGCCTGTGCTGGCCTCTTCCGCACCGCCTCTTCGATGGAGGCGCTCGAAGCCCTCATGCGTCGCGCCCAAGGCCAGACGAAGACCGTCGGCCCCGCCGAACCTGGCACGGGTGACGAATCTAAGGCAGCACCCGTCGCGCCCGCACCGAAGCCCGAACCTTTCCGCCGCCTGACCCCGAAGATCGGCCGCAACGCGGTCGTGCGCATCCGTAAAGGACCGGAGACGCAGGATTTGAAGTGGAAGAAAGCGGAAGCCTTGGTCCGCGATGAAGGCTGGGAAGTCGCCGAAGTGCTTTCGGAATGACGGTGGAGGAAGCGAGCCGCGAACGTGTCAGTGCCCTCGGGACCTGGCTCGGCACTTCGCTGACCGCACTGCTCCTATTCTTCTCCTTCGGAACGACTGGGCATCCCTTCCTGGCCTTCATCGCACTCGTGCCGGCGGCCTTAGCCGCTTCCGCTCAACCCAACGGGCGCACCTGGCGACGGGCCTGCTTCGTCACCGGATGGATCCTGTGGATTGCGCTCCTCATCTGGCTACGCTTCGTCTTCCCACCGATGGGCTGGCTCGGCCTGGTACTGCTGTCGATCTACTGCTCCCTTTATCACTTTCTCTGGCTGCTCGGGCTGCGCTGGATCTTCCCCGCCTGCTCCACGGCGGCCCTCCCGGCACGGTTGCTCGCCCTGCTCGGCCTCGCGGGCGCCTGGGGTTTATTGGAGTGGACGCGCTCAACTTTCGCTTCCGGTTTCGGCTGGCTGCCGCTCTCGGCGTCGCAAGTTGGCAATCCCGTGATGCTCAGCCTTTGCGCCTGGGTCGGCCCGATTGGCCTATCGATGGCCCTCGTGCTCTTTAACCTGGGCTTCGCGCGCTGGATCATTCGCCTGATCGGCTTTTACCGCGAGGAAGCCCTCCTCGCACCGACCGGGCCCGCGGGCTGGCTTCGCCGCATCACCCCAGAACTCTACCTCGGGCTCGTGCCGGTAGGCCTCGCCTTCCTCGCCCTCCTGGTGGCCAATGCTGGGCGGAGAGCGATCGTTCAGGAGTCCGTCACTGCCGGCATCGTGCAGACGGATTTTGATCCCAATGCCAAATGGGATGCTTCGCTCCTCCAGAGCCATATCGAAACCGTCGAGCGACTCACCCGGCAAGTCGCCGCCGAAAAGAAAGCCGACCTCATCCTCTGGCCGGAAGCCGCGCTCCCCCAGGCACTCCAGAGCGAGGGGTACCTTGCGAGACTCACCGCTTTATCGAAAGCCACCCACACACCCCTGGTCATCGGCGCCCTCGATCAGCGGGGGACTGGCTACGCTAATGGTGTCGCGATTATCACCGCCGACGGCCTGCAGAAACCGATTTACGCCAAGCGCCACCTCGTACCCTTCGGCGAATACGTACCCTTTGCGGATTTCCTGCCCTTGCGAAAAGTCGTCCCCATCGCCGAAGACTGCGTGGCCGGAACGTCCGTCTCGCTCTTGCCCCTGACCACGCAACGCGGCTTCAACTTCCTGGCCGGCGCCTTGATCTGCTACGAGGACGTCTTCCCTGAACTCGCCCGCGAACACGCCTTGGCCGGCGCCGACCTGCTCATCGTCATTACCAATGACGCCTGGTATGGGCGCGAAGCCGGAGCTTATCAGCATGCCGCCCACTCCGTCTTGCTGGCGGCCTCCACGGGGCTGCCCATCCTGCGCTGCGGCAATGCCGGTTGGAGCGGCAGCATTGATGGCCTCGGGCGGGCCAACCCCATCACCGAGCAAGGGACTATCTATTTCCGGGGGAGCCAGTTGGCGGTACCCGTCAGCCTACCGCGCGAGCATCAGCCCGCGACTTTCTGGGTGCGGCATGGCGATTGGGCGGTCGGGCTGGGCGGCATGTTCCTCGCCCTCACCTATATCTGGCGTCGCCGCCGGATAGGGTCGGCCTGAGTTCATAAAAAACGGCAAGTCCTTGTCGACCTCCTCTGGATTTGCGCCAAGGTGAGTCTACCCCAAGGCGGTTAGGACCGCTTCACTCCGATGCTGACCCAAGCCTGAACATGAGAACCCTGCTCGCCAGTCTCGGCTTGTGTCTCGCCCTCACCCTGCCCGCCCAGGAGGTCAAGAAGGCCAAGGATGAATTCCCGGCGGATGGTACCGCGACCTTCCGCCTGCGGATCAAATCTATTCCCATGATCCGGGTAAAAATCAACGGCGTTGATCTCCTGCTCGGCGTCGACACCGGTTGCCAAGGAAGCGGCGTGCTGACGCCCCGGGCCGCGGCCCGCTGCGGCCTTGAGCCAGCCTTCACGGTGCCGAGCATGGGCAACTCTGGCGCCAAAGAATCCACTTACGCTCTGATTGAGAAACTCGAAGCCGGCGAAGTCCGTTGGAAAGATTTCCACATGGCCATCATGCCGCTCGACGGCATGCAGATTGATGGCTTGCTCGGGGCGGACCTCCTTTTCGGCCGGCCCTTCTACATGGATCTGACGAATAAGATCATGATTCTCGGCAAGATCCCCGACACCTCCTCCGCCCACGAGGTTCCCTGCTATAGCCGGGGTGGTCATTGCGGCGTGAACATCGAAGTCGAAGGCCAGAAAGTCCCCATGATCGTCGATTCTGGGGCCTCGAAATCCTACATGAGCTCGATGAAATTCCGCGGCACCACCGAGTTTCGCGGCTTCCTGCCGGTCGCGACCGTACGCAGCACGAGCCTCACGCGCGTGGACGTCTGCCAGATCAAGTCGTTACGGATCGGCGGAGCCCCGCTGACCAACGTCGAATTTATCCGCGACCAAGAGCATAACCTGCTCGGCGACGACTTCCTGCGGGCCCACCCCATCGCGGTGGACATGGCCTCAAGGCGCCTCTGGCTGTTCGAGCCACAAGGGACACCGAAAGCCAAGGACGCTGCTCCCGTCAAATAAGGGGAGCCTTAGCGGCGGCGGCCGGGCGACTTACTGGTAGACTTGCCACCTTCGGGGCCGCCTTCTTCGCCGCCCCCTTCCGTCGGTTCTTCTTCGTCATCCCAGCGGAGATTCTTTTCCATGTCCTTGTCGACTTCTTCGACATCGGGCAGGTCGGCGATATCTTCCGCGGCCGACTGAGCGCGAGCAGGCTTATCATCATCATCATCGTCACCCGGGACTTCGTGGCCGAGCGGCACGAATTCGAGGATGTCGGTGATCTCTTCAAAGGGATGGATGTCGCGGCCTTCGATCATCGCTTGGTTCCGCAATTCACTGAGCTGCTCATCGACGTCTTCGACGGTGAGTTTCTGTTCCAGCTTGATCGTGTCGTTGATGAGCTTCACGCGTAGGCGCATGATGTGCTCGAGGAAATCGGCGTACGCACCCTTGTCGCCATCCTTGACGTTCGGCAGGGCGAAAAGTTGCTCCTCAGAGTCGAGGATATGTTCGGCGACCCGCACGAGGCGGACCGTCTGATCCTTGTCCTTATCAATTTCCTGGGGCTGGAAAGGGACGAAAGCCGCCTCCAGAATCTCATTGGAGAGACCGTACTCGCGAAGGGGGTCCATCATGTCGAGCACCCAGGGGAACTGGAAGGGGTCGAGGATACCAAGCCCATCGGGCTCGTAATGCTTAGGGTCGGAGTTCTCTTTCACCCACCAGCTTCCTTCTTTCTCTTTGAAGCGGATGGTGCACCAGAGGAGCTTGGAGGTAGTCACGGCCATGGGAGGGTGGTTTGCCCAAGTCTCGGCGGGAGTCAAGAGGGGTCGGCGCCCAGCATCATAAGCTTGGCTTCTCCGCTTTCCTTCCGCCCTTTCCTCCCTTAACTGCAGGGGATGTCTTTCCTGTACGAGAAGGTGATTGCTAAGGCCCTCTACAAGATGGACCCGGAGAAGGCCCACCAGGTGGGACTCCGGGGCATGGGACTCCTAGGCGCCTGCGCCCCCCTCCGCTGGATGATGGAGCGAACGCTGGCCCCCAAGGGCGGCCGCCCGATTGAAGCCTTTGGCCTGAAGTTCCCCAACCACATCGGCCTCGCCGCTGGTTTTGATAAGGATGGCATCGGCTGGCGCGGCGCGGCGGCCCTTGGCTTCGGCCACGTCGAAGTCGGTACAGTCACCCCGCTGGCCCAACCCGGCAACGAGAAGCCCCGCGTCTTCCGCTACCCTGAACTCAACGCCGTGGTGAACGCCTACGGTTTCCCGAATAATGGAGCCCAAGCTTTGTACGATCGCCTGAGCAAGCACCCCGGCCGCGGTAAGCGCGTCTGTCCGCTCGGTATCAACATCGGCAAGAACAAGTCTACCGCCAATGAGCAGGCCCACGAGGACTACCTCACCTGCTTCAAGCTCCTCGCGCCGCTCGCCGACTACGTCGCCGTGAACATCAGCAGCCCAAATACCACCGGCCTGCGCGCCCTCCAGGACCGCGCCCCGCTCGTGACTTTGCTCTCCACCCTCGCGCAGGAGAACCGCTCCGTCGCCGGCGGCCCCGTGCCCCTGCTCCTCAAGATCGCCCCGGACCTCAATCCGAACCAGCTGGCTGATATCGTCAGCGTCGTCGGCGAATGCGGCTTCGCCGGCATCATCGCCACGAACACTACGACCACGCGCCCCGCGGGCACCGAAGCGTGCTCACCCGGACGCGGCGGCCTCAGCGGCGCCCCGCTCCTCGAACGCTCCCTGCAGGTCGTGCGCTTCCTCGCCAAGGAAGCCGACGGGCGCATCCCGATCGTCGGCTGCGGCGGCATCCTGTCCGCCAAGGACGCCGGTCGCTTCATGGACGAAGGCGCGTGCCTCGTGCAGGTCTACTCCGGCCTCATCTTCCGCGGACCGGAACTCGCCCGCGAAATCGCCGAAGGCCTCGCCTGGCGCCAGCGCCCCTGGGCCTGAGCCTGATCCCACTCTTCATGAACAACCTCACGATAACGGGAACCTTGGCATATGCGGCAGCCGCCCTGCTCTTCTGGATCTACCCCCACAAAGGCGGCGTGGTCAGCAGAATGACCCGACTTTCTCTTGCCGTCATTCTTTCTCTCACCGGATCAATCTGCTGGATTGTCTTCCTGTACGGAAAACTCGTCGGCTAGTCGGACTCGCGGCCTGATCACTTCGTCGGGGCGACGAGGATGTGCACTTCGGACTGCTTGAAGAAGAATGGCACGAACGGGCTGTTCCAATAGACCGCGTACGGTTCGCCGGTCGGCTTCACATCCGTCCGCTTCGCGAGCCATGCCCGCAGTTCGGCCAGGGCTTCCTCATAATTCTCACGGCTATACGAACCGCGGATACCGATGGCGGCTACCCGCCGCTCGGGCACCGAGGATAGTTTCACCTGCGGCGTCTCCGTGAGGTCGGCGCGCTTGGCCGAGGTGTCATCCATATAA
Organism: uncultured Opitutia bacterium; assembly: GCA_903889525.1. Taxonomy (GTDB): domain Bacteria; phylum Verrucomicrobiota; class Verrucomicrobiia; order Opitutales; family UBA953; genus UBA953. The sequence goes on along the minus strand of CAISXT010000129.1, from coordinate 5,714 downwards.
AAGACCATCGTCCCCGGCTTGATGCCCGCTTCGACGGGCGCGGTCATCGGAATCTTATTCGAGTCGATGTAGCGGAAGAGCTTCATGAAAAGCCCGTTGTCGGCGGAGAAGTAATCCTTGGCCGACTCCGTGCGCATCCAGCGAGCCGCTGGCAAGGTCTTGAGCTCGATGTCGCCAGGTGCGGTGCGGGGATAGGCTTCGGACACAGCACTCAGATTACCGGGGAGGGCAGCCAAGGCGAGGGCAAGCCACAGTGAAAACTTCATCCCCCCAGCAAATCGCTTCCAGACGGGCCGCCAATCCCGGAAATCGCCGACCGCCCTTGCCAGCAGGGGGCGACCCCATTTTGCTGGGAGCATGAGCCTGCCAGAACCGACGGAAAAAAATACCTTCCGATCCCGTCTCGGCCATAATTTCCTGACCGGCCTCTTCCTCCTGCTTCCAGTCGGCCTGACCCTGTACGTGGTTTCCGTCCTGCTCGACCTGATGGGCAAGTTCATCCAACCCGCCGCCGAAATCGGACTGCAGTGGTTTTGGGTGAATGCCAAAATGCCCGTACCGGATTTCAATCTCGGGTTTCCCCGCCAGCTGCTCGTCCTCACCTCCGCCGTCGCGATGATCATCCTGCTGATCGTCGTCGGATTTCTCTCCAAGCGTCTCTTCGGTAAACTCCTGCACCGCTGGTTCGCCACCTTGCTCGAACGCACACCTGGACTCGGTGCGCTTTACGGCACAATTCGCCAGATGGTCGACGCCTTGAGCGGTCGCAATAAGGACACCTTCCGGCGCGTGGTGATGGTGGAGTTCCCCCGCCCGGGTATGTGGACCATCGCCTTCGTGACCCATGAGCAACCCACGGTCTTCAGCGAAGCCATCGGCAAACAGGTCGTGAACGTCTTTATCCCGGCCGCACCGGCTCCCACCACCGGCGTCATCCTACACCTCGCCCCCGAAGAAGTCCGCGAGACGAAACTGACCGTGGGTGAAGCCCTCGGCTTATTGATGAGTTTCGGGTCGGTGGTTCCCAAGTCCGGAAGAAAAGAATAGTCAGGAATGTCCACCACGAGCCTCCGTTGCCTGGTCCTAGGCTGCGATCCTTCAGGGGAGTCGCACTCTTTGCTGACCCTGCTCGAGCCCGCGGAGGGCCTACTCCGTTGCCTCATTCGCACGCGCCGCGGCAAGGATGCCACCCTGCCCGATTTATTCGACGAAGGTGAAGTCATCCTGGAACGGGCTAAGGACGGAGGCATGCGCTTCGCCCGCGACTATCGCCTGCTCACCCGCCGGGCTGGCGTCGCCCGCGATCATCGCACCTTGGAACGTGCCTGCCGTCTCGCGGCGATGATTCGCAAAAACCCGCCCCCGCCCGAATCCGCGGAAGTTTGCTACCGCATCGCCCTCGAAAGTTTCGATGCCATGGCGGCGCGACCCCGCGCGGATTGCGCCTATTTCAAAAGCCTCTGGCTCATGCTCAAAGACGGCGGCTGGGGCGTCCACGAGCAGTGGTATACCCGACTGGGGGCCCGCCAAGGTTACGCCGCGGCAATCTTGACGCAGCCGCTGGATGCCCAGTCAACGGACGAAGAAACCGTCGCGACACTGGCGACTGACTTGGAACGCTGGGCCGCGGGCGAAGCCCACTTCATCCTCCCCTGATGCGCATCGACATCAAGACGAGGCGCGTCGAGCTAAGTGCGCAGGAATTCGCAACCTTCCGCCCAGGGCCTGGCGCCGGAGCCGGCGGAGCACCTTGGCGGGCTGAAGCCGGACGCCAGTGGCATGAGACCCTTCGCAAGGACGCCGAAGCCGAAGGCCTGGGGTGGCAATTTGAAAGGGCCGTGGCCTGCGAGGTCGGGGCACTCGGCTGGACCATCGCCATCACGGGACGCTCGGATCAATGGCTGGAAACGGCGGATCAAATTCATATCCGCGAAATCAAAACCATTAGCCTGAAACTCCCGCGCAAGGTTGAGTTTCTCGCCGGTCGCTACCCGCAGCATTTCCTGCAACTGGCAGCATACTGTCACGCGGCCCGACTCACCTCAGGTGTCCGCACGGTGAAAGGGGAAGTCATCTTCGTCGACCCGAATGACGGCACCCGCCAAGCGGTCGCACTCCCATCTTCGGCGGAAGGCGATTTGCTCACGCAAGCGGAGACGGTCGCTTTCCATGCGGAGAACCGCCGGGCGAGTCATGCCCGATTGTTGAGTCTACCGGATCGATTACCTTTTAAAGAACCCCGCCCCGAATGGCTGCAGTGCTGTGCCGACTTGGACCAAGCGGGCCTGGACTCCCCCACCCGCCTGCTCGTCGCCCCCACGGGCTTCGGCAAAACCTCCGCCGCCCTTCGGCACGGCCTCGCGCTGCTACGTGGTGGTCGCGCGGGTCGCCTACTTTACCTCACCGGCAAAGGCACCGGTCAGCTGCAGGTGCTCGCGGAACTCCGCCGACTCGCGAAGCCCGGCGAACTCCGCGCCCTGCTCCTACGTCCGCGCGCCGAACACGAAATCGAAGGACTCACCGATGACCCGGAACAGATTCGCCGGAATTGGGCCAACGCCAAGATCGACCCGCAATCCCTCCTCGAAGACGCCGCCGACCTTCGGCGCATCCGCGAGATTGGGCGTATCGCGGGCGTCCCCCCTTGGGATATCACCAAGGCCATGCTCGCCCACGCGGATGTGGTCATCTGCGATTATAACTACGTCTTCTCGCCGCGCAATCGGGCTGCCCTCGAAACCGTGCCCGGGTGGGACATGCATGACACGGTGCTCATCGTCGACGAAGCGCACAACCTGCCCGACCGCGCGGCTGAATGCCTCTCGATGCGGGATGAAGCGGAAGCGGCCGCCGATTTCGCCTTCACCCTCACGCGCTTTCGCGCGCCAGAAGCTTGGGCTCAAACCGCCCAGATGTGGGCTGATTTTATTCAACGCCTACCCAAAGCGGATGCGCTCTCGCCCGATGATCGCGTCGAAGCGATGGCCATCGCCGAACGGATGTCCGTACTCGCCGCCGAACACCCCTTCAACACCGACGACTTGCCAGATACAGCCAAGCAGGCCGTGTGGAATGCGGCGGCGTGGTCGGAGCGGCTGGAGGCCGCCGATCTCGGTTGGCTACTTTGGTCGCCCCGCCCGGGCCTCTTGAGTCTCGATTGCCTCTCGGCGGCCAAGGCCACGGGGGAACGCATCAAAGCCTTTGGGCATTCGTTGTTAATGACCGCCACCCCCGGGCCCCGCGGCGCGCTCGCGGCCGAGTGCGGACTCGATTCCGACCTCCTCGTCAATGTCGCCGCCCTCGCGCCTTGGCGCCAAGGCGCTTACACCGTCGCCATCGATGGACGCGTCGATACGAGGCTGAAAACCCGAGAAGGACATCTCCCCAAGACCGCGGCTGCCCTGCTCCGCCTCTCTCAGGAAGGCGCCGTCGCCGCCTTCTTCCCGTCGTATAAATACGCCGAGGCGGTCGTGAAAGAAGTGTGCGACCTCGACCCAAAAGCCGACGTGGCGCTGCAACCCCGTGGGCTCGGGCCAGATGGCACCGCCCGCTTCGTCGAAGACTCGCTCAACCGGTACACGATTCTCTGCCTCATCCTCGGAGGTTCACTCGGCGAAGGGGTCGACATGCTCGGCGGACGCATTCGTTCTGCCGTGGTCATCGGCCCCGCCCTCCCTGAGGTTAATGCCCTGCAAGAAGCCCGCCGAAAAATGTTCGTCAACGATGGCTCGGAGGACGCGTTCTCGTTGGCTTATGTCCGCCCCGGGATGCGCAAGGTGAACCAAGCCCTCGGCCGTTTGGTCCGCGCACCTGGCCACTCCGCTCGCGTGTTACTGCACTGTCGCCGTTTTGCGGACGAAGCCTACCGCACCTTACTTTCGACCGAATACGGCGACCCCGAAGTCCTCGCCAACGACGATGACTTCGTGCGCTGGTCTGCCCGCAGTTAATTAGACGCGACTGATCACGCGACTGGCGGGGAAGCGGATCTTCTTAAACGCGGCATACTTATCTTCCGTCGAACGGTAACCGACCGCGCACGCGACCACGACCTCGAAGCCCGAGCCCTTGAGGCCGAGGATTTCGGTGTAAGCCGCGGGATCGATACCTTCGAGTGCGCAAGTATCGACCGCGAGGGCGGCGGCCGCTCCCATGAGTTGACCCAGGGCAATATAAAGTTGACGGGCGGCCCATTCTTTCTGGCCGGTCGCGTCTTTCCCATTCACGACACCGCCGATCATCATCTGGCGATAGGGCTCGAGCTTCGTCGCATCGGCGCCGCGCTCGGAGACCATCTGGTTGAAGAAATCATTCACGTCCTGCTCGGTGATTTCGGTGCGACGGGCGAAGACGACGAGATGCGAGGCATCCGTGACCTGGGATTGATTCCAAGAGACGGGGCGGAGCTTGGCGCGGACGACTGGGTCGGCGATGATGAAGAACTTCCAAGGCTGGAGGCCGTAGGACGAAGGCGAAAGGCGGAGGGACTCCTCGAGGGCAGCCCAGGTCGCGTCCGGCAATTTACGGGTGTCGAAGAGCTTCGTGGCGTAGCGCCATTCAAGGGAAGCAATCAGTTGAGAAGGGTTCAGAGCGGCGTTCATCGTCTCACCAGCCAACCCAACCTTACCCCGATGTCAAATCAGGCGGGTGAAAGCACGCCACCCGACAAGACGAATCGACGAGTCGCGCGTTCAGCAAACTCGCGGCTATGTGTCACCAGTACCAATGCAGCCCCACGCTCTGCGACGACACCCAGCAAGAGGTTCATAATTTCGACGCCCGTGCGCTCGTCCAGATTTCCCGTGGGCTCGTCGGCGAGGATGACCGATGGCTTATTAACCAAAGCCCGGGCGATGGCGACCCGCTGGCATTCGCCCCCTGAAAGACGCGAAGGGAGATGACGAAGACGATCGATGAGGCCTACCTGCGCGAGCAGTTCACGGGCGGCGGATTCGGCTGGGCCGGCATCAACCCCGGCAATGCGGGCCGCGAGGGCGACGTTCTCCAATGCCGTCAATTCCGGCATCAGCTGATAATTCTGAAAGACAAAGCCGATGCCACGGCCAAGCGTCTTCCGCGGAGGCACCATCCCGCCCCCGTGAGCAAAGACACCGACCGTGCCGGCATCGGGTTCATCGAGTCCGCCCAATTGCTGAAGGAGCGTGGTCTTACCAGAGCCAGAAGATCCCCGAATCGAGACGGACTCACCCGCACATACCTCGATCGAGATATCCACGAGCACGGGCAAGCGCCCTGCCGGTGCGACGAAAGCCTTGGCGAGGCCACGAGCCTGGAGGACGACGTCAGGCATCGCGCATAGCCTCCGAAGGTTTGCGGCCAGCCGCCCAGAGCGCGGGCACCAGTCCGGCAATGGTGGTGGTCAGTAGGGTAAACGCCGCGGCGATGACGAAATCCGAGACGTCGTAATGCAGGGGTACTTTTGAGAATTGGTAGACATTCGCGACCATGTCGCCATCGCCGAAAACCGCATTAATGCTGCCGAGGATATTTTCCCGGAAGGAAAGCATAACCCGGGTGAGCACAAAACCCAACGCCGTGCCAAGGGCGCCGATCAGCAGCCCTTGGACGCCGAAGAGACCCACTAATTGCCAGCGCCCGGAACCCAAGGAAACCAAGACGCCGATTTCGCGCGAACGCCGAATCACCGCGGAGAAAAGCGTGCTGCCGATGGAAAACGAGGCGACCAAGGTGAT
>CAISXT010000128.1 GCA_903889525.1 uncultured Opitutia bacterium | reverse complement strand
GCCCCGACGTCTAGAAAGAGATCCCTGCCCGCGAGTAGCTCTCTCAATAAGGCGACCTCACCTGATGCCGTTCGCGACTCGGGCATACCCTCGACCCCGATGAAGTCAAAGCCCAGCTCGGTCGGACGCATGCGCTGGGCGGCGAAGAGCCGACGGTCTCGCCATTGACGGTACCATTTAACTCCCGTCGGAAAAATTTTCTCTAACTGCTTCTTCATTTATGGGTAAAGCTGCCGAAGGAGTGCACGGGCGATGGCGGGGGCCGCAAACTGCGTGCGCGCGAGTTCAGCGGCACGCCGGCCCATTTCCACGAGCTGTTCCGTGGGTACGGTAAGGACTTTGCGCAAGGCCTCCGTCGGATCGGCCGGGTCATCAAGGGTGAAGCCTGTGCCTGGGCGCTCCACGAGTTCCGTGACATTCCCCGCCTTGCGGGACAATACAATCGGCAGCCCCGCCGCAGCGGCTTCGATAGGTGCCAACGGATTGGGATCCTGCAAAGTGTTCAAAATAAAAGCATCGGCCGCCCAGAGGGCTTCGCGGACCTCGTCGGGTGCCAGTTGACCCAGCACCCGAATCGCGCCGCCAGACGCTGCGGCCGCGACCACTAACTCCGGACGCTGGTCGCCATCGCCGACGAAAAGCAAGGTCGCCCCGGACCGCACCTCGGGCGGGAGTGCCAGAAAAGCCCGGGCGAGAGGGAGCACGCCTTTGCGGGCCGTAAGCGCTGAAACCTGCACCAGCACCCTGCCCGTTAAGGGTAAACCGAACCTCTGGCGGGCCGCCGCCTTGGCCTCAACGGAAGGTCGGATGAAGGGCGCGACATTGATGGCGTTTGGTAAATGAATGATTGGCTTCGGCTCGCCCGCTTGGGCGAGGGCCCATTCTCCGCTGCGCGCATTCGGAACAGCAAAGCCGTCATAGCGTCGATAAACCCGCCGGCGCAGCCAAGCAATCGGTCCAGCCTGATGGAGGGCCGCGTCCGCATGGCCTTCACTCCAAAAAATCCGCCGACAAGGAAGCGACAAAACATTCAGGCCAGCCAGCAACATCGTGGGCGTATTCCAGGAGCCAGCCACCAAGAGCGTGTCAGGCTTGAAGCGGTGAATCTCGGCGAGCACTCCCGGATTAAGGTGGGCGTGGATGCCCGTGAGCGACGGGTGAAAGCCGCGAAGGATTTCGTGGGCATGGAGCATCTTCTCCGGCTCGTAGGGCCAATGCCGGCCTGGTTCGGTCTTCGCACAATACAAAACCTTGAACCCAATGGCACGACGCGAGGACTCCTCCGCGACGGCATTAAAGAATGCCGTGCGGTACGGGGTGGGAATATTGGTGATGACGACTAGCATGCTTTCCGTTTTGCGCTCAGTAACTCATCCCACCGTGGCTGGACGGCTTTCGCGTCAAAGCGACGAATCGCGAGGCGGGCCTTGGTGGCAAAGGTGCGGCGAAGCGGCTCGTCGCGGGCCAGCCGAATCATTGCGGCCTGAAAGGCGGCGCGCTCCCCGTCCGGCACCACGAGCCCGTCCGCCTCGTGCGTTACGATTTCTGCTGGCCCCACCTTGCAATCATAAGCAATGCAGGGAAGGCCGCTCGTCATTGCCTCAATGAGCACGAGCCCAAACCCCTCCGACCGCGATGGAAAGACGAAGATGTGACTCGCGGCGAAAAATTCGGCGGGATTGCCGACCCAGCCGGGCATCAGCACCCGACCCTGCAGGCCACGGGCGGCAACCATCTCGTACAGGATGTCATGATCTTCGCCGTCACCAATAATGAGTAGGTCCCAATCCGGGTGGGCATCCTTGATGGCATCGAAGATCTCCACGAGCTCCCGAAACCCCTTCAACAGATTGAAGCGTCCGCAGGCACAGAACACCTTGCGGCCAGGGCGAATCCAGTCAGCCACGCGGGCGACTTGACCCGCGGCCCCCTGCGCCGGCGATGACCAAAGCGGAATGCGCACTCCCCGGGTACCAGGATAAGCTGAGACGGCGAGGTCTGTTGCCTCCGTCGTCGCACAGACCAGAGCGTCGAGCCGTGGGTAAAAATATCGCAAGAAGAGACGCTTCACCGCCGAAATTGGGTGGTGCGGCGCGTAGTCATACTGCGAACCTATCAAAATCGTCGAGCTCCCGCTACCCGCCATCGCCAAGTGGACATTGGCCACGGGCGAAAGAGCAATGACGGCATCAAGTGATGTTACGCGCAGAAACGAGCGGAGACCACGGACTATCCGGAAATTATCGAGCACGCCGGCCAAGCCGCGCTGCTTGGGGCGACTCAGCAAGACATGCCGACGTGTGGCCGCGGGGAGTGTGAACACATCGGCGCCTGCGGATTCCGTAATCAGGTGCGTCTCCCAGCCTAAGGCATCCCACTCTTGAAGTAAATTGGCGACCACCCGCTGCAGCCCGCCCTGCAGATACATTCGATCGATGTAGACGCCGACCCTCATGCGAGTTCGTCCGCATGGGGCTCCTTGGCGACAACTTCTAAATAAATGCCGACGCAGAGGGCGGCCGTCAGGGCGGTCGGGAGCAGCCCCCAATAGGGCGAAGACGCCTTGGTCATGAGCCAACTGCCGAGGCCAAGCGCGGCCCCGCAAACCGCAAGCCAGAGCCAAGTTTTCACCCCAAGCCACTGGCCAGAACTCAGTCGCGTAAAAATCAAGAGCACGATGGCGAAAAAGAGCGCCCCAACTGCTTGCGCCGCGGCGGCACCTTCGATGCCAAAGGGCGGCACTAACCCCACTGCCAAGATAACAGCCATCACGCTGACTAATGCCTGAAAAACCGCGACCGCCCGGAGGGACCCTCGGGCGTTGACCCAGAAACCCAACGGGCTGCCGAGCATATTGAAGAAGATGGTCCAAGCTAACCAATTAAGCGAGGGGACCGCTGGCGCGAACTCGGCGTTGTAAAAAAAGGCCAGCGCCAGCGGGCCCATCGTTAATATTCCCATGATCAGCGGGGTCGCCAATAAGAGACAGGCTTGTACCTGTTTTTCCGTAATATGACGCGCCTCGTTTTCATCGCAGGCCGCCGCGACGCGTGGGTAGAAATCCATCTGGGTTACCTGAAAAATCAGTGCAGGCACGCTATTCGTGAGCGCTAAGGCCGCTAGAAAATAGCCAACATGGGCCAGGGCGGACGCCCCAAACCAACCTGGATAATGCCGAACGATTAACGCCGTGGTGGTGACGCTCGCCACCACCCCAAGCACGAGACCAATCTGGAAAATCAAGCCGAGCTGCATCAACTCACGGATGTCACTCTCCAGCGGCACGGCTTCGCTCGGAGGGACAAGCAAGCGAGCCGCCCGCCAGGACATGAAACCGGCGAGGGCGGCCGCCCATAAGATACTGATCGCGATCCCGATATTTCCGAAGAAATAGATTAAGGGCAACCCGGCGATTAATCCTCCCACCGCCGCGATTATCTGAGTGCGCACCAGCGCGCCAATCTGGCCGGAGGCCTGCAATAACGATGTCCACATTGCCGTAGCGACCATGCAGGGCACGGCCAGGCCGACGATGAGCAGTTCGACCGCATGCTCTTGGCTCACGAAGTAGAGGTAGCCCGCAGGAATGATAAACAAAATAACCCCGACCAAGCTTACCGCCGCGAGACGTCGTCCAAATTTCCGGACGGCAGCTTCTTTCCGTTTTTTTTCTGAGGCATCTGCCCCCGCCACCGTACGGACCGCCGACGTGCCTAAACCCCAGCCACCCACCTCCGTCGCGCGGGCGCTAAAAGCATTCAAGATGCCGATGAAGCCAATGCCCGCGGCCCCAAAACACCAAGAAATGAATTTCGCCCGGATGGCGGCAGCTACCGCCGTCACGACTCCAGCTTTAGCCAAGAGCGCAGTGGAGCGAAGGATGCGGGCAAAGGGCATGGGCGATAAGGGGGAGCGGGGGCATGGTGCACTGCGGTGAAGCAGAGATCCATGCATACGGCGTATTAGGGCCGGATGGCGCTGGTGTACGCAGTAAAGAATTTGCGGCGGTATTCGGCCCAGCTATGGAGTTCCGCTTTGCGGCGGGCCGCCTGGCCCATCTGGAAAAGCTGATCGCGATGCGAAAGTGCCCAGACGAACTGTTCGTGAATGGCTGAAGTGCTCCCGGGAGCGACCACCAAGCCATCCAGACCGTGGGCGATGAAATCTGCCCCGCCGGTGCTTGTCGTACAGAGCACAGGCACGCCACAGGCCATGGCCTCTAAAATCACCAGACCAAAGCCTTCGGCGATGGAGGGGAGCACCACGAGATCACAATGCTTTAAATCGGCGGCCAGGGCAGCGTCGCTCAAGCCACCACGCACCTCGACCTCTACGTCCTCAAATCCGCGAATTAAATCCCGATCGACGGCGGTGCGCGTATACAAAATCAGGCGAGCACTTCCCTTTGGTAGACCAGCGAGCGCCGCGAGTAAGTAACGGGCTCCTTTGCGCTGAGACAAGGCACCCACAAACCCAATCGTAAGTGCGGCGGCGGACGGCGGCGCTGAGCGGGGGGCGAAAAGTTCGGCGTCGACGCCATAACCAGCGATGAAGGCAGGGGCCTTGGAACCGGCCTCGATCAAGGAGTGCCGGGTGAAAGAACTAGCACAGATGACCGCATCGGCCTGCTCAAAGGCGCGATCATTCTCCTCAAAGAGAGGCGACATTTCCGTTTCTTCCATGAGCGAGGCCCGCGCTTCGGGGACTTTCGCGATCTCCTGGGTGAAAAGATCCCGCAAGAATCGGCCGTGGGGGTGCACCTGAAAAAGGATGCGAGGTAAGCCTGATCCGCGCATTTGCTCAAAGGCAGCCGTGGCGTAATAGCTGTACGCGATGAGGGGTGCCCCACGGCGCAGTGCCTCCTCCCCGGCGATTTGACTCAAGAGGCGGTCGGCCACCGCGAAGTGCGCGGAATCTTTGCGCTTGTCGAAACGCGCGAGAACAGCCCGAAAGGTCGCCCGCCAAGAGCCCTTCACCCGTGTCGTCGGAATCTGCGGATGATGCCGAACCCCCGCATAGCGATGAAACTGCCGACCGAGTATCTTGGTCGTCGCCCAACCCGGGGAGAAATAGGCGTCGGTCACTAAGAGCGATAACGCCGCATGCTCCTGCAAGGCCAGGGCTGACTGATAGCGGTCGCGCGGACCGGCGAACGTGATGACGGCGGGAGGAGTCAAAGGGAGTGGGGCAACGCGTGCAGGCACTTCGGATACAACCAGGTCTATTTTAGGCCAAGCAAGGCGACATGCGGGGCTGATCGATACAGGCCAGGCCCCGCGTCGGTGGTATTGAAAAGGTGCACCGAGCGACACGCGTGACGGACTTGGGCATAGTTATCGAAAACCGAATAGGAATAAAAGAGTCCGTCCCCTTCGGAGGTGAGGTAGCGCTTACCACCCGTTCGGAGATAATTGAAGGCCGGCCAAAGGCGCAGGGCCGCAATCGCTTGTTTGACGAATCGAGCAACCCCACTGCCCTGACCGAAATTATTAGCATCGGAAATAAAGATCCCTTTGCTGGCGACCCGCAGCATCTCGCCCACGGCTTTCGCCGGTTGCGGCACGTGGTGTAAGACCGCGAACTCGCAGACGAGGTCAAAGGAACCGTCGGGGGCAGTGAGCGCATTCACATCCCCCTCCACCAATTCATCCTTGGAGAGACCGGCGGCGTAGCCCACCTCACGCAGCGAGGCGACGGGCTCGATGCCCACAAAGCGCACCCCGGGATGACGGTGCTTCAGGGTGCGCAGCGCGCGGCCGGTGCCGGAGCCGACATCCAGCACCGAGCGGATGCCGTGGTACTCAATCATCGCGGACAGGATAGCTAGGGCGAACTGATGTTCATCATGCTCAGAGAGCTGCATCTCGTCATACTTCGCAGCGGTGTCTGCGTAGTATTGGCGCTGGCGGGCGATTTCGTCGGCGTGGCTCATGCGCTCGGCTTGGTGGCTTCGAAGCCCAATGCGTTTTCCCAGCGCGGGGCTGATTCCACGGCATTAAAATCTTGATGGGCGGAGTCGCCGAAGTTCGCCGGGCGGATGGCGACGAAGCCAGCGGCCGCCAATTCCGCCGCCATGGCGGGGTAGTCCCACATCCAAAGATGGGCATCGCGGGAGAACATCATACGGAGCCGCTTCAGGCCCTTGGGGGTCTCCTCGAGTCCGAGGCAGGTGTTGCGCATAAACATCAGAGCCGCATCGGGAGAGTTTCCTGCTGTAGCCAGGTATTCACGGCAGATGACACGGATATCCGGCAATACCGCCCGAAAGACGCCGCCGGGCTTCAAGCATCTCCAAGTTTCTCGCAGAGCGGCGCGGCAGTCCGCCAAGGAGAGATGTTCCAGCGTGTGGGAACAGTAGGCGAGATCCGCCGTGCCCGCAGCTACTGGCAACCCTTTGACGACATCGCCAAATACGACGGTCTTGGGATAGGGGGCGCCGTTGCGCGCCAAGGGGAGCAGGTTGAGCAAAGGGGTCCGCTGCAGGCGGAGCATCGGACTAGAGTCATAATTTCGCCAGGTGGGCGGGCCGCAAAGGCCGGCACCATATTGGATGTTGAGACTCATGGGGCTGGGGAAAGTGAGGAGTGGGCCGGCGCGCCTGGAAGGCCGCGCCGCGCGCGGCCGGCAACCCAAGCATAAATGGCTTCGCTGATTTTCAGTAATCCTCGGGTGGCGAAGTTAGGCCAGCGTCGGAGTGCACAGAGCCGGCAGACTGAAAGGAACATCAACATCGAGGTACGGACGACTTGGACCTTAGAGCCAGGCTGGTCCGTCCATTGCACGGGGCGCTCTTGAATAACCGCCCCCGCCGCCTGCGCGGAGAGGAGGAGGTCCACATCGACCGCCATGTCGCAGGTATCGGTGTGTTTTAAAATAGCTGGCAAAAAAGTCGCCCGGAAAAACTTGGCTCCGCACTGCGCATCCAGCGTCCGCAATCCGAGCATCAGCCGCACAATAGAATTAAACCAGTAGCTCGCCGCGCGACGAACGAACGGCCGGGTCGACATCTCTCGGCGACCCACCAACACATCCCCCTCCGGATGTTGCAATAGCCCAAAGAGCGAGCCTGGCGGCGTCGCACCATCCGCGTCGGCAAAGCCGATCCACTCGGCCTCATGGGCTTCCCTGAAACCAGCAAGGAGCGCCCCACCCTTGCCGATGGGCTCAGGGTATTCCATCCATGTGAGCTCCGGAAATTCCGCGGCGAGGCGGGCGACAACTTTCGCCGTGCCGTCGGTGCAACCGTTTAACACCACGAGGATACGGATGCGGAGCACCGATTGCTGCCGCGCAAACGCGAGATAAGCGCGAAGCGGCGCCTCAATGCGGCGCTCTTCATTATAGGCCGGGATGACCAGCAGCACCTGACTGACAGAATGGGGAGGCAAAACGATTCAGGCGCCAAACTCGGCCAACACTACCCGAATGACGCGGCTACGGTCTTCTTCCGACATGGCGGAGCCGGAGGGAAGGCAAAGGCCTTGGTCGAAAAGTCGCTCGGCAATCTTGCCGCCGTGCATTTCCGCACCCTTAAAGACCGGTTGCTGGTGCATCGGCTTCCATAACGGGCGGGCCTCGATATTTTCCTTTTCCAGCGCCAGCCGAACGCGTTCCCGCGTCACCCCACCCGAGCGGGCTGGATCGATGGTGAGACAGGTCAGCCAGCGCGTCGACTGCCCCCAGGGGGCTTCGGGTTGCATGGTCACTCCAGGCAATGATTTAAAGGCTTCGGCGTAAGCGCGGAAGTTCGTGCGGCGGCGAGACACCTTCCCGGAAAGACGGGTGAGCTGGCCGAGCCCGATGCTCGCACAGATATTGCTCAGTCGATAATTATAACCGATGACCGAATGCTCGTAGTGCGGGGCTGGATCGCGGGCCTGCGCGGAAAGGAAACGCGCCTGCCGGGTAATTTCCGGGTCATCCGTGACGAGCATACCGCCACCGGAAGTCGTGATGATCTTATTGCCGTTGAAAGAATGGATGCCCGCGATGCCGAAGGAGCCGGGTGAGCGATCGCCATAAGTGGCGCCAAGGGCTTCGGCAGCATCTTCGACCAATTTCACGCCATACTTGTCACAACACATCTTAATCGGGGCGATGTCGGCCGACTGACCGTAAAGGTGGGCCAAGACCAACGCCTTGGGGGGCTTACCCGCGCGAACCTTCTGCTCAATGACGGCGCTTGCGAGCACGGGATCCATATTCCATCCCAACTCTTCCGAATCGATAAAGACGGGGGTCGCACCGAGGTAGATAATCGGTGAAGCGGAGGCGACGAAAGTAAGGGACGGACAAAGCACCTCGTCACCCGGGCCCACTCCGGCGATGCGCAAGGCGAGATGCAATGCCGCGGTACCTGAAGAAAGACCGACCGCATACTTCGAACCAACGAGCCGGGCGAAGTCCTCCTCGAAGGCGGCGAGGTTAGGACCGACGGGCGCGACCCAGTTCGACTGGAAGGCTTCGAGCACGTATTCGACTTCAGCAGCGCCGATATCGGGAGGAGAGAGGTAAAGACGAGGGGGGGTCATGAGTTGTTAAATGAGGTGACGGGCTTACTGCCAGGTCTGGTCGGCAAATACCCCCAGCGGAGCGAGGGTGTTGAGCAATTCAGCGTTGGCTGGGTCGGAGATTAAATCGGCGATGGGCAGGTTGGAGGAGACGCGGATAAACATCTGTTCGCTCTTCTGGTTGATGCCGTAGGCACGGATATCTTTTAGGAGGAGCGGCAGGCGCTCCCAGCGACCCGCCAGTCCGTCGCGCCAGCCAGCTTTCTGGTCTTCGTAACGATTCGCGCGGCCGTTCACGAGGTGCCAGAAGGCAACGTTCTGCTTACCCCCCCGTGGCATGATATACTGGCCGTACTCATAAGGAATGAGTTCGCGGCTACCAATCTTCCCGGCGACAGCATATTGCCGTTCCGACCGCACGCAGCCGTTGTTCACCCAACAAGAATCTGGATTATGCGAGCCCGCATCGACAACGGAAACTTTCCCGGGCGACCAATACGCCGCATAGATCACGACCTGCACGCCGCCGCGGGTATAAACCGCCTGGGAGGCCTGACTGAAATTCAGAATCCCTTGGGCGCTGGCGAGGGCAGCGGAACTCGCCGCGATCGGCACCTCTTGCCGTGACCAACCCGCAGGGGTTGCCTGCAGGATCTTGCGGACCGACCCGCTAAAGCGCGCGGCACCCGGCGTGCTGAATTCAGAAACAGCGACGAGGAGGAGTAATCCTGCGAGCAGGACCGACCCGAAGATGAGTAGGCTTTTTCGCAAATTAAAGGACGCGGGCGGGGTTCCCGGCGACGATGACATCAGCAGGTACATCCGTCATGACCACGGCACCGGCGGCGACCACGGTGCGGCTGCCGACGGACTTGCCAGGTATAACCGTGGCCCGGCTGCCCATAAAGACGCGGTCGGCAATCTTGGCACCACCCGTCACGTCGCACTGGGCGCTAAGCGTGGACCAATCGCCGACGGAGGCTTCATGCCCCACTGTACTATTTAAGTTAATCAGCACAAAATCACCGAGGGTGACGTCGGTCGTAATAATCGCTCCGGGGCAGAGCACGACGCCCCGTCCGAGGCGCACCCGGGATCCTAGACGCACGGAAGGATCGATGAAGGGCGGGAACTCCGCGCCTGCGGCCAGAAGTGGCGCCAGGAGTCTTTCCTTCATGTCCGGCTTACCGAGCCCACAGACATAGAGATTGCCCGGAAGCACGAGGTGGCCCGTCAACGGGTGGATGCGTGCAAACCGACCATAGGCCGCGAGGGCATCCGCATTATCATCCAGGAAGCCATCGAGTTCCCACCGATGACCGCAATCCGGATGTTGCGAGGCCCAAGCGTAGGCTTCACGGCCGAAGCCGCCGGCACCGACGATGTAGAGTTTTTTCATGGTTTAACGGGGAAGATGAGCGAGCAAGTCCCGGACCGTACGACAGGACCGTAGCTGCGTGGCGGTGATGCCTACGGCGTGGGTATGCTCAAAATGGGAGATGGTTAACAGCACGGCCAAAGAATCCCAATTGGGTAACGTCGCCAACACCGTCTCGAGGTTAGCGCCCGCGAGGGCATCCACATCCGCGCACAAGGCGGCGAGATTTTTGGCATCATCGCGCGGCATCAGCGTCGGGGAAAGGGAAGCATGGGCGGGACAACGACCGGTCCAATCGTGAAGGCGGCGGCGCCCCAGGAAAGCCCGACGCCATAACCGCAAGCCGCGATCTTCAACGGCTGTTCCTGTAGTGTGGAGCCGCAGGCATGCACGAGCGCAGCGGGAATTGAGGCCGAGCTTTGATTTCCAAACTGCTCGACAAGGTCCATAGGGCATTTGGCGTCAGGGAACCCGCACTTGCGAGCAACCGCGGAGACGACGAAGCGGTTAGCTTGGTGGAGCACGAGCCGGTCGGCTGTCGCTGGGGTCCACCCTGCTAACTTGAGCACTCCCGCCACGGCGGGAGGCACCTCGCGCAAGGCAAAGTTAAAAACCTCGGCCCCATCCATCTTCAAGTATGCGCCCGGTGCGCCGGCCGCGACGGGCTGACGGGCGCCTCCCGTCGGCACCATAATCGCCGGGGCACCCGAGCCATCCGTGCCGAAGATAAAATGCATCGCAGATTCCGACCCCGTCTTCTCCACTAAGGTTGCCGAACCGGCATCGCCAAAGATAGGGTGCGTCGCGGTATCCTTTGGATCCGTCTGGTGACTGAGTGTATCGCCGGCACAAACCAGTACGCGGGCGGCTCCATGTGAGCAGAGTAGCGCAGCTTGGTGCAGCCCGTAAATCCAGCCGGAGCAACCTTGGGTGATATCAAACGCGGCGACTGATTTGCACAAACCAAGCCTAGCCTGTAGGAGTGAGGAATTATTTGGCTGCAGATAATCTGGCGTCTGCGTGACAAAAATAAGGGCATCAATCGAAGTGGGGTCCACCGCCATCTCCTCCAGCAAGCGGCGCGCAGCGTCCTCACAAAGGTCCAAGGTCGTGACCCCGGGGGCGGCGACCCGACGTTCGCGCAGCCCGATGGCTTTAGCAACGCGTTCGAGTTGAGCCGGATCGATACCCGCGGCCAGACCGTCCGCGCGAAAATCTCGCACCACTGAACCAGTGGAGACGGCGAGGCAGGAAATTCGGATATTCGAAAGAGATGAGTGCATCCGTTTACTTAGAGGTGAACTGCCTGATCCATGATTCCACACAAAGGATACCCAGCAAGGGGTAAGCCGCATCGACCTGGCCACGACGATCGGCTTCAAGCAAAGTCAGGACGCCTTGGCCGTCGAAAACACCCGTGGCATCGAGGCGGCCACTGCGGGCGAGCTCCTCGAGCCTCCGTCCATAGGACCCCTGCATCAGGCGACGTAACGGGAAGCCAAAGCCGGATTTTGGACGGTCGAGCACGGAGTCGGGCAGAATTCCACGCATTGGCTCACGCAGCACATACTTCCCCGTTACGCCATGCTGCTTCCAGCCATCCGCCAATCGCTCTGAGAACGCGACTAGGTCTGGGTCTAGGAATGGCACGCGCACTTCAACGCCACAGGCCATCGCCATCTTGTCCGTGTAATTAAGGTTATGGTCGGCGAGGAAGAAGCTGCGGTCCAGGTGAAGCATTTGATTAAGCCGAGAGGTCCCGGCAGATAACTCCGCCAGCGAAGCGATGAGCGGATCGACCGAGTGAACCGACTCAGGCGAAGGCCGAAAGGCTGGAGCCAGGGCGGGAGCTAGGGTGTCTTCTTGTAACCAGAGAAAGTAACTGGCGAGGCGCACGGGCGGAGGGGCGTCGGCGTAACGGAATAATTTAGAGGCGCGGCGACCGAGAGCCGTGCCGGTACCGATGCGGGAAGAAAACCCTCGCAGCCCGGCACGGAGAGGACGTGGTAACCAAGCCCAATAGCGCTCGCCTTGTAAGGCGAGATGACGGCGATACCCGGTGAAAAGGTCATCTCCCCCTGAGCCGGAAAGCAACACCTTCACCCCCTGTTCGCGGGCCGTGCGGCAAATGGCATGAGCGGTAAAGGCGGCCAGATCCGGAGTCGGCTCATCGAGCTGCCAGACCATCCAATCCAAATTCTCCACTTCCGCTTCATCCATCCGGGCGACATGTAAGGGCGTCCCGAAGGCTGCACTCACCTGCTGTGCGTAGGGGAAGTCATCGACAAACCCTTCCGCGCGGTCGGACGCCGAATGGGCTGGTAAGGTAAAGCAGGGATAATCCGCCGGGGTAGCGACATGCCGAAGGGCGTAATAGGCAATCGCACTCGAATCGACGCCACCGGAAAGAAATCCGCCAAGGGGAACGTCGGAGACCATTTGGCGCCTCACCGCCTGGTCGAGGTAATGGCGCAGGCCTTCCTTGGCCTGCTTTTCAGTAAATGGCTGAATCTCTTGCACAAAGTTCGGCGCACTGAACCGGGTTACCCTTGGCTCCTGCCCTTCCCGCCACTCCATCCAGGTTCCGGGTCGTACTTTCCGGACCGCCTTAAACGGCGTACTGTCTCCGGGCGTATAAAGTAGCGTCAGGTATGAAGTGATGGCCGCCGCATCGAGCGTGAGGTCGAGGCCGGGAAGGTGGCGGAGGGCTTTAATCTCCGAAGCGAACCCGAAGCCAGCAGAAGTTTTTGCCCAATACAACGGCTTCACGCCGGCCGCATCGCGAGCCACCATCATCCGCCGCTCCGCCGGGAACCAAGCTGCGAAGGCAAAGATGCCGTTCAGCCAGGGTAGGCACTTCTCGCCGTGGCGGGCGAGCAGATTGGCCAGGACTTCCGTATCGCTGCTTCCACGAAAAACAACCCCGTCACGCTCCAGTCGCTGACGCAATTCACGATAGTTATAAATCTCCCCATTGAAGGTGACGATAACCTGCTGAGCGGCGTCCCACATCGGTTGCCGGCCAGCCGGCGAAAGATCGATGATCGAAAGTCGGACATGGGAAAGCCCCGCGGGACCATCCGACCAGACGTCGGCCCCATCTGGTCCGCGATGAGCCTGCGCCTGGCCCATCTCGGCCAGGAGTTCGGGGCGAAAGGCTCCCAGATATCCAGCGATGCCGCACATGGTTTAGGAACGTTGGGCGTCCTCCTCGTAAATTTTCAAAGTCGCCCGGGCGATGGTCTCCCAATCGTGCACCTTTCTTACGTAAGCCTGACCAGACTGGCCCCGAGCGCGAGCCCGTGTGCGATCGAGTACCAGCGGCGCGAGCGCAGTCGCCAGCGCGTCTGGCCCCTGCTCGCATTGCACCAACGCCCCAGCCGAGGCCGCCTGTGTCATGTAGCAACCGCGGGTGGCGACGACCGGCAAGCCCGCATCCATCGCTTCCAGGATGGCTAGGGCCATGCCCTCCGAATCGGACGCGTGCACGAAGACGTCCGCGGCCGCATAGGCGTCGGCCTTCGCTTGCTCATCGAGAAAGCCCAGCCAGTGCACGCGGGCCGCATGGCCACACGCTTTCACGCATGCGAAAAGTTTGGCCGCGTAGCCAGACTCCACCTCAGGGCTCCCCGCAACCAGGAGGTGAGGCGAGCTGGCGCCGAGCAGGCTTAAGGCAAGGATGACATCCTCCAGCCGCTTCTTCGTCGTGATGCGACCCACGAAAAGGATCACCGGCGTATCGGCCGAAATTCCGTGTTTTGCCCGTAAGGCCTGCCCGCTTTCCGGACAACCGACCTTCACCGGCCTAATACCGTTGGGCACGACATGCACGGGGGTCTTCAAGCCCAAGGTCGTCAACTGATTACGCTCCAGGGGCGTCAAGGCGAAGACCCCGCGGGCCCGATTCAAATTCGGCAGGCTAAACTGACGGATATAAAATCGCTTCTTCAGGGCTTGGAAATTATTCCCGCTGAAAAGCGTCGGATCTAGCGCGCCATGGGGGTGATAATAAGCCTTCAGCCCAGCGGCCTGCGCCGCCCGCCCGACTTGAAGATTGAGTGGATTAAAACTATTGTGGGCATGCACCACGGCACCCGGAGGCAAACGGCGGAGGGCTCGTCCGAGGCGGAATGAGCGAGCTAACCCAAACAGCGGATTGGGATAGAAATACCTAATGGGGAGTCCGTCGAAATTTTCGGTCGAACCAGCGCGGAGGGCGTCGGGCGCCCAGACTTCGACATCAGCACCCAGATGGCACTGCGCCGAGGCGAGCTCGAAGACCATCTTTTGCACGCCTCCGGCATAAGCACCGGGGACGCACTCGTAGACAACGTGACGGACTGGCATCATCGGCTTAGGGGAGGACGGCAATCATGCCGTCCTCAGGTGCACGTGGGTCAGCGGGAGGAAGATCAAGCACTCGCGGGGCCGCCCCCGGGAAGAGGTGGATCGCCCATGCGACGGCCATCGGGATATTGTGCACAATCGTGAAGACGAAGAGCGAAAGCATGCCATCTCGATAGGTCTGGATGAGGGCCATAAAGAAGACCGTATATAAATAACGATCTAGGCGGCGCATGGGGCCGGAAGTCGCGCGGAGACACCAATTGGACAATAAAAACCCGAGCATCCCTGGCACCAGTAAGAATCCAAAATAGCCGAAGTTAAGATAGGCCTCGCCGAGGTAGGTGAGGATGCGCCCCTCGAGATTATATTGCCGACGACTCGTCGAGATCTCGTTCATGTGGTCAGCGAGGCCGGGCTTATCAGCCCACATCGAGCGCGGAATAGGCAGGGTCACGATTGCCAGATAAGTCGAGCCGTAGAACTTTTTCCCGGATTCATCGACGAGGGTCAACGACCCCGCAAACTGGTCGAAGAATTCCTCCCCGGCGGAAACATCGTCAAAGGTCTTTTTGTCCGTGAACGAAAGTGCCAACTGATACAACGCCTCGCCGGTATCGCCATTCTGATAGGCCTGCCCAATATACTTTAGACGAGGGAAGACGAGGGCGAGGGCTAGCCCGCCGACGATAATCAAAGGAGTCGGCCACGAGCGGCGGCGGGATTGTAGATAATAAGCGGCGAAAAAGATCAGCGGCAGCAATACCATGAAACGGTGATAGCCCTGTAAGGCCACGAGGCCGATGTACAGAATAGCAATCATCACGGAATACCATCGGAAGCCATAGGCATAGACCAGCATCCCGACGCACCCAATCGGCCACATCGCCATTGATTGGAAGTACCCGCTGTCTGCCACCGTGTCGCTCAGGCTCACCCCGGACTTCGCGGCGTAAAGCGCCCAGAGTCCGGCCGGCATGGCGACCCAACACACGAGGCTGATGATTTGGGGCGACAACGTGCGGCGCACAATCGGCTGCTGGCTCGCCCGCTGGAACTTAGCATGGGCCAGCAGGGCGGCAGAGCAGAAGACCAATAACCCGATGTCCGCACAGACCAACGCGCGCTCATACTCGGCGGCACTAATGACATCCGCATTCGGATTATTCGCATACATCGGAGCGGCCCCAAGGTAAGCCAGATTCACCGCCCGCCAGCTGAAGCTATAGAGATGGAAAAGCAGGTAGACGGTGGCCGGATGCCAGAAGCTCAGGCGCGAGACCAACGCCAGCGCCAGCCCGACCACAAGGCAGATGTCGACGATCAGATAGGGTGTGAGTGAGTTCATGGGCGCGGGAGGTCTCGCAGTTTCTTGAGCCGATCACCGCTCACCGACGTGACGAAAGTAACCCGCGTCGGCACTTTATAAGCGGCCAGCTGCTCCCGGCATTTAATCCGAATGGACGCCCGCAGGGCCTCTAGCTCCATCCCGGCCGCCGCCACGATATCAACCGCGACCGTTTGACCGGTCAGGGCGTGCGGCTCACCGCGCACGCGGCAATCCACCACCCCGGAAACCTCCAGCACGATGGCTTCCACTTCGGCAGGCATAAGTTTCTCGCCGCCCACATTGATCATCTCGCCGAATCGGCCGACCACGCGCAGCGTTCCATTCGGGCCGGACTCGACCTTGTCTCCCGTCCGGAACCAGCCGTCATCCGTAAACCGCGCGCTGTCGCCCCCAAGGTATCCCACAATCTGGGTGGGGCTACGCAACCAAAGCTCATCGGCGACAACCTTCCATTCCATCGCGGAATCCTCTAGGCGGACAAACGTCGAGGCTGGATCCGGACTCTCCGTCCGCACGATGCCCGTCTCGCTCGTACCGAAAGTTTGCAGAAAACGAACCCCCGGGAAGGCCTCGCGGGCCCGGGCGAGTAAATTTTCCGTCATGGGCTCGGTGCCATAGGAAATCAGCCGGAGGGCAGATAAATCGTGGCGCTGATATTCGCCCGAAGCCACCAAGAGATTGAGGAACGTCGGCGAGGCTGGCAGGACCGCAACCCGATACTGCGCCATCGCGGTGGCAACGGCCGCCGGTGAACGATCGGACGGGACGACGAGCAGCGAGCCCGCGGCCAGACAGCCGAATAAGGTATGCAGCCCGCCGATGTGATCGAAGCCGAGTAGCGCCAAGACCGGCAATCGGTTTTCGTGCCTCGATGCATAGGCTGCCAGTAAGCCGACGAAATCATGGACCATGGCCTTGGGGCGTCCGCTGGTGCCACTGGAGAATAACACGAGTCCGGAATGGCGCTGCGCACGTAAGCGTTCGAAGAGTGGGTGATTGGAGGGCTCGTCGACGCGCGGTAATAACGACCATTCGTGGCCGCGGGTACTCACGATCCACTGGGCGTGAATCTGGGCTAACTTAGGCGGATGCTCGGCGGAGCTGCCAGCCAAGGGCGCGACGAAATGACCAGCGTCACAGAGCGCTAGCAACCAGGCCGCCGAAGCGGGTCCATGCTCACCAACAATCGCGAAAGCCGTGGGGCGATCGAGGGCGAGTTGGCGCAAGGAGGCTGTCGCCTTATTCATCAAGACCCGCAAATCGGCATAAGTCGTCACGCCCCAAGGGCCAGCGATCGCGGGCTTATCCGCGTGACCAAGCAGTCGACTGTCGAGCCAAGGTGGCATGCTTAGAGGCGGGCGAGGTAAGCGATGGTGCCGGACGCCGATGAGGCGGCGGGCAGATGTTGAATGATGAAGTCAACGGCCTGAGCCAGGCTCGTCCCCTGCGGACGTCCGAGACGGGCGTCGAGCTCGGCCAACTTAAACCCGGGCACGGCTCGAGTGAGATCGGTGGATAGCGGGCCAAACCCTAGGCCGATAACGCGCACCCCTTGGGGGGCGAGCTCCGCGGCCGCCACCTTCGTCAACGCATCCAGCGCTGCCTTGCTGGCGACATAGGCGGCCTCGCCTTCGAGCGATAGCGGCACCGCCACGGTGGTGATATTAATCACCAGCCCACGGCGCTGACGGACCATTACCTTGCCTATGGATTGAAGGCAATGGAAGGCCCCGAGGTAATTGACCCGCATCAGCGACGCAGCGATCGACCCGGGTGTCAGCAGCAAGGCGTTCAATGAAGCAGCCCCCGCGTTGTTGACCAACAGATCAATGGGGTCGCTGATTTGATCGACGGCGGCCCGCACCGCGCCTTCGTCGCTGATATCGACGGCATGGGCAGTAAACCGCGGATGGGTGATTTCACCCGAGCTACGCGAAAATCCGTGAACGCTCCAGCCCTCCGCCAATAGACGTTCGGCCAAGGCGCGGCCCAAGCCTCGGGAAGTTCCAGTGATGACGGCGGTGGACATGTGAATGGGAGGCAGGGCGAAGCCTTAAGCCGGCGGGGTGGATTTTTCGACGACGTCGATGAGGTGATCGGCCAGCAGGCCGACGCGACGGAAGGGTGACGTGAGTCGGCTCATCGCTTTTTCGTCCGCGAGGTGGACCGAAACCCCGCAAGCGGCGCGCACGTCCTCCTCGAGGTCGGCCATAAGCGTAACCAGTCCGATGCTATCAAGGGCGGCGGCTTCGCCGAAGAGACGCGTCTCTTCGTTCGCTTGTTCCAACTGCGGCTTCCCGAGTTCACGACCGAGCAAGGCCAATCGGCGAAGGACGAGGGCGAGGGCCTGAGGGCGGGTGAGCATGGGAGTCAAAGAATGGCGGGTAGTCCCTGCAGGCTGCTGATCACCTGATCTGGCGAGCCGCGGGGCGCATCGGTTGCTTGCGCGTAAATTCCCTCGAGGCGGCGGACACGAATCGTTTTCCAGCCGAGCGAGCGGGGGGCGATGAAATCCTTCCCGGGATTATCTGCGACATACACAAAGTCTTGGCCTGGGTGGCGCGACATCAGGAGCTCAAAGGCACGCGGCGACGGCTTCCAGTGCTCTCGGCCCAACGCTTCAGTAAAGATTGGGTTCGGTATCCATTGAGCTAAACCGAGCGCCTCGGCCTTATATTGCTGCGCGGGTAGATACCCGTCGCTGATGAGGGCGAGTGGTCGCTGTGCGTGCAAGGTGCGGACCACTTCGAGGGCATCTGGATACCAGGGAAGGCTGGTGGGGCGATGTTCACGATAAGCGGACAGAAGGGCTGCTAACTGTTGTTCCGTAGGCGGGTTGAGACCTAAATCCCGTGCCGCCACTTGAAAGAGTTCACGCCGCCCGCCCCTGGCGAAAAGCTCGGTCAACTTAGCCGCAAACGCATCCCAGCCAAACTCCGCTTGAGCGAAGCGGCCCGCCGCGGCAAGCGCCGACAGAGCATAGGCCGACTCTGGATAGAGCGTG
Organism: uncultured Opitutia bacterium; assembly: GCA_903889525.1. GTDB lineage: Bacteria > Verrucomicrobiota > Verrucomicrobiia > Opitutales > UBA953 > UBA953. Next base: position 26,812 of record CAISXT010000128.1, on the reverse strand, counting down.
TCGTCTAGGTCAAAAACCACAATCATCAGCTTAACTGTGCAGGGTGCGGACAAAGCTTGCGGCATCATGACGCAGCATGAGCACACCTTCTTCCCAAGCCGAAGTAGCGGAGGATGGCAGGCCGGCCTGTTCCTCCAGCAGCCAGGTGACGAAACGCGCGCCGGCCTCATCGGCTAACGGATAGCCGCCGCCGAAGCGCGCATTGACCTCGAAGACGCAAAGGCTGCCGTCCGGGCGCACGATGGCCTGGAAGCAAGCGGGGCCGCGCAAGCCGGGCAAAGCCAAGGTAAGTCGCTCCGCCACCCAACTCAGGGCGGTATTGCGGACCGTCAAGCCCTGAGAGACCTCGCCGCTGCGCACCTGCATGCGTAAGTGCGGAATGGCGCTAATAAGTTTCCCCGCCCGGTCGATAAAGACGTTGACGGTAAATTCCTGACCCTCCCATTTTTCCTGCACCACGTAATCATCGGGAGGCAAGCCCGCTAAGTCGCCCGGCGCTCGGGGGAAAATAATCCCTACGGAGGAGCTTCCCGCACGCGGCTTGGCGATAAGATCACCCGATAGCTTCGAGGGCTCGGCCAGATAATCCTTCAGCACCAAACTTTTCGGCACCGGAATCCCGACATCGCCGAGCGCCCGAATGGTGGCAAACTTGTCGCGCGCGACGTGCACGGCCACATACGAGGAGATGATTACCGTGGTACCAATCGCCGCGAACTTGTCCTTGGATTCACTGAGCGGCGCCAAGTCATGGTCAATCGTGGGAATCAGGAGGGACACCTTCTCGCGTGCGCAGATCTCCAAGAGCGCCGGGATATAACCCGGCGAGGTTGAAGGCGGGACGGCGAAGGAGGCGTCAGCGGCGAGGCTCGCCGAACTGAGCCCGGGACGGATATCGGTCGTCAGAATCCGGAGCGGAATGCCGAGCTGGGTGGCGGATCGACGGAAGCAATCAAGGAGTTGATTGCGACGTCCGGCCGAGGTGATGAGCAGATTCATGACGTGAAAAGATTCAAAGGGTGGCGGCCTCAAGGACGCCGACGAATTTTGCGGCCAGTGGGCCGCGGGCAAAATGGGCTTCGGCGAGACGTCGGGCATTGGCGCCCAATCGCTGGCGAAGCTCGGGGTCGGCGGCGAGACGCTGCAGGGCGTCGGCGAAGGCGGCGGGGTTATCCGGCGGAACCACAAGGCCGGCTTCAGCGGTAGTAATGAGTTCGGCTAGCCAGCCAGGGTAATTATTAACGACCGGAATACCTGCTGCGACGTAATCAAAGAACTTATTCGGGGAGGTACCTTGATAAAAAGCGGGGAGGTTGCGTAGCACCATCAAGCCGCAATCGAGCGAAGCGGTGAGGCGCCCTAATTGCTCTTTAGGCACGGAGGGGAAGAAGAGGCATTGCGTGAGCCCTTGCTCACGGGCGGCGGCGGCGAGTCTTTCCTTTTCCTTCCCTTCACCGATGAAGACGAGCTTCACCCGACGGTCGTCGCGGCGCCGAAGTTCGGCGGCGACGGCCAGGAGCGCGTCTAAGCCGTTGGCCGGGCCGTGGGCACCCGTAAACCCAGCGACGAAATCACCCGGAGCGAGGCCTGGGAGATCCAGTCTCGCCCGGTTGGCTGGATGAAAAAGATCCAGGTCGCAGCCATTAGGAATCATCGTCACCGGCTTATGGTCCGGCGCACGTGCACGGATGCCAGCGACAATCCCCGGAGACAACCCCACGCAGGCATCCGCGGACGCATAGCCCGCTAGCTCCAGAAAAGACATGCCCCCCAAGATGAAGGGATTACGAAGCCCGAGAGCGCGAGGGAGTTCCGGCCAGAGGTCGCGTACCTCAAAGACGAAAGGCTTGCCGCGCCCATACTTGGCAGCGAGACCCGGAATCACCGCAGTGATTGGGGTCGAGGTCGCGAAGACGAGATCGTAGTCGAGCTCCAGAGCAATGGCGACGGAGTGGAACGCAAAGCGGATGAATGCGAGGCCCCGCCGCACTAACGAATCGTGATTGGCGTAGGCTACGGGCAGTGAAATAACATCGATGCCGTCGACTTGGCCGCGACGCCATCCACGTGCTTCCACGGACGGAAGATTTAGTCCGCTCTGGGCATGCGCCCCGCAAACCACGGTCACCTGGTGACCGCGGGCGACCAGCGCCCGGGCAAATTCATAGGAACGTGTGCCCGTCGAGCCCTGCGGAGTCGCGAAGTGTTGATGGAAATAGAGGACGCGCATGAGCAATCAGCGAAGCTCGCGCTCCAGCACCTCGCGAATCTGCTGCGACGCCGTACCGTCCCCGTAGGGGTTACGCAGTTGAGAGCGTCGGAGGTATTCCGCCTGATCAACCAACAGGCGGGCGGCGGCGGTGGCGATTCTCCGCGGATCGGTCCCCACCAGCTCGCAGGTCCCGGCGGCGATACCCTCCGGTCGCTCGGTATTTTCGCGCATGACTAAGACCGGCTTACCTAAAGCGGGGGCTTCCTCTTGAATGCCGCCCGAATCGGTGAGCACGAAGCTGGCTCGATCCATCAGCCAGACGAAATCTTCGTAGGCGGCGGGAGAGGCCAGCGCGATGCGCGGATGGCCACCAAGCAAGCGCCTCACTGGCTCTTGCACCTGCGGGTTGAGATGCACGGGGTAGATCATGCCCACCTCGGGGTGTTCATCCACAATCTGGCGCAGGCCTTGGCAGATGCCTTCAAACCCGGGGCCAAATGACTCCCGACGATGGCCCGTAACCAGAATCCAGCGTGCCGTCGGGCGGGCGAGATACGCAGTGGCAAAGGTGGCCGTGATGCCCAGGCGTGCCGACAGGCTGATAATATCAGGTTGAGCTGCGGCCAAACGGGCCTTGGTCGTCAGCAAGGCATCGATGACGGTGTTGCCCGTGACATAGCAGGACGAGGGAGCCATCCCTTCACGTAATAGATTAGCGCGCGATTGTTCTGTCGGGCAGAAATTCCACCGGGCGAGCGGCGAAGTCAGGCGCCGATTCATTTCCTCCGGGAAGGGCGACCGGAGATCACCAGTGCGAAGACCGGCCTCAACGTGGCCAACCGGGATGCCGGCGTAGAATGCGGCGAGCGCCGCACCTAGTACGGTGGTGGTGTCGCCCTGCACGATGACCGCGGCGGGGCGAACTTCAGCAAGCCACGCCCCTACCGATGTGATGACGCGGGCGGTCAGTTCCGGCAGAGACTGGCCGGGTTGCATGAGCTGGAGATCACCATCAGGCTTCAAGCCGAACGAAGCGAACGACTGAGCCAGCATCTCGCGGTGCTGACCAGTGGAGACCAGCAAAGGTCGAAGCCGTGGCGAGCGAAGCAGGGCGGCATGCAGCGGCGCGAGTTTGATACACTCGGGGCGCGTACCGACAATGAGGGCGACAGTGGACATGCAAAAAATAGGTGGGCTAAAGGGCGACTTCCTCGCCATCAATAAAGACGCTCTCGTTTTCGAGACGAACGGCGCAACCCAGAGAGGTCACGAAAATGACGTTCGCGCCCGCGGCCGAGATTTCGCGACACCACGCAGGTGCCTTGGCTCCGTAGTGCGTGGAGTGCCAGGCCCGGCCAGCTGAGCTATCGCCAGTGAAATACTTCTGCTCCGAGGTCTCGGAGCAAACGATCGCCAGCTGCTCTAGACCAGTCCGCCCGCGACCGTGCCAGCGAAGGTGGAATCGACCGGACTGAGCGAGCAGGCCACTCACGCGATCGATAACGACGAAGCCGCCGGGGCGAACCAGCACGCGACGATCTGTTCGGTAGCCCGCGTATCCGCAATGGGAAGCGCGGAGTCCACTCGCCTCTGGTAGGGGAACGCAGGTCGTCCACGGCAACCAAAGGAAACGCCCCGCTCGCCGCATCGGCTCCAATTTATTCACGGTCACCACATTATGATGAACGGCGGAAGCCAGGGCTCCTAGGCCGTCCGGAGAGTTATACGAATAGGTGCCGGGGTCTTCCGCAATCCACTCGCCGTCCCAACGGAAAGACACGTGCAGTTGATCCGCTTGAGCGGGGCGGTGCTTAAACTCGGCCGGAGCTCGAAAAAAAGCCGCGCCGCGGTGGTGCCGAAGGACGCTGACTCCCGAGTTGGAATGATTCGGGACGGTTCGCACGCTCGGGGCGCTGCTTGCGGCCAAAGGGCCAAGCAGCAACAAAGCTGTCTCATCCCATGGTCCGGCGGGTAAACGCTCTCCTTTGAATAAGACCAAGGCCGCACCGACGGCGGGACGGAAGTCCTGATAGCCCATCCCGCTTAACGGGAAAAGATTTGCCCCATCATCGGCGCCATAACGCGGCACCGTGCCATCGTCTTCTAGTAAGTCGGCCAGGAAATCCGTGGCGGCGACCGCCTGCTGGCGAATGGCGGGCGGCAGTGTGCTGCCAGCAGCCCGGCAGACTATTTCTGCCCACACAAGCAGCTGCAAAAAGAGTCGGTGATAGTTGGTGGAATGCTGGCTAAAGCCGCCATCGTCTGCAACGAGCTCGGCCACCTGCGCCTGCAAGGCCTGCAGGCCCTGCCGCCGCCACGTGGAAGCCTCCGGCAAGGTGGGCCAGAAAACCCCCGCGGTCATCAGGCCAATCGCCTCGGAGATACCATGGTTATTTTTCTGTGATAAGGCGTACGGCATGTGCCCCTGAATCCGCTCCGCCGTGGCGTGGGCGATACGTGCCACGAGAAGAATCCGCGCGTCCGTCGTAGCTGGATGATAGCGAAACGCTTGGAGGCCGAAAGTAAGCGCCATCAGCCGCAACGATGCCTCTTGGCCGCACATCCAATTAGGGCCGCGATTGGGCGGGTTGTGCTTCTTCCAGTCTTCCACCGTAGTCCAGAATCGTTCGACATGGCGATCGTCGCCATCCAGGACCCACGCGCGCACGAGCGGGAAAACCCAAGAGAAGCGGGAGAGTTCCCACACCCCCTTGATGTCGTCAGCTCCGTCGTCACGGCAATACGACCAATGTCGGGCCGGGTCGGCGGAGTCCCCCGAAATCACATTCTGCGTCCAGCGCGGCGGACAACCAATTTCGACCAAGTCATGCGAAAAGGTGCGGCCAAAGCCTCGACTCAAGGCCTCGGATTCGGCGCTGGGGGAATGGCCGCATTCCACCGACCATGCATCGAGGTGTGCCGCAAGGTCCGCACGATTTAGGCGTGCTAACGGGATTTTGGGTGCGCAATTACGCCACTCGCCCGTGGCCGTCGCGGCTAATCCAAAATCCGTCCACGGCCGCAAAGGCATTCGATACGCCAAAAGTCCGAGCCTGCGCTCAGCAGACCACAGTATCCGACGTGCGAGCCAACCTGGGCCTAGGTGATGGAGAAGTTCGGAAAGCAAAAGAACTATCGGATGGCTCCGCGGGTATCGATGAGCTTCTTGCCGGCGAGCTGGGCCAAGGTCAGCGAGGCAAAGGCCCGATGATCCACCAGCAGGACAACGACTTCCGCCCGAGCGAGCGCATTATCAAGTGAGACAAGTTCCGCCCTACCCTGCAGCGACTCTGGTAAAACTCGAACATGTGGCTCGACCGCGAGAACTTTGAGGCCGGCCTTAGCGAGGTGCGCGACAATCTCGACGGCGGGAGATTCGCGCAGGTCATCGACGTTCGCCTTGAAAGCGAGCCCGAGACAGGCGACGACCGCACCCTCGCTGGCCGCGGCCCGGACCTGGGCGACGACGTGGTGCGGCTTGGAGTCATTCACTTCGCGAGCCGTGCGCATGAGCCGAGCCTCCTGCGGGGCGGCGTCGACAATGAACCAAGGGTCCACGGCGATGCAATGACCGCCGACACCCGGGCCTGGCTGAAGAATCTTCACCCGCGGATGACGATTGGCCAGGCGGATGAGCTCCCAGACATCGACCCCCAGCTTATCGCAGATGAGTGAGAGCTCGTTGGCGAAGGCGATATTCACATCGCGGTAGGCGTTCTCGGTCAGCTTCGCCAATTCGGCCGTGCGGGCGTCGGTGAGAAAAATCTGCGCGGTACAGAACGTTGCGTAAAGATCGCGAGCCTTCTCGGCGGCGGCGGGCGTCAGCCCACCGCAGATCCGGTCATTAGAGACCAGCTCTTTGAGCATCTGGCCTGGCAGAATCCGCTCCGGGCAATGGGCGTAGAGTAAGCCGTCAACCTTGCGCCCAAGCTTCGCGAGCTCATCTTCCACCCAAGCTTTAACTTTCTCGGTCGTGCCGACGGGCGAGGTCGATTCGAGGATGACGAGATTACCGGCCGCCACAAACGGAGCGAATGAGCGGGCCGCGGCTTCGACAAAAGATAGGTCAGGGGTACGCGATCCGTCGGGGGCGACGATAAAGGGCGTCGGCACGGCAAGGATGAAGACCTCGGCGGGTGCAGGGCTGGTCGCCGCCTTGAGGTTGCCAGACTGCACCGCCGCCCGCACAAGCACGTCGAGGTCAGGCTCCTGAATATGGATGTGGCCACTGTTAATCGTCTCCACGACGGCCGGCGAAATATCCACGCCGAGAACGTGGCGTCCTTTCGTGGCGAAGATGGACGCCGTCGGCAGGCCGATATAGCCGAGGCCAAGGACGCAGAGTGAGTTCATATGGTTTAAGCTGAAGGGGTTGGAATTACCGCATCGCCTGCATCCGAATGCTCCAGCGAGAGACTTCTTCGATCTCGTCGAGGGAGACGGGCGGGGGGAAGGACTCACCGTTGCTGGCGCACAGGAATGAGGTGATCAATTCGGGGTGGCCTTTGCCGCGGGCGGGACCGCCTAGCCAAGTGGGCAAAGCGGAAGCTCCGGGAAGATTCTGCGAGCGGAGGGATTTCCAGTTATCGAGCTCCGCCGACCAACCATCACCTGTGACGATGATGCGTTCCTTGGGCAGGTGCGCGGGAAGGTCGGTGCGATAGTTCAGCGTCGCACCGTCGCCGTTGGCGAAGCGGAGTTCGAAGCAGCCGCCGTCCTGCCCGTCGGCATCACGGGACAATGCCCGGGCAGAGGCGATGGGAGAGCCCGCAAGGTAGCGCAGCAAGTCGACGAAATGGCAGGCCTCGCCGACGATGCGTCCCCCTCCCTGTTGAGCATCGAGCGTCCAATGATCGGCCGGCAGGCGCCCGGCGTTGACGTCGACCGTGAAACGGCGGGGTCCAGGCTTCGCCGCGAGCGCGGTGCGGAGGCGGCGGGCGAGCGGAGCGAAGCGGCGATTGAGGCCGACGGCGAGCGGCACCGCCTTTGCACGTGCGGCGGCCATCGTGGCATCGAGATCGGCCTCGGTGAGCGCGAGCGGCTTCTCGACCCAGACGTTCTTGCCAGCGCGAAGGGCAGCACGGACGAGTTCGCCGTGTTCACCATGGCGGGTCGCGATGAAGACAGTCCGCACGGACGTATTATCGAGTAAGGCTGTCAGATCGGTGGTCGACGTCGCGGTGGAACGAGCGAGTAGCTTCGCCGAAAGTCCCTTGGCTGAGGCGAAGATTAAGGGCGCAGCGCCTTGGCGACACAGCTCAGGCACGAGGACGCGGGCGGCGAAGTTACCGCAGCCGATGACGCCGATCCCGCTGGTGGTCCGGAGATCTCCATCGGCGCTGGGAAGTGTGCGGACAAGTGACTCGTTCGGGACAGAATACTCGATGAGCAGCCCGTAGGCGCTCGGGCGACGAAGGTCGTCGTAGATTTGCGGTGCCGCGACGAACGGATGACGCGACGTCAGGAGTGGGGCGACATCGAGCGCACCCGAAGCCATCAGCGCGAGAACCTCGTCGAAATTGGCTCGGGCCGATGACGGATCGGACGCATCGGCGGAGCCGTAGGAGCGCGAAACTTGGAATGATACCTCATTCTGGTAGAAGTCGGCACGATTCAACGAAAGCCCGGCCACTCCGATGAGTACGATGCGCCCGCGCCGGCGGCAAATCCGTGCGGCCTGATTGACCGGCTCATCGGAAGCCGTGCTTGCGGTGATCAGGACGCCCGCCGCACCGGAGCCCAGCGCCGACGGTGCCTTACCTTCAGAAACCCAAATGGTCGCGCCCGCCGCGGCCGCCAGCACGCACTTAGCCGGATCGGGATCAGTTCCCAGGACGACGATACCGCGGGCACGAAGAATCCGGACCGCGAGCTGACCGATCAGGCCGAGCCCCATCACGACGACGACCTCGCCCGGCTGCGGTGCAATTAGCCTGACGCCCTGGAGGGCGATGGCGGCAAGCGGCGTGAAAGTCGCCTCATCATCCGAGACGCCGGGCGGCACGTGGGACACGAAAGTGGCGGAGGCTGAAACCACTTCAGCGTGCGGGCTGTTCGAAACCACGCGGTCGCCGACCGTGAAACCGGCGACTCCGCCGTTATCAATCACGTGTCCGACGTGACAATAACCAAGCGGGATCGGTCGGGCGAGTTTACTGCGGACCGCCCCGACCGTGGCGAAGAATCCTTCGGAGCGCATCTTTGCGAGTACTGCGCGAAATTTCTCAGGCTGCTGGCGGGCCTTGCCCCACCAGCTGGCCCGGCCGAATTCGACCAACATGCGTTCCGTCCCGAGCGAGACCAGCGAGCGGGCGGCTCGAATCAGGATACGGTTTGCCTGCGGGCCCGGAGCGGGGACGTCGAGCAGCTCCGTATGACCGGAACCCAGATGCTGGATGAGCTGCCGCAAGGGATGAAATCAGCCGGAAGTATCCGCCGTCTCTGCCGTCGATTGCTCGACGAACGCAATCATCGCGGCGGCGACGAAAGCTGCGACAAACATGAGTGGCGTGAACCAGAAGATCAGATCCAAGTAAGCGTGGGCCAGCAGTAGCAACAGGACGCAGGCGAGCGGGATGGCTTCCGCATGTCCGGGGCGGAAGGCCCGCGTCACCCAATTGAGTAACCAGCCCAGGGCCAGCAGCACCGGCAGGAGTCCAATGATGCCCCACTCCGCCAGCATCTGGAGCCAATCGTTGTGCGCGTAATGTGCCCGCATCGCCAAAGCGCCATCCTTGCCGACCAGAATCGGCTCCTTCGCCTGATAGGGCGGCGATACCCAGCGGTAGGAGCCGGCGCCGTAGCCCACCCAAACGCGCCCAGACCAGCCGCCTTCCGTGGCGAGATTCCAAGTGGATCGACGGAAGGGGGCACGATCATCGGCCCCCGTCGCCTTATAGGCGGTAACCTTCGACTCATATTTATTACCGAGCGATTTTAAGTCGACCGTGAACAGTAACGCGACCGCTGCAAAAATGAGGGCGAAGAGTGTCACCACCGTGATTTCGCGGACGGAGTTACGGGAGCCCGTGAAGCCGATGAAATAGGCGGCTGGCACAGACACCAGCCCGAGAGCCAGCACGACCCCGGACGCGCCCATGCTATTCGTGAGCGCGACAATCAAGGTGAGGAAAAGAGCGAGGAACGCGCTCACGAGGTGCGGCCCGCCACGCAAAGCGTTGTCGCCGGCTCGACGGATATGCCAACAAGTTAAGGCCAGTGCCACGGCGGCATTCAGGTAAAGATAGATGCCCGCATGGTTGTGATTAATAAACGGCCCGAAACACTGCGTATTGTAAGGGACGGGGAAGCCGAGAATCGTCCCATCGGAATACTGATTGAAGAAACCCCCGAGGCCGTGGGCGCAAGCGGCGAGCACCGTGACCCAACCCAAAATGACGTAGCCGCGACGGCGGCGCAGGCCGCAGCGCAAGGCACAGAAAAGCAACCAGGGGGCGGCCACGATCATCATCAGGCGCCACGCATTCATCGGCAGCTGCGTCGTGAGGTCCTGGGTGAAGGGCGCTTCTAGCCCCGAAGGGAGCCAGGGAATGTAAGCGAGCGGACGGATATCGTACGAACCTGCCTCGATGCCAGGGATCCCTTGCTTGGCCCAAAAAGCCGCCCGATCCACCACCACGCCCCAGGCGTTGAAATCCTGGATGGCGAAATAGGCGAAGAGCGCCAGACCCGCCCAGAAGGGAATCAGGCGGAACAGATCGCGTCGGCAATTTTCCGCCGGGCGCGAGCGTAGGTCGCCGGAGAGCAGGAAGAGCGCGATGCCTGTCCCCGTGAAAGCTGCGATCGGGAACGCGAGAAAATCGAGCCAGCGAGAGGACCACATCTCGGCGCCCGAGGTGGCGGCGCCGATGAAGCCGAGCACGATACCCAAGAACCAGACCACGAGTGCCGCCCTTTGTGCCCCCGTGTTCCCCACGGCGGCGAGCAAGGCCGCGGCGGCGAAACCTAATCCAGCCGCCACCGTCCATAAGACCACACCCGCCCACCCGAGCGGCGACAGTACCAACACGATACCCGAGAGCGACATCACCGCGATTTCGCGACGCGTCAGCGGCGGACGAGTCCGGCGGGCTTGGTCGATTTCTCGGGGGTCGAAGTTCACAGGTAGAGAGAGGCCAGGCTTAAACGATGCCCGCCTGATAAATATCGTGAATGCGGATCAGCCCGAGACACCGCTGCGTGGCCGGGTCGGTCACAGGCAGGACAGCGATTTGCGAAGGTCGATCTTCCATCATGCGGGCGGCCTCGCCGAGGAACATTGGGGCGTGGGCCCGCACCGGGTTAACCGTCATGATGTCCGCCGCTCGGGCAGAGTTAATATCGATGCCGCGACCGAGCGCGCGACGCAGGTCACCATCCGTGATGAGCCCGGCCAGCGAGCCGTCTGCAGCCAGGATGCACGCGGCCCCATGGGGGTGGCGCGTCATGGCGATGACGGTATCGCGAAGCAGATCGCCCGGCTTGGCGCACGCGCAGCGTTCCAGCGGCTGCATGGCTTCGCCAACCGTAAGGGAAAGATTGCGGCCGAGTTGCCCTGCGGGGTGGAAGCGAGCGAAATCCGCGGCTCCAAAACCGCGCTTCGTCATCAAGGCGGCCGCCAACGCATCACCCAAGGCCAGCGTGAGTAAGGCCGAGGTCGTGGGGGCGAGTCCTAGCGGGTCGGCTTCCGGGCGCGCTCCGATGTCCAAGACGATATCCGCTTGGGTCGCCAACGGGGACTGGGTGTTGCCGACGATGGCGATGAGCGGCGACATGAAGGAGCGGAGCACTGGAATCAGCCGCACCAACTCAGCAGTGGTGCCGGAACGCGAAATCAGGACGACCGGGTCGCCCGCTTGGAGGATGCCGAGGTCGCCATGCACGGCATCGGCCGCGTGGAGGAATATCGCCGGCGTACCCGTGCTGCAAAGCGTCGCGGCGACCTTCTGGCCGATGAGCCCGGATTTACCGACGCCACAGATGACGACCTTGCCGGCATGGGCAGCGATGAGATCGACGGCCTTCGTGAAGGAGCCATCGAGCCGCGAAGCCAGTTCGGCGAGCGCATCAGCCTCAGCTTGGAGGAGCGCGCGCGCGGAGTTCAGGGGAGTATTCATGGTATAAATGTGGTTGGGTCGGCGTTACGCTTGAGCGAGCAACGCGCGTGCGGCCGCCAGGTCTTCTGCCGTGTCGATCGCGACTGGGTGATAATCCGTCACCACCGTCTGGAAGGTGATGCCGTGGGCGAGGAAGCGTAGCTGCTCCAAGGATTCGCAGGATTCGAGTTCCGTCGGGGCGAGTTGAGCGTAGTCGGCAAGGGTAGCTCGGTCGTAGCCGTAGACGCCAATGTGCGCCCAGTAATCGCGCCGCGCGACCCAATCAGCCGACTCGATGCCGCGGAGATGCGGAATCGGACTGCGGGAGAAATATAAGGCTTCACCATTTTCCGCCCGGACCACCTTGACGACCGAAGTTGCCAACAGGCGTTCGGTGGTGTGGATTTTTGAGACCGCGGTGACTAGTTGGCATTGAGTTTCTTTCCAGCGGGTGATGAGGCCGTCCAAAAGTGCGGGCTGAATGAACGGCTCGTCCCCTTGGATGTTGAGGAAGAATTCTCCAGGCAGTTGGCCGATGATGCTCGCCATGCGCGCGGTGCCAGAAGGGCAATCGGGCGAGGTCATCAGGACTTCGGCGCCAAAACCCCGGGCGACACCCGCGACCTCATCGGAATCCGTGAGTAGCACGATGCGATCCGCTTGGCGGACCTGACGGGCGCGTTCCCACACATGCTGCACGACCGGCTTGCCGCCGAGATCGAGCAGGACTTTGCGCGGCAGGCGCGTGGAAGCGATTCGCGCTGGAATACAAAGGGTGACGGAGGACATGAGGAATCGGGAGTATAGAGTTAAGAGTATCGAGTATAGGGCTAAGAAACCGGGACCTAGGGCGGAGGGATTTGGGAAACCGGATGATGGGCGGAGGTTATATCTAAGGCACTCCCACCCCGATACTCGCACTCGCCTACTTCCGCGCTTCGGCGGCATGGGCCAGATACCACTGGTAGGCGCCACGAATGCCTTCGGCCATCGTGATGCGATGCTTCCAGCCCAGTGCGTGAATACGCGAGACATCCATGAGCTTGCGGGGCGTGCCATCTGGCATCGTCGGGTCAAATTCGATGCGGCCGGTGAAGCCGACGGCGGCGGCCACGAGCGCCGAGAGTTCGCGAATGGAAAGTTCCTCACCGGAGCCGACATTAATATGACCCGGCTGCGCGTAGCGGTTCATCAGCACGAGGCAGGCTTCAGCCAGATCGTCGGCGTGGAGGAATTCGCGGAGCGGCGCGCCCGTACCCCAGAGTCGTAAGGTCGTATCGCCGCGCAGCTTCGCCTCGTGCATCTTCCGGATCATCGCGGGAAGGACATGCGAGTTCTCGAGTGAGAAGTTATCGCCGGTGCCGTAAAGATTGCACGGCATCGCACTCATGAAGTCGCAGCCATACTGCGCACGGGCGTGATCGCAAAGTTTGATGCCGGCGATTTTGGCGATGGCGTAAGCTTCGTTCGTGACCTCAAGCGGGCCCGTGAGCAGGGAGTCTTCGCGAAGCGGCTGCGGGGCAAGTTTGGGGTAGATACAACTCGAGCCGAGGAAGAGGAGCTTGCGGACGCTGGCCTGGCGGGAACCCTCGATGACATTCGCTGCCATCACGAGGTTGTCGTAAAGGAAATCGTAAGGAGCCGTGGAGTTGGCCTTGATGCCACCGACGCGCGCGGCTGCCATCACGACGTAGGTCGGGGCTTCGGCGGCAAGAAACGATCGGGTCGCGGCGCCGTCCCGCAAATCAAGTTCGGCGGAGGTGCGGGTGACAACGGCCGTATGGCCCGCGGCGCGGAGCGCTCGGACGATAGCCGACCCGACCATCCCGCGATGGCCGGCGACATAAATCTTGGCGGCGGGATCCATCAGCGGTGCTCGTGAGCGACTTTCTTGAGGTCATGATCGACCATCTTCTGCACCAGCTGCTCGAAGGAGGTCTGCTGCGGATTCCAACCCAGTTCGCGCACGGCCTTCGCGGGGTTGCCCAGCAGCTGCTCGACCTCTGTCGGACGGAAATACCGGGGATCGACGGCGACCAGCGTCTTGCCCGACTTACGGTCAACGCCCTTCTCTTCCGCCCCGGCGCCCTGCCAGACCAGCTCGATGCCGGCCCGCCGGAACGCATGGGTACAGAATTCACGCACTGTATACATCTTCCCGGTGGCGATCACGAAGTCATCTGGCTGCTTGTGTTGCAAGATGAGCCACATGCATTGCACGAAATCCGGGGCGTAGCCCCAGTCTCGCTGCGCGGAAAGATTACCGAGGAAAAGACAGTCCTGGCGGCCATGCACGATGTTCGCGACCGCGAGGCTAATCTTACGCGTGACGAAGGTCTCCCCGCGGCGCTCGGACTCGTGATTGAACAGGATGCCGTTAGAGGCGAACATGCCATAGGCCTCACGGTAGTTGCGCGTAATCCAATAGGCGTAAATTTTCGCGACCCCGTAAGGGCTGCGCGGATAAAAAGGGGTCGTCTCTGATTGCGGGACTTCCATCACCTTACCGAAGAGCTCGGAGGTGGAAGCTTGGTAGATGCGCACCTTCTGCTCCATTTTTAGGATACGGATTGCCTCGAGGAGGCGGAGCGTACCCACCCCGTCGGTATCGGCGGTGTACTCTGGGATTTCAAAGGACACCTTCACGTGGGACATCGCTCCGAGATTGTAGATCTCGTCGGGCTGAATTTCGCCGATTAAGCGGATGAGATTGGTGCTATCGGTGAGGTCGCCGTAGTGTAACGAGATCTTCTTCACATGGATATCGCGCACGAGATCCTCCATGTAGAGGTGCTCGATCCGTTCCGTGTTGAAGGAAGAGGACCGGCGGATGATGCCGTGGACCTCGTAACCCTTCGCGAGAAGGAACTCGGCGAGGTAGGAGCCGTCTTGGCCGGTAATCCCGGTGATGAGCGCGCGTTTTTTCATAAGTGGAAAATAGTAGGATTAGGCGACGGGGGGCTTCGCTTGGGCGATGATACGGGAGCTGCTATCGATCTTGGCGCCCAAGCCTTCGATGAGCATGGCGCCATGCTGGCGCAGCACGGCCATCTCTGGGATATTACCCGAGTTACGGTCGCCGCCCTTACAGAAGACCGCCTCATGCCCGAGGGCCTTCGCTTCGATAATCAGCCGCTCAAGGGTGGCACAGACTGAGCCGTCGGTATCGACGGCTAGCACCGCCCGGTCGACGACCCGCAAGGCGGCCGTCACCGCGAGGCGGGTGTCTTGGTCGATGAAGGCCTTCCCTTTCTTTAGGGCAGCCTGGGCGTCGGTGTTGACGATGACCCAAAGGGCATCGCCCTGGGCGCGGGAAAGCGCGAGGAGCTCCAAATGCCCGCGATGCATCGGGTCGAAATAGCCGCTGGTGATGGCGATACGCACGGGCGAAAGAATGGGAGCTTTAGAAGATTGGAATACCCGGGCAGGCTACCGCCCGTGCAGGGGATTTTACCTGCACGGAGCGAAATAAGACTGTCGCCGGCAAGGCCGGCAAATTGGGTCAGCTCCCGGGAGGGGGAGGAAGGAGGAGCGGGAAGAGTTCGAGGGCCCGGGCGTTCCAGCGGTTAAGCCGGCCGAGCCGTTCGATGACTTCGGGAGAGGCGCCTTTCTTTTGGGCACCCTCGAGCACGCGCTGCAGGGATGGCTGGGCCAGCTCCAAGGCGGGGAGGACCTGGCTTCTCAATAACGTCACCAAGGAGGCAGCCAAGGAGGGTGTAGGTTGCCAGCGCTCACGGCGGTCGCCCTTGGCCTTCACGGAGAGAACCATCTCATGATCACGGAGGAACTTAAGCCCCTGACTGACAGAGCCTTTGCTCATTCCAAGTCGACCTTGAATCTGATCAAAATCCAGCGGGGCTGAAGCTGCATAAAGCAGCGAGTAGATCTCCGCCACGGAGCGCGGGACGCCCAGAATCCCCGCCATCCGAACAAAGAAATCAGCCAGCTCAACCTCGTGAGGCTGGAGGGGCTCAAATGATGGGCGGCTGGAGCGCCGACCGGCAGTCTTTTCAGAGGGTGGCTTCATGGAAGCTGGCCCCGGGGATAGGGACCGCTCAGACATTTCAATAATTTTTGAACTATGGCAAGGGGTAATTACATCCCTCCCGGGGAAGGAACCTTAAAGACTTCCACCTGGCGCCCCCTTGGGGATTCGAACCCCAGTTACCTCAATGAAAACGAGGTGTCCTGGACCGGGCTAGACGAAGGGGGCGGTCGGTGGAAGTGCGGAACTTAATAACGAACCCCCGCTGGTCAAGATTTTTGGAAAACCTGATTTCCAGCCCACAAACTGGGTCGGTTATCGGCCGAACAGGCTTTGATCGACGTAGGGGTTGCTGGACTTCCCCTCCGCCTTCTTGGCCCCGTTCTTCGCCAGGACCGCGCCGCCCCACCACGCTGAGCCGATAAATAGCACAAGAAACAATAAGAGCCCCCAACGATTGGTCGGTTTTTTAGGTTCATTATCATCCATAAGCCTGATGACCCTTGCGGTGTTTTAATGGCTTGGCAACACCCGGCCGATTTTTACATATGTATTTACCCCCTCAGTCTTACCCAACCCCGATTCTGCATGAGCCCCAAGCAGAAGCCACTGGTGGTCATCATTGAAGACGATCGGAGCCTCGCCGCTACCGTCGCCGACCAATTCGAGACCGCCGGATTCTCTTCCCAGATTTTTCACAAGGGGGCGACCGCGCTTAAATTTATCGGCGAGCATCATGTCCACATCGTCCTACTGGATCCGAATCTGCCAGACCTCGATGGCCTACACTTGCTCGGTAAGATTCGCCGCCTGCATCATGCGCCGGCGGTGATCTTCTTCTCCGCCCAGCGGAGCGGGCCACAGGTCGCGCAAGCCCTAGAAGCTGGCGCGGATGACTTCGTCGGCAAGCCACACCATCCGGAAGAACTCATCGCGCGCATCCATGCGGTCCTGAGACGGAGTGAAACCTCCGGAGACAGCCGACTGACCGACAACGCCGATCTCGGCACGGGAATATTCATCTTCAATGGCGCCGAGGTGCATCCGGAAAGACTCGAGCTGCTCTTCTCGGGGAACCGACGGCGCAAATTGGGCCGCAAAGAAGTCGGCATTCTTTATCACCTGCACGCCAACCCGGGCGTAATTATTAGCCGACACAGCCTGATCCATGCCGTCTGGGGCGTGCACGCCGATGTCCGCAGTCGCTCGCTCGACCAATATATCGCCAAGATCCGCGAGGCCTACGCCGAATTCGGTCGCACGCTCGATTGTTTCCGGACGATTCACGGCATCGGCTACTGGTATGAGCCCACACCGCCGGTCGGGGCTCCAGAAAACGCTCCTAAAAAAGGTCGGCGGGCTTGATTCCCGGCCAACCTGCCCGCATTGGTGTGGTCATGAATATCCGCTGTTACCTCAAACCTAGCTGTGGCTGGAGCAACGGCGTTCGCGCGATCATGGCGAAGTATGCCCTCACCTATCAGGATGTTGATATCATCAACAACCCGGCTAACTACGCCGAGATGGTCGAGAAAAGCGGCCAGCGCCTTTCGCCCTGCGTGGAAGTCGCTGGCGTGATGCTCCCGGATATCTCCGGCGCCGAAGTCGAACAGTACCTCCTCGCTCACGGCCTCGTGGTGCCGAATGACCAAGCCCCTTCCGTGCCGATCAACGCACCGTGCACCGATGCGGAGCACGAGAAAATGCGCATCAAGACGGTACGGTTCTTCTAAGCGGCATAGGTCATGGGTAGGGGCGCGACTGCGTCGCGTCCGTTTGAAACCGGCACCGGAGAGTCGGCGGGTCTTAGCTACGTTCATCGGACCACTACGTCCCTTCCTCGGCTCACTCCGTCTTGCCGGCCGCGAAATCCGCAAGCGAGTCGGCCACCCACTGGCGCTGCTCGCTGCCAAGCTCAGGAAAGATGGGGATGCTCAAGACTTCCGTAGCAAGTGATTCAGAGACCTTCGCACTGTCGGCTCCGCGATAACTCTTGCCCGCGAAACATTCCTGGCGGTGCAAGGGGATCGGGTAATAGATTTCGCAACCAATTTTACGGGCCGTGAGGAAGGCCTTGAGCGCATCGCGGCGACCATGAGGGACGCGGAGCGTGAACTGGTTCCAGATTCCCTGGCCGGAAAAGTCGACCGGCAAGAGGATCTTCGCGGCCTTATCGGCCCCCGGGCGGTTCTCGACAATACCCGCGCGACCCTTGAGGGCCGCGTGGTAGAAGTTCGCGTTGCCCGCGCGGGAACAGTTGAAGCCCGGCAGATGCGGCAGCTTGAGGTGCAGCAAGGCCGCCTGGAGTGGATCCATCCGAAAGTTCGCCCCGATTTCGCGGTGATAATACTTCGGCTGCATCCCGTGAACGCGCAGCATCCGGGCGCGCTCCGCCAAAGCGTCATCGGAAGTCGTCACCAAGCCGGAATCGCCCATGCCGCCAAGATTCTTCGAGGGGAAGAAGCTCGTAGCTCCGAAATCGCCGGAGGACATGGTGCTCCGTCCCTTCCAGCGAGCACCCATCGACTGAGCAGCATCCTCGATGACCTTCAGGTTATGGGCGGAGGCAAAACCCTGCAGGGCATCCAGGTCACAAGACTGGCCGAAGAGATGCACTGGCATGATCGCCCGGGTCCGCGGGCCAACCTTGCGAGCGGCATCGGCCAGATCGATATTGAAGTGATGGGGGTCAACATCGACCCACACGGGGGAGGCTCCCAAACGCGCGACGGAGCCGGCGGTGGCGAAAAAGGTGAAGGAGGGAATCAGGACTTCGTCCCCTTCGCCGATCCCGAGTGCCATGAGCGCGAGCAACAAGGCATCGGTGCCGGAAGAAACGCCGAGCGCGTGCTTCACGCCGAGGAACGTGGCGCAATCCTTCTCGAAGGCCTCGAGGCGCGGGCCCATGATGAACATGTTGGAGCGGAGCACTTCGCGAAAGGCGATTTCGAACTGGGCCTCGAGGGCTCGGTTCTGCGGGCCAAGGTCAAGCAACGGAACGGCAATCATGGTGCGGTGAACTTCTCCCACCGCCCGCCCCCACGGGCAACATCATTCAGCCGGACGGCGCGGACGAAACACCAAGACGGAACCAAGTACCACGAACGGTAACGTCCAGAACTGCCCGGCCGTTAACCCGAGGATGAAGCCATCTTCCGCGGAGCGGAAGTATTCGCAAATGATGCGGGCGGCAGCGTAGAGCAGCAAAAACTCACCGGCGAGTCGGCCGGGCGGGAGTCGCCGCGGATAACGGAACCAGACCCAAAGCAGCGGCAACAGCCCCTCGCCAAAGGCTTCGTATAACTGCGACGGGTGGCGTGGCAGCGGGCTCTCGTGCGGAAAGATCACCGCCCAAGGCATGGACGAGGGATTGCCCACGAGTTCTCCGTTCACGAAATTTGCCAGCCTCCCGAAAAGTAAACCAGCTGGGGCGAGGGCGCAGAGCAAATCCCCCATCGGTAGAAAATCTTGCTTGCGACTACGCGCAAACCAGAGACCGGCGAGCAAGACCCCCAGGAAACCGCCGTGGCTGGCCATCCCGCCTTGCCAGACGCGAAACACCATCATCGGGTCGGCGACGAATTCCGCGCGGGCGTAGAGCAAGACATGGCCTAAGCGGCCGCCCGTAATCGTGCCGATCATGATAGCGGTAATCAGCGCGGACTCATCGTGCACATTACGGAGCGGGGTCAGGCCTGCTCGGCGCCAGCGACCAAGTAGGTAAGCCGCGATGGCGAAGCCGGCGGCATAGGCCAGGCCATACCAATGAACACCGCGCAGCCCCCAGCTAGGCGGGAAATGAATCGCGACCGGATCAAGGTCGTGGACCCAGTAGGCCAGAAAGCCGCCGATCATGTGACGCCCTTCGGTGGGGTTTCCGGTCCGGAACGACGGCCCGGGCGATGTCCGCGCTGACGCGCTAACTCACGCATATCCGGGTGCGGGTCATCCTTTTCGTAAATTTCCACCCCGAGAAGGGATTCGAAAATATCTTCCAGAGTGATCACTCCCGCGAAGGCACCGAACTCATCCACCACCACCGCAAGGTGCTGGTGCGCGCGGACCAAGTCGTGCAACGCGTCAGAGAGGGTCGCATTTTCCGGGACGATGTGTGCCTTGGCCATCAACTCACGCATGGGCACTTCTCGGCGATTCTCACCGGCCGCCTTAAGGATATCGCGTCGACGGACCACGCCGACGATGCGATCTGGATTCTGTTCCCAGACGGGCATGCGGCCGTGCGGGACGGTCGGGTGAAGACGAAGGACATCCGCGACCGTCAAATCGGCTTCGACGGCCGTGACCACTGGGCGAGGCGTCAGCACGTGCGAAACCGGGATGTCATCGAGCCTGACCGCGTTGGAGACGAGGTTGCTTTCGGCCTGTGTAATTTTCCCTTCCCGCGCGGCGGCCTGAGCGAAACTGCCGATATCGGCGTCCGCCCGATCAATGCCCGGCTCTTCCGGTGGTGCCAGCACGTCGTGCAACTTGCCGAACATCCGGAGAATCTTCGCGGCGCCTCGCACGAGCTTCAACGGGGCGGCGATGCGCGGGGCCAAATGAACGCGGAAATGCATCCCCACCTTGCGCGGGAGCATGACCGTGAGCCACGCCATGATGAAAGAGACGGCAATGACGCCAAGTGCAGTCAAAAGGGCGACCTGCCAGGTGGCGGCCTTATTGGGCAGGAACCGCTCGCCCATCAAGATGCCGCCCAGGAGGGCACTCATGCCGACGAACGCCGCCGTCAAAACCTCGAGCGCGGCGAGGGTGTTACCTTGGTCGCCGCGGGATCGCTCAATCGAGACGGCCGCCTTCGCGTCTTGGCGGCGAAGTTCCTCAAGTTCGGTGTGCGAGAGCGCCGCGACCACTCCGGCCACGAGCGAAAACCCGGCAGCGCTGCCATTCAGAAGGATGAAAATCGGCCAGAGCAACCAAGCGTCCATGTGCCTTTTTATTAGGCCACCCCTTAGGCCTTGGCGAGGGAGAATCCCAATATTGACCCACCTGCTCTCGGCGGAATACTCCCTTTATGTCCCCCCGCGAGCTTCAGATGATTTCGGCGCTTTCCGTGTTCCTGACAGCGGCGCTACCAGCGGCCGCCGGTGCCATCGCCTTCCGCGCCCAACCCATCCTGGCCGTGACGCTTAACGGCGAGCCCGGCAGCCTACCTGGACTCACCGGATTTTATTTCAATCACTTCAACGGGGCGCTCGGACTATTACTCGCTCTCGGCGGGGCCTCGACACTCCTGGCCCTACGGGCTCACTTCAGAAAAGAAGAGGATGCCGTGGTGCGGATGGCGTCTCTGCTCGCGGCGACCTGTTTCTCCGCCTTGGTCAGCGTTGTGTTCCTAGCCTTGCTCGTGCTCGCGACCGCCCTACCCGTCTACAGTAAAATCATGCAGCGCTGAGTGCGCCACGCGGCCAAGTTAGCCAGCATCGCACGGGGCTCAGCCTGATCTGCGGGCGCCTTCCAAATGACGGTACGGTTCTCATCGGCCACGGTGGCGGCCAAGGTGGCTCCGCCCAGGAAGGTCGAACGCAGTACCACAATGGACTGAGCTTCCTTCGGGAATGGCCCAGCGACGTCGCGCACAGCTCGTCCGGCCAAGGCGAGCACTCCGCGAAACTGGGCGGCGGCGGTCCCGTTTAACCTGCCGGTGGAAATTGCGGGGAAACACCAGACTGACCCGTCCCACCACGCCAAGGAGCTCCGCGTGCATTCTGAAATATTGCCCTGAGCATCGAGCTGGATGCCTTCGGCATCAGGGCGATCGGCGAAGGTGCGCAACTCACTCCACGCCGCCGAAGAGTTGAGCCAAGGTCCGCTCTTCGGCCGCGGCAACCATTCCGGGGCATCGCGTCGCGTGCTCAGGATAAAAAGATCCAACGCTGATGGCGAGACCGGCAGAGTGCGGGCGGTGAGCCATTCCGTTGCCAGCCCATCTGGACGGGCGGCGACGACGAGACGAAGCACAGCGTTTGTTAGGCCGGTGCGAGCCTGCAATCCGCGAATCGGACCCGACCAAGCCACCGGATTCGCCGCGGCACCCAACACAAGCCGAATCGGGTCTAATCCTAAACGCGGACAGGCGAGATGGAGACGGGCGAGATGATCTGGCAGGCATTCGATGCTTCCGTCGCGTAAGGCGAAGGTTTCGAAAAGAGCCGGACCGGCGTGTAAGGCAGAAACCTCGGCGCCATCGGGCAACTCGACCCACTCCCCGTTGCGCCAACCCATCATGGGCGTAAGGCCGCCCGAGCGGCGGCGAGTAAAGGAGCCTGCGCCTTCCGCAGGCTCTCGGCGTACTCCAAGGCGGGCACGGAGTCGGCGACAATCCCCGCTCCCGCCTGCACGAAGCATCGGCCTTCGGCCATCCAAAGAGAACGGATGATAATGTTTAGGCAAAGGTCACCCGAAGCACCAATCCAGCCGAGCGAACCTGTATAATAACCGCGGGCGACGGGCTCCAATTCTGCGATGATCTGCATCGTGCGAACTTTCGGCGCGCCCGTGATGGTGCCTCCGGGGAAGAGTGCCCGAATGATATCAGCTGGGCCAGCCCCGGACTGGCGTACACCCTCCACCTGAGAAACTAAGTGCATGACATGCGAGTAACGCTCCACGGCCATGAATTCCGGGACGGTGACGCTACCGGCCCGAGAGACGCGGCCGACATCATTCCGCAGTAAATCCACCAGCATCAGGTGTTCCGCTTTTTCTTTGGTGTCACCGGATAACTCCTTAGCCCAGGCGAGGTCGGCTGCTTCGTCGAGGCCCCGCGGGCGCGTGCCGGCAATCGGCCGAGAAGCCACCCGACCACCGACGGATTCCACCAAGAGCTCGGGGGAGCCGCAAACGAGCGTGGCTCCCGGCAAACTCACCATGCCCATATAGGGCGAAGGGTTGGCGGTGCGAAGCACCTGATAGGCGAGGGAGGTATTCACCGGTGGCACCTCCAGCCGCGTCGAAAGGTTTACCTGATAGGTATCACCGGCCGCAATGTAGGCCTGACAGCGCCGCACGGCGGCTTCAAACGCCGCCGGCTCCAGAGAGGCATGCAGAGGCGTCGCGGGTGCGGACGCTGGTGCGATCGTCGGGGCGGGTTGGGCCGCGGCGTGATACCAGTGGCGAGCGAGCTCCTCGGCACGCGCGCGCGCGAGGCGTAAGGTTGGCACTGCCGGCCCTTGCGGACAGAGGATGACCACCGTGAGTTCTTTTTGGGCGGCATCAAAAATACACACCTCGGTGGCTTCGAGAAAGGCCGCGAGCGGCGCGTGTGTATCGGCCGGGGCGGAGACCACTGGCTCGAACTGCGTCGCCAGTTCGTAGCCCAGCAGGGCGATCAATCCACCTTGAAAGTCAGGCCAGCCCGCGAGGCGGGGCGCCCGCACCTCGCGTGACCAACGTCGAAGATAATCAAGCGGACGCTCCAGGGCCTCCTCATGCGCGCCGTCCTCGTTATGCACCAGGACGCGACCATCCACAAAGAAGACGGTCGCGCGGGCGGCGCTGGGCACCGCCAAAGTGAGTGAACCCGAGCGCCCACTTTCCAATACGGCATGGAATCTTCCGGTCGGAAAACTATCCCAGGTGGCTGGGAGGCGCTCCGCCCGCACCCGAAGCATATAAGGCAGGTGGGTCCAGTCCCCGGCGGCGGCGGCCCAGTCGGTAGCGGTTATCTCCGCGAGAATTTCCAAGGCTTCACTCACCCGAAAAATTGAGTTTATAGCCAGCGAAGTCGCTCCCGCCGAGGATGACGCCGGCCTTTGCCGATGTGATGCCGTAGACGTGTAATTCTTGGCGCGACCCTTTGGAGACCACCGTAATACGCAAGGCGCCATCTAGTTTCATAATCTTGATCGAAAGTGTCTTGGCGCGAACGCGCGCGCTGATGACGCCACGAGAAACGCGCCCGTAACGCTCCAGCGCTTCGGCGACAGGTCGCGCCGCATCGGTCAACGACGTGTGCGACCCTGCCCTGCCGCGCCCCACCGGCATCGTCAGGCAATTTCCCAATTATAGGGATGGGAAGAAAGCATCTCGCAGCCCTTCTTGGTGATGACGACGCAGTCCTCGAAGCGGCAACCACCGATGCCAGGATAGTAAAGCCCTGGCTCGACCGTGACCGCGTTGCCCGCGGTAAGTGGATGCGGATTGCGTAGTGATAGGTTCGGTTCCTCGTGGATATCGTAGCCCAAGCCGTGCCCGGTGCCGTGAAAGAAGCCGACATAGATACCCTTCACCAAGCCGGTCTTATAGCCCAGCGACTTGAAATAATCCTGCACCACCGCGTGGACCTTGGCACCCGTCACGCCTGGGCGGATAGCTTTAATCGCCCGACGCTGGGCCTCAAGGACGGCGTGGACCATCTTGCGCTGCTTCGCGTTGGCCTTCCCCTTGAGGTAGCTGCGCGTCATGTCGCCGTAATGATGCGAAGCGATATGGCGCGGATAGATATCGCAGACAATGAGCTCGTTGGCGTGAATCGGACCGGAGCCGGAGCAGTGACAATCGACGGCTTGATCGCCGGGGGCGATAATGAGGCCGATGTCGCAGAGACCACCTTGGCGGAGGATCGCAACCTGCGCCTCCTCCTTGAGCGTCTCGGCCGTCAGGGTTTTACCCTGCCATTGTAGCACGCCTTTTTTATCGGCCTTAGATTCCGCAAGCACCTTCTCCACAGCCTTAAAGCCGGCGACCGCGGCCACATTGCCGGCACGGATGCCGGCAAGTTCGGCCTTCGTCTTGACCTGACGAGCCGGGAAGAGCTCGGGCGAGCCTCGCTCGTTATGCTGGGCACCGACCGCCTGGAGCTCGAGGCCGAGCTCACGGAGGCGCTCGTGGAGTCCCACTGGGAAATCAGCGGGGACGCGGAAACGATGGATGCCTTGCTGCAGCGCCGCGAAGACGATGGCGTCGGCGACGCCGGCTTTCGAATTCGTCTGGCGGAGGTCGCCGATGATGGCGGTGAGGTTGAGTACCTCGTCGAAGGCCGACTCAGCCTTCGCGCGACCGACTTCCATGCCGGGCAATAGGCCAATCCGCCGGCCGCCGGCGGAAAAGGCCGGGAAGGGATCGGAGGCGTGGAAGCCCCCGAACCAGCGAAGGTCGGCGTTCTTGGAGGGAGTCGCCATCATCAACACATCACGGATGGGAGCGGGGGTCTTGGGTGCGAGGCGAGCCATGGCAGGACGATGACGAATGTACGTCCGCGGTGAAGCGCAAACAATGTCGCAGTCTGTAGAAAGACGAACACGCTGGCCCCATGCTCGCCCAAGTCACCCCCGCCGCGTTCTCGTGGAGCACCATGTTCATGCCCACCGTACCATGGTATGAAATGGTCCTCCGTGGCATCGTCGTCTATATCTTCCTTATCGTGCTGATCCGGATAACCGGCCGTCGGCAGGTGGGGATGCTCGCCCCCTTTGACTTCATCCTCCTGCTCATCCTGAGCAACGCCGTGCAAAACTCCATGAACGGCGGAGATAATAGCCTCGGCGGTGGGTTGCTCGTCGCGGTCACGCTCGTCACCCTCAACTGGGGCGTCTCCATCCTTTCCCGTCGTTCTAAATTCATCGAAAGCCTACTCGTCGGACGCCCCGTATTCCTTGTGAAGGATAACAACGTCCTTGAGCAAAACATGCATCGCGAGAAAATCACCCACCATGAGCTCATGGCCGCACTCCGGGCCGCCGGCTGCGCCAACATCGAGCACGCCCGCCATGTGATTCTGGAGACCAATGGCTCCATCACGGTCGTGCACGGCCCATCCGACTCCGCTTGACGGACGGACGGGGCTGGGTCAGAAATCCCACTCTTGGTCGCGGGTATCGTTCAGTGGTAGGACCTCACTTTCCCATAGTGGTGACACCAGTTCGAATCTGGTTACCCGCTCCAAGACGTTTCGCTAGGCCCCTTCGGGAGGCTTGACCCCGGCCCGGCGGGTCGGAATAGTGGGCGTCCTTGGCCACGCGGGTATCGTTCAGTGGTAGGACACCACTCTTCCAAAGTGGATACACCAGTTCGAATCTGGTTACCCGCACCAAGTAATCGCCTCTCGCTCAGTTCCGCCAAGGCAGCTGACCGGCGGGCGTGACCTCGAGGAATTCCTTCCAGGCCTCGACCTCGTCGACCGAGAGCGAGGAGGCCACCACCAGCCGCCACTTGGGCTTGGCGGGCACACGGCGCAAGGTCATGCTGGCCTGTTCCGGCAACCGGTTGGCCTTGCGGGAATTGCAGCGCACGCAAGCCGTCACGATATTCTCCCAGTTCGTCTTGCCGCCGACGTCACGCGGCACGACGTGATCGAGGTTAAGCTCTTCTTCGCGAAAAGTTCGCCCACAATACTGGCAGGTGTTCGTATCGCGAAGATAGACATTGCGGCGACTAAACCGGATCTCGCGGCGGGGGACGCGGTCATAAGCGCCCAGCAGCAGTACGCGCGGGATGCGCAACACAATGCAAGGAGAGCGCACGGATTCGGAGGCAGCAGGCGGCTCTTCCAAGGAAAACTTCACCCACTCCTCGGCATTAAGGACACGATGGCCGGAGGGGTCGGCATGGATGGCGGTGGCGCGCCCGCGGAAGAGCAAGCTCATGGCCCGGAGCACGCCCACGATATTAACCGGCTGCCAGAGACGGTTAAGAACGAGAATACGGTGTTCGAGGCGCGGCGGCACGACTCTTGGGTTTTAAGCCATATGCCAGCGGTGGTCAACCCCCTGCCAATCAGCGCTTTTTCTTAACCTTGGCAGCCGCCGGGCTGTTAGGCGGAACCGCCGGCGGGGGAGGCGGGGACGATTCGGCGTCGGGAAGTTCTATGGTCATCAACCCACTGGCCAGGGCCGGAAATTGAAAGCGGCGTCCGTCTATCCGGACCTGCAAGGCCTCAATCGCTGTCGCATTGAGCAACGTAGCACCTTTGACGTTAATCAGAACTTCCTCATCCCGTGGACCTAGCATGATGTTAGCCCGCAGGGCGCCCGTCGCGACCTCGGTGAGCTGAAAGCGAACCACCGGCATCGTCGAGGTGATCCCAATCTGATGCGGACGTCCAGGCAGGATGACCACCGCGGCCGAAGCCTTCTTCGGTTGTGGATGGCTCGCCGTCGCGGGCGAGCCTAGATAAAAAACGCAATAATGGCCGCGATGGCCGCGATACCGATGATGCCGTAGATGAGCATGTCGCGATTCACCGTGACTGACCCAACAGGTCTGGCGGGCTCAAAATCCGCGTCCTCCTCAACGCCGGCTTCGAGCGGACGGCGGGAGGCCTTGGCCGAATGGTGCGTGTTAAAATCCGCACCGGCTTTTTCGTCATCGAGACGAAGGTATTTGGCGTAAAGTTTCACGAAACCACGCTTGTAGACATCGGCCAGCGGGATGGATTCGAATTGGTTGGCCTCCATCGACTGAAGGTAGTCGGTACGGATCTTCGTGAACTCCGCTGCTTCGCGGAGGGTCACGCCCAGTCGCTGACGGGCTTCTTGGAGACGTTCGCCGAGGGTTTGCATG
>CAISXT010000127.1 GCA_903889525.1 uncultured Opitutia bacterium | reverse complement strand
TACTCGACCACGGCCTCGGAGAGCTTGGCGGTGTATTCAGCCGAGAGGTCACGGGAGGAGAAGCCGATGAGCACTTCGCCGGGTTTGCGGGCTTCGGTCTTTTTGCACCCGGAGAATGCCGTCATCAGGGCGACAAGGGAGCAGGCGGCCAGCAAGGCGCCTGCGACTGGGCGAGGGGTAAGACGCATGAAGGAGGATTAGGAACGGGACTGACGACGGTCGAGCCAAACCGCACCCACGATGATGACTCCTTTAATGACGGCCTGAAAATACGAAGAAACGCCCATTAAATCTAAACCGTTGTTGATTTCTCCAATGAGCAGGACGCCAAGAAGCGTACCCGTAATCGTACCGATGCCTCCGGCCAGGCTCGTGCCTCCGATGACCACGGCGGCGATGGCGTCGAGTTCATAAGCAACCCCGGCATTGGGTTGTCCGGTTGTGGTGCGCGCCGTGAGGACTACGCCGGCAAGCCCGGCGAGCAGGCCGCAGAGTGCATAGCTTAAAAGCTTCACCTTATTCACCGAAATCCCAGCGGCGCGCGCCGCCTGTTCGTTGCCACCGATGGCGTAGATGTGGCGCCCGAGTTTGAAGTGTCGGAGAAAGAACCAAGCGAGCGTGGCGACCGCGGCGAAGCAAAGCAAAGGGATGGGGACTCCGCCGATGTCGCCGGCGAAGTCGGTGAGGTTTACGGAAATGTTCGCGACGGGCCGACCGCCGCTGAAAATGAGGGCTAGGCCACGGGCCACGGTCATCATGCCGAGGGTGACAATAAAAGGCGGAATACCTGCGATGGTTACAAATAGCCCGTTCGTGAGCCCGCAGGCGGTGCCGACGAGCAGGCCAACGGAGATGGGTATCAGGACGAAATGTTCTCCTGTCTGAGCGAAGGTGGCGCAGGCGACTCCGCTGAGGGCCACGACGGAACCCAGGGAAAGGTCAACTCCAGCGGTGAGTAGCACGAAGGTCACGCCGACAGCCAAGATGCCGTTGATGGAGACTTGGCGGGCGACGTTGGTCAGATTGGAGAGGGTGGCGAAGCTCTCGGTGGCCAAGGATAGGGCGATGCCAATCAAGAAGATGATGAGCAGGAGGCCGAAGCGGTGAAGAAGATTGCGGTCGAGGGCGATCATGGCGGTCAAAGGGGCATGGCGTGATGCAAGAGGGTTACTTGGTCGGTCTTAGTGGCATCAAGTTCAGCGGCGAGGTCGCCTTGGCGAATGACCATGATGCGATGGGCGAGCGAGAGGACCTCGAGCAGTTCAGACGAGACCAGGAGCACGGCTTTACCTGCTTGGGCTAATTTCTGAATGATGGCATAGATTTCGGCTTTAGCGCCGATATCGATACCTCGGGTGGGTTCATCTAGGATGATAATGTCGGGGTCATGCAGCAGGCAGCGGGCGATGAGGGATTTCTGCTGGTTGCCGCCGCTGAGTTGGTGGATCGGCTGTTGGGGGCCGCTAGTGCGGACGGCGAATTGGGATATTTGGGCGGAAGCTTCCTTCTTTTCACGGGCATGATCCAATAACGGTCCAAGTGACAACTTGTGAAGAGAGGACAACGTGATGTTTTGTTGGACACTCTGAGCGGGGATTAATCCTAGGCCTTTGCGATCTTCGGTCACCATCCCGATGCCTGCAGCAATCGCATCGGCCGGCGAGCGAATCCAGGAGAGCTGGCCACGAATCCAGATTTCACCTTCGAAGGTAGGCTGTAACCCGTAGAGTGCGCTGACGATTTCGGTGCGACCGGCGCCCATGAGTCCGGAGAGGGCCAGGATTTCGCCGCGATGAAGTTTGAAGCTGATGTTACGATAGGCAGGTTCGCGGCTCAGGCCTTTCACTTCCAGGATGACGTCTTGGCTGGCCTGCCCCCTGGCGGGGAAGACATCGGATAACTCACGGCCAACCATCATCTCGATTAGTTTGGGGGGTGATAGGTCGCGGGCTAAATGCGTACCGATATAGGTACCATCGCGGAGCACCGTGATGCGGTCGGCCAGTTGGAAGACTTCATCCATCTTGTGGGTCGTGTATACCACGGCCACGCCGCGGGCTTTGAGTCGGGTGATCGCACGGAAAAGGGCGGCCACTTCGAGGTCGGAAAGGGCAGCGGTGGGTTCATCCATGAGGACCACATCGGCCTGGCGGCCGAGGGCTTTGGCGATCTCCACCACTTGGGTCTGGGCGACCGTCAGCGTATGCATGAGTCTCGCCGGATTGATGTCGGAATCCAGTTCGGCAAGCAACGTAGCGGCGCGAACGAGTTGAGCCTTGCGATCGATGAAGCCGAGGGTGCCAGTGGGTTCGGCGCCCAAGGTGATGTTTTCGGCAACCGTTAGGTGGGGGATGGGCATTAGTTCCTGATGGATCATGGCGATGCCGGCCGTGAGCGCGTCGTGCGGGGAGCGGAAAGTAACAACTTGATTGCGCCACTTGATCTGGCCGCCATCGGGCTGATAGAGCCCGGCCAGGATCTTCATCAGCGTGGATTTACCAGCGCCGTTCTCGCCCATCAGGGCGTGGACTTCGCCAGGCAGGAAGTCCACCGAAGTAGGCTGTAAAACCGTGAGCCCTCCGAAGTCCTTACGTAGTTCGAGGGCTTGGAGCATCGGTTGCCTTTAGCAGCAGCCCGAGCCAGGTGCGCAGGTCGCACTGTTGTTGGCTTGTAGGCTGGAGGGGAAGCATACGTCCTCGGCCAGGCAGGCCGTGTGGCGCATGCCCAGTGAGAGTATGATCTGTTTTTCTTCGATCCTCTGGGCGTTGATCGGGAAGACGGAGAGGTAGGGGGCTTCGACTTCGACTTCGACAGGGAGGGTCGCCGAGCTGAGTACGCCCGCACCTTTGGCTAGAATCTGGGCGAACTTAGCCGCCGTGATGCGGTGCTCGGTATCGTCCGCCTGGTAGATTTGCAGTCGGCAGCTTGAATCGGTCCGGAGGGTGCCACCGCAGTCGACGAACTTCTTGTCGATGCGCGCAACCTCTGTCACGTGGACGTGAGGGCTCAGCAGCGTCGTAGTCGGGAGCTCGAAACGAACAATCCGGCCATCCGCCTTATTCAAAGCCTCCACGAGCTGCTGAAGGGTGAAGGGGATGGGGGAGAGTTTCATCGAGAGGGGAGGTCTTTGGTCACATCCGCTGGCCAAGCGGTAATCGGCCGGATTTCCAGGCGGCGATACTCACATTCGGCGGCTTCGGATTGGATTTGAATCTGTCCGGACTTGAGCGGGACGTCGACCGTTGATCCTTTTTCCCGGTAGCGGGAGTTGAGGATGACATTCACCGTCTTGCCGTTGAGTCGGAAGACCGCGTCGCCATTTAGGGCAAAGCACTCGATGACATTCCATTCGCCGAAGGGCTTCTCGTGGTAATCCGTGCCGTGCCAGACGCGGGCGTTCACGGAGGTAAGAGCGCCCTTGGGGTCGAAGATTCGCTTCTTGATCGGATCGTCGGCGCGAATGGGAATCTCGCAGATGGCGCCATCGAGCGGCCACCAGTCCCCAATATCGCCTTCTTGGACCTGAAGTTCTTGGCTGCGCATCCAGAAGTTGCCCTGGGCACCATGTTTACCAACGCAGAAGATCAGGATGCCGTTATCGCGCACCGCTTTGGTCCGGGGTTCCCAGCGTTGCTCGCCCCAGCGCTGTTCGGTGCGCAGGTGGAAGTTGTCATATTTGGCGAGCGTCGTGAGGGCGCCGAAAACCTGACCCGAAATATGGAGCACCGTTTCGCCATCGAGTTGGCGGGTCGTGAAAACTTTAAGAGGGTCGTTATTCAGGCCTAAGACTGGATCGTCCTTGGCTTTGGCGGCGCGGACATAGCCGGGAACTTCGTAAGCACGATGCACCGGCCCCAGCCACTTCTCCCATTGCGACAGCCTGGCATCCAGCATCGGCTGGAAGGCAGGTTGTTCAGCCTTGGCTAAGCAGGCGAGGGCGAGAAGTGACAGGAACGGGAGTCTCATTGGCTTAGCGAACGTCGCGCCAGAGCCAGGTCATGGCTTCAGGGAGTAGCTGGGCGCCGTGGCGGCCATTGTGCGTGCCTTCGCCCATAACAAACTGGTAGTCGTAGCCTTTAGCCTTCCATGCATCGGCCATCTTCTGATTGGCCTCAGGCCAGACGCCGAACTCGTTGGTCAGGTCATGCGAGCCATCCTGGGAGAAGATGCGGATGTTCTTCTTGGGGGAGTCCATGACCATCTGCGGGAAGAGGTTACCGCCTTTTTCGAGGGGGCGAGAGCTGTCCTTGTCGTGTTCGCGCTGGCTGATCACGCCGCGGATATTGGTGAAGCTGCCGATGGTCGTGAAGACCTTGCCGAAAGCATCGGGGCGCTGCCAAGCGGCGTTGAAGGCACAGATGCCACCCGATGAGGCGCCAGCGATACCGCGGTAAGCAGGGTCCTTGGAGAGGATGAGGCCTTTGGCTTCGACGAGGGGGAGGAGTTCTTCGAGGAGGAAGGTGACGTAGCGGTCGGTGACGTTATCATACTCAAAGGACCGATTGGATTTGCCCAGAGGTTTGCCATCCTTGCCCTTGGCGTTGTTCTTGTCGGCGCTGAAGCCAGGATTGACGAAGACGGCGATGGTCACGGGCATCTTACCAGCGGCAATCAGGTTGTCGAAAACAACGGGCACGCGCCATTGCCCTTTGGGGTTGGCGTAGCTGAGGCCATCTTGGATGACCATCAGTGCGGCCGGCTTCTTGCCGTCATATTGATCCGGGACGTAGACGGCCCACTTGCGGGAGTAGCCGGGGAAGGTCTTTGAGTCCTCCATGGTGTACTCGGTCAACTTGCCCTTGGGGACGTTGGGCTTTTCCTGGGAATCCGGACCGAGGACGTACTGGGAGTCGTAGTCGGGCTTCTTTTCGGCAGGCTTGGGGTCAGCTGCGAGGGCGGAGATGGCCAGCAGGCAGGGGAGTAGGCGGAGTAGGCTCATGGGGAGGTCTTCTTATTGCCCTACGGCCAGCCTGACACAAGCCCAAGACAGCTACCTAGACCGTTCTTGCCCGATTTTCCTGAGTTTCCAGATCTCGGGAAATTTCCAGTGGGTCAATCCCATGACCCCAAAAGTGGCGAGGCCGCCGAAGACCACGGAATTGACGGTGCCGAAGAGGCGGGCGGCGAGGCCGGATTCGGCCATGCCTAGTTCATTCGAACAGCCGATGAACACAGCCGTCACGGCGGAGACGCGACCCATCATCTCCGGTGGCACCGTCGTCTGCAGGATGGTCTGTCGAATGATGACATTCACGGCATCGGCGGCCCCGGCGATGAAGAGAAAAATGAAAGAGAAGACGAAGGCCGCCTGCAGGCTCAAGCCGAGGGCGGTGGCGAGGGCGATTGAGAGGGCAAAGCCGATGGTACTGAGTCCGAAAATAGCGAACGAGCCATAGAGGGATTGTCCCGCATTATTTAGGGGCGGGCGGATGATCAGATAGAGTGACATGATTACGGCGCCGACGGACGAGGCCGCACGGAGCATCCCGAAGCCGAACGCCCCGACGTGCAGCATGTCGGCGAAGATGGGCAGGAGGGCCACGGCGCCTCCGAGGAGCACGGCGAAGAGGTCCATCGTGAAGGCTCCGAGCATGATGCGTTGGCTGACCATGAAATCGATACCCTGACGGAGGCTAACGAAGATGGGTTCAGGTTGGCGTGTCTGGAGGGTCTGGGTTGTGCGTAAAGCAAAGGTGAGTGCTAGCGAAGCCGCGAAG
Organism: uncultured Opitutia bacterium; assembly: GCA_903889525.1. GTDB lineage: Bacteria > Verrucomicrobiota > Verrucomicrobiia > Opitutales > UBA953 > UBA953. The sequence continues at coordinate 10,064 of CAISXT010000127.1, read as the reverse complement.
CAGATGGTCATTGCGGTGTACGCGACGTTCTCCGCATGGCGGAGGCCGTTCTTCTCGCCGAGCCAGACCATCAGTCCGGCCAGGCCGGGGCCGATGACGCAGGCGAGTTCGAAGAGCGTGTTGCGCCAGCGGACACCGCTCGGGATCAGCTCGCGCGGCAAGATTTCGGCGATGATCGCCTGCCGGGCCGTGGTAAGGAAGCTGCGGGCCAGGCCACCGAGGATGACTGCCCCGTAAATGACGGTAAGTTGGGCCCAGCGTGCAGGGAGGAACTCTGGTAGAAAGAGTAACAGCCCCAGCAGCATCATCGCTATCAGGGCGTAGATGGCGATCCGGCGGCGATTATTGGTATCCGCCACGTGGCCGGCGAAGAGCACCGCGCCCACGAAGGGAATGACCTCGGCAAGGCCGATGGCACCGAGGGCCAAGGCAGCGTTGCCGCCTTCGTCTTTGGTCAAGCGATAAACCTGCCAAGCGATGGCCACGTTCTGAATTTGGATGGCGAGCGTGCCGAGTACGATCGCCGCCAGGTAGAAGCGGAAGGATGCCGAATGGACGGCAGAATCGTTGGCCGGCGCGGCGGTAGACATCGCGCACACCAATGGGAGAAGCGTAAGCCTTAGGCAACCACGCCTTTGACGACCTGGCCGGCGACATCAGTGAGGCGGTAGTAGCGCCCTTGGAACTTGAAGGTCATCCGCTCGTGGTCGACACCCATCAAGTGAAGCATGGTGGCATGCATGTCGTGAACATGCACGGGGTCCTTGATGATATTGTAGCCGAAATCGTCCGTCTGACCGTAAGCCTGTCCGCCTTTGACACCGCCACCCGCCATCCAGGTGCTGAAGCAACGCGGATGGTGGTCGCGACCGTAGCTATCTTTGGACATCTTGCCTTGGCAGTAAGTCGTGCGACCAAATTCACCGCCCCACACCACGAGGGTGTCTTCCAGGAGGCCACGCTGTTTCAAGTCTTTGAGGAGGGCCGCCGAGGCTTGATCGGTTTGTTGGCACTGACGCTTGATGGCGCCAGGTAGCCCCCCGTGGTTATCCCAGCCTTGATGGAAGAGTTGGATGAAGCGGACGCCGCGCTCAATCAGTCGGCGAGCCTGGAGGCAATTGGCCGCAAACGAACCCGGGGTTTTGACGCTCGGGCCGTACATCTCGAGTGTGGCGGCGGACTCCTTGGTAAGGTCGGCGACTTCGGGTACGCTCGTCTGCATGCGGTAAGCCATTTCGGCTTGGGCCAAGCGAGCGTCAACTTCTGGGTCGAGCTCGTGGGCGCGTTGATCGGCGTTCAGTTTGCCAAGGGCGTCGAGCATCTCGCGTCGGGCATGCGGAGAGGTGCCGTCGGGGTTGGTCAGGTAAAGTACTGGTTCTTTCCCTGACTTGAACTGCACGCCTTGATGTTCGCTAGGCAGGAAGCCCGAGCCCCAGAGACGGGAGTAAATCGGCTGATCCTTTTGCGAATCCGTCGACACCATCACGATAAAGGCTGGGAGGTTTTCATTCATGCTGCCTAAGCCGTAAGAGGCCCATGCGCCCATGGAGGGGCGGCCCGCAATCTGGCTGCCTGAGCAGAAGAAGGTGATGGCCGGGTCATGGTTAATTGCCTCCGTGTGCATCGATCGGATGACGCAGATATCATCGGCCATTCCGCCGGTGAAAGGCAGGAGGTCGCTATATTCGACGCCGGATTTTCCGCATTTTTTAAACTGAGCGAATGAGCCTGCAATCGGGAGGACGGATTGATAACCGCTCATGCCCGTGAGGCGTTGGCCATTCCGGACGGAGTCGGGTAAAGGTTTGCCGTGGGAATCTCTGAGCAGTTGTTTGTTATCGTAGGTCTCTAACTGCGATGGTCCGCCGGCTTGAAAGAGGTAAATGATGCGTTTGGCTTTCGCGGGGAAGTGGGTGCCAGCAGGTTGAGCGGCCGCCATGCCTTCGCCAACGATACCGCGCATGGCCATCGCGCCGAGGCCGAGGGCGGAGGTGCCGAGGAAGTGCCGGCGGGTGCTCTGCATCAACGTTTCGTAATTGAGGGGGCGTTGGGGCATGGGTGGGGTCAGCGAGAGGTTACGGCAGCGTCGCTGGCGAGGATGGTTGAGCAGACCATGGCGAGAGCGGCTTGATCGGGGGCGAGGGGAAGGGCGGGACCAGGTTCGGGCGGCTTGGGCACTTCAGCTTTCTTTTCCTTGGCGTCAGGCTTCTTGCCCTTGGGGGCAGGCGTGGCGGTCTTGACGACGGGTGGCGGGACGGGAATCGGCGCGCGCGCTGATGGGTTGGCCTTCTGGCTGACGTAGAGTTCCTTTAGGGCGGCGAATTCGGCGGGGCGAGGCACTCGGGTGCAGATCAGGCGGAAGGCCAGGGTGATTTGCTGGTCAACATCCGTGGGATGCTGTTTCTGGGCGTTCAGCGCGATCTTGGAGGCGGCATCGACGAAGAGCCGATTATTCATGAGCACAAGTGCCTGTAGCGGGGTATTCGTCGTGAGGCGACGCGGTTGGCAGGTCTCACGTGAGCCGGCGTCGAAGATCAACATGCTATCCGGCGGCGCGGTGCGTTTGCGGTAAGTGTAAAGACCTCGGCGATAAGCAGACTCCTGAACACTTTCACCGCCGACTTTCTCGACTAATAGGCTGGCGGCTTGCAAGGCTTGGTCGCGCACCATTTCAGCGGAGAGGCGAAGAACGGGGCCATGGGAAAGTAATTTATTCGCGGGATCTTTTTCGCGCGCCTCCGGGGTGGCAGCGGAGCTTTGCGCAAAGGTCGCACTCAAGACCATGCGTCGCAGCAAAGCTTTTATGTCCCAGCCGCTCTCGATGAATTCGACCGACAGGGTGTCGAGTAATTCCGGGTGGGTAGGTGAATCGCTCTGCAGTCCGAGGTTCTCGCTGCTTGGCACGATGCCCGTGCCAAAAATCTGGGTCCAGAGTCGATTGACCGTGAGGCGAGCCGTCAGCGGGTTCTTTGGGTCGGTGAGCCATTTCGCCAAGCCGAGACGATTGCGCGGGTAGCTTTCATTCCAAGGGAAGATTCGGGTGGGTACGCCGGGCTCGATCGGGGTATCGAGTTTGGGTTGGTCATATTGTCCGCGAGTGAGGACGTAGGTCTTCGGCGCGTTAGCCGAGGCCTTCATGCAGGGCAGTCGGGGGGCTTTGTCCTGAAGCTCGGAGAGTTCGCGTTGGGCTTTCCAGAGGGCCGCTTGCGTCTGACGGACTTCAGGGTCTTCACGTAGGGCGAATTGCTCGCGCCATTGGGCATCCGTGAAATCATGGGCAGTGTTGCCGTGATGTTTGGCGACCTCAATGGAGGTGAGGGCGGCACGCCAGATCGTTACTTCATCCATGACGCCATTCCGGAAACCGGCGTCGCGTGAGCGGTAGCCTAGCTGCAGGGTCTTTTCACGGACGGGAGCATCGAGGGTGTCGCGGATCACGCGGGTGGGGAGTTCTTGGCCGTCGAGATAAAGATGGAGGCCAGAGGCCTTGGATGTGCCATCATAAGTGGCCGTGATATGTTGCCATTTTTGCACCGCCATCTCTTGGGTGGTCTCGATGGAGACGGCGCTGTTGGGCCAGAGGTGAATCACACTCCAGCGTAGGCGGCCTTCGAGGATGATGAGTTCCAGGCCGGAAGCGTCGCCGTCTCCCGTGTAGAAATCAGAAGCGTGAAGGAGGGTGGCGCGATTATTCTTCTCTCCAAGTTTAAGGTGGGCGGAGAATGTGACCGGGTCGTATCGCCCGAATTTTTCTAAGCCGTCAAGCAGTAGGCCGCCATCGCCATCGAAAGCGGCGCCCTTGCCGGCGATACCGTCAATCGCGGTCACGCCACCCCGCGCTGGTTTGCCGTTGGGGGCGTCGTTGATGTGGCCGAGCTTGCCCGGAGGTTCGAGGTGATAAAGAGCCACCGGCGCCGGCAGGTCTTTGATCGTAAGTTGAGTTGCAGGGCGGCTCAGCGATTTCGTTACGGCGTTGAGATGGAGCCGGTCAGCCTGCTCGATCGTGCGGAGGAGTTCTTGTTCGCGGGCGAGTTCTGGTTCCTTGAGGAGTCGCACGAAGGGGGCCGGGGCTTCGCCGTGATAAGACAGTAGGCCGTTCTCATCAATATCTCCGAACATAGCCGCCATGGCGTAATAATCTTTCTGGGCGATGGGGTCGTACTTGTGGTCGTGGCAGCGCGAGCACTCGAGGGTGAGTCCCATGAAGCCGAAGCCAGCCGTGGCCACCCGGTCGCCGATGCCATCCTGACGGAATTCCTCGGCGATGGAGCCGCCCTCGAAGGTCATGCGATGGATGCGATTATAGGCGGTCGCTATTTTTTGCGAATGCGTCGGATTGGGGAGTAGGTCGCCGGCTAACTGCTCGGTTAAAAAGCGGTCGTAAGGCATGTTCTCGTTGAACGCCTTCAGCACCCAGTCGCGCCAAGGCCAGGCTAACATTGAGCCATCCCCAGTGTAACCCCAACTGTCGGCGTAGCGTGATAAATCCATCCAGCCCACGGCGAGATGTTCGCCGTACCGCGGTGAAGCTAGCATGGCATCGACCCGTCGGCTAAAGGCGTCGGGCGCCGTGTCGGCCAGGAAGGTGTCGACTTCCTTGGGGGTGGGCGGAAGCCCCGTCAAGGCGAGGGAGGCGCGACGCAGTAGGGTGGTCTTATCCGCGATGGGTGCGGGCGGGAGTCCAGCTTGTTCAATCTTGGCTAAGATGAAACGGTCGATCGGGTCTTTGGCCCAATCCGCCGATTGGGCCTGGGGCGGTTCGTGTTTGACGGGGCTGACGAAGGCCCAGTGCGGTTTGTAATCAGCACCTTCCTCGATCCATTTCAGTAAGATGTTTTTTTCCGTCTGACTCAGCGGGCGGTGAAGCTCGGGGGACGGCATGAGTTCCTCCGGGTCTTGGGAGAGAATCCGTCGGGCCATTTCACTGTGTTGGAGGTTCCCGGGGACGATGGCGATGGCGCCGCTTTTAAGTTTTCGTCCGGCGCTTTCCGCTTCATCGAGACGTAAGCCAGCCTTGCGGCCTTTATTGGCATCCGGGCCATGGCAGCCGAAACAGCGATCGGAAAGAATCGGCCGAACGTCGCGGTTGAAATCCACGGTCGCCGGATGCTTCGGCTTATTTTGCCAGAGGACTGCCAAAACGACACACCCCCCCAAGGCCGCTAAGCCGATTTGAAGGGGTGTGGGGCGAAACCTCATCGGTAACGAAGAGGACATCCAATCTTTGGGAACTGTTCCTGTCCAATGGTATGCGATGGGGTCTTTTGACTGCTCGACGCTTATCGGTCCTTTGTCTGGGGTGGGTCGCCCACCGAAACCTTTTGGTTAGCGTGGTATTGGCGATTTAATGACTGGTTTAATCATATCTTTCATATAAGACTGTTTTCAATCATTTAAACTTGCTTAAACTCAGTAAATCACCCGAATCAGGGTATGAGCGCTAAACTCTTCGGTACGGACGGTATCCGCGGTCGAGCTAACGAATATCCCATCACGCCTGAAATTGCCTTACGCATCGGCCAGGCGATTTCGCGCGTGTTGCGCTCCAGTGGGGCGAATCACAATCGGGTGATCATCGGTAAGGACACCCGGATTTCAGGCTACATGTTGGAGACGGCGCTGACCAGTGGCTTGGTTTCGAGCGGGATGGATGTCTTCCTGGTCGGACCGATGCCGACGCCGGCAGTCGCCCATCTGACCAAGTCCATGGGGTGCGGTGCCGGCATTATGCTCACGGCCTCTCACAATCCTTATGAAGATAATGGCTTAAAGATTTTTGGTCCGGATGGTTATAAACTTTCCGATGAACTCGAGGCATTGGTGGAGCAAGAGGTGCTTTATGATGTGAAAGCCAATGGCGTCACCGGCGACAAGATCGGCAAAGCTTACCGCATCGACGATGCCCGCGGTCGGTACATCGAATACGCCAAGCAGAGTCTCGGGCAGGCTTATCTGGATGGGATGAAAATCGTCGTCGATTGCGGGCATGGTGCCGGCTACTTGCTGGCCCCGTTAATTTTCAAGGAACTGGGTGCCAAGGTTGTTAAACTTGGCGTGGATCCTGACGGTTTAAATATCAATGCAGGCTGCGGTGCACTTCACCCCGAGGCCGCGGGTAAAGTCGTCCGGGAGCAAGGGGCTGATATCGGTATCTCGCTCGATGGTGATGCCGACCGGGTGATATTCACCGATGCCTCTGGCGTGAGTATCTCGGGCGATCGGATTCTCGCTTTGTGTGCGCTGGCGTTGAAGGAAGAGGGTAAATTGAAAGGTGATACGATGGTGTGTACAGTCATGTCGAATCTGGGCCTGCACGAGGCCATGCGTCAGGCGGGCATCGGTGTCGTCACCACGGCGGTCAGTGACCGCTATGTGATCGAGGCACTGCGTAAGGGCGGATACTCGTTCGGCGGCGAGAATTCTGGGCACCTTATTTTTGCCGATCATGCCACGACGGGGGATGGCATTATGAGTGCGCTGCAGGTGCTGCGTATCATGCGGAATAAGGGCGCCACTATCGCGCAGTTGGCGAATTGTATGCGCGAGTATCCCCAGTCTTTGGTGAACATGAAAGTTCGCTCGCGGATTCCATTAGTGCAACTGGACTCTTTGCAGGCCGAGCTGCGTAAGGCCGAGGCGGCTTTTGGCCAAGCTGGGCGTCACCTGATTCGCTATTCGGGTACGGAGAACAAACTCCGCATCTTGGTCGAACACCAACAGCAAGTGGAAGTCGATCGCTGGTCGCTGGCGTTTCAGCGAGCGATTGAGAAGGACTTCGCCAAGATTTAATCATGGCCACTTTCTATCTCGGCGAAGCATTCGTAACCCCTTCTATGGCGGTGTTATCGTCCCGGCCGCTGGCCGATTTGTTCGTCGGGAATATCCCTTGGCGCCAGCATCAGTTAACGGTCTTAGCGGCCGCCCTCCTCGCTTCTGGGAATGAAACGAAGCATGATATCCTCGTCGATGGGGCGGCGTGGTTGGAATTAGCTGATGTGCTGGCTTTTGTGGCTGCCGACCAGGCTCAGGCGATGACGACTCCCCATGGGCAGGTCCTGCTGACGCGCCCGTCTGGGCAGGGACCCTCCGTGGTATGTAACCGGTCTTTCCATCTTTCTCATCCTTGGGAATTATTGACCGCCCACGAACGCGTGATGGCGACTAAAGTCGAATACACGCGGGCCGCGGAATATCACCCCTCGCTCTATGTCGACGGACGGCTTCAGGTCGGCCAAGGCACAAAGATTTTACCCGGGGTGGTCATCGAAGGTGATGTGATCATCGGTGAGAACTGCAAAATCGGCCCTAATTGCTATATCCGCGGCGCGACTTCCGTCGGCGATGGTTGTCATGTCGGCCAAGCCGTGGAGTTGAAGAACTCGCTCCTTATGGCCGGGACTAATGTCGGCCATCTTTCGTATGTCGGCGACTCCGTGTTGGGCATGAAAGTCAATCTGGGGGCAGGAACCGTGACCTCGAATCTCCGACATGATGGCAAGAATCACCGCAGCATGGTTGGGGGCGTCCTCATCGATACTGGCCGACGTAAATTCGGAGCCATCATCGGTGACAACGTTCATACTGGTATTCACACCTCTATTTACCCTGGCCGGAAGCTCGCCCCAGGCGCGACCACCCGCCCGGGCGCCATCGTGGAGCACGATATTCTTTCCTAATTTATGTGCGGCATCGTCGGATATGTCGGCCGATCTCCGGCCGCTCCCATTCTTATCGCTGGGCTGAGGAGGCTTGAATATCGCGGCTATGATTCGGCAGGCTTGGCGCTGCAAGAAGGCGCATCCATTGTGACCGCCCGGGCGGTCGGTAAGGTGGTCCGTCTGGCGGATAAGATACGGCTGGAATGGTCGGAAGTTCGACAGGCTCAATGCACGGCCGGCATCGCGCACACGCGTTGGGCCACGCATGGTGCTCCCACCGAGGCAAACGCTCACCCGCATTGGGACGCTTCGCGTCGCATCGCCTTGGTCCATAACGGCATTATTGAGAATTACCGAGTCATCCGGACTAAATTAGAAGCTATGGGTCACCGCTTCGATTCCGAGACCGATACCGAGGCGTTGTCCCGCTTGATTGGTGAATTTTATCGGGGGGACTTGCGTAAGGCCGTTATGCAGGCGCTTCGCCAGGTCGAGGGCGCTTATGGCATCGCCGTTATTTCCGCAGATGAGCCAGGTAAGATTGTCGTCGCCCGTAAAGGCAGTCCGCTGGTCATCGGGGTGGGGGACGGTGAATGCTTGGTGGCCTCGGATGCCTCCGCCTTGATTGCGCATACGCGTCGGGTCATCTACCTCGACGACGGCGATGTGGCCGTGGTGACGGCAGATTCGATCGACATCACCGATCTCAATGATTCGCCGATGGATCGCGATGTGGCCGAACTCCGGATCGAGCTGGGGGCGGTCGAGAAGGGCGGCTTCGAGCATTTCATGCTTAAGGAGATTTTTGAGCAGCCGGAGTCGGTGCGTAACGCGCTACGCGGTCGCCTCGATGTCCCGAATGGCACGGCCGTGCTTTCCGGTCTCAGCTCTTCCGCCGGGGAGCTCGTCGAGATGCAACGCATCACCATGGTCGGCTGCGGCACATCCTTGCATGCGGGTATGGTCGGCGATTTTGCCTTTGAGGATGTGGCGGAGATTCCAACGGAAGCCCAACAGGCCGCGGAATTCCGCTACCGCAACCCTTTGGTCGATGGTCGTGACCTGGTGATTGGGATCTCCCAATCGGGTGAGACGGCTGACACACTGGCGGCCATTCGTGAAGCCAAGGACAAGGGGGCGATGGTTATTGGCTTGGTGAACGTCGTGGGCTCCACCATCGCTCGTGAGACGGGGCGGGGCGTTTACTTGCACGCAGGTCCCGAAATCTCGGTGGCTTCGACCAAAGCTTTTACGGGTCAAGTGGCCGTTTTGCTCCTCATGGCCTTGAAATTGGGGCGACGACGGCGACTATCCCGCGAGCGTGGCCAGCTTCTCGCCGCTGAAATTGGCCGTCTCCCTGAATTAATCGAGCGGGTGCTCCTGCAGAACGCTGCCATCGCCAAGGTGGCCGAAGGGCTGGTACGGCATGAGCACGCATTTTTCCTGGGTCGTGGCCCGATGTACCCCGTGGCGCTTGAGGGCGCCCTCAAGCTCAAGGAAATTTCTTACATCCACGCCGAAGGCTATCATGCTGCGGAACTCAAGCATGGCCCGATTGCCTTGCTTACCCCCGGCGTCCCCGTGGTGGTACTCGCTAATCGGTCTCCCGTGACGGACAAGGTCCTGAGTAACGCTGAGGAATGCAAAGCCCGGGGTGCCCGCATCATCGCGGTGATTACGGAAGGTGGGGCCGGGGCCGCCGTTGCAGATGACGTCATTTGCATCCCGGACTGCGACCCGCTCGTCGCCACTGTGCCGATGGCGGTCGCCCTCCAGCTGCTGGCCTACCATGTGGCCAGGCTGCGAGGTTGCGGGATTGATCAGCCACGGAATCTCGCGAAATCGGTAACGGTCGAGTAGGGGCTTCATACTAGAAATATTACCTAACCTCCTGCGATTGCATGCGCCCGAGGCGGGGGACTTGCTAGTGGTGCCATGAAAGACTCCTCCAAGAAGAAATGTCGATGCTGTCAGAAAGCGCGCCCCCTCGCGCTTTTTCACCGGCTGGAAGGCACCACGGCCATCCATCCGTTCTGTCGACCCTGTCTGGCGATGACGGTCCGCCAGCGGACGGCGGATCGGGCTACCCGGCGGGTACTGACTAAGCGCGACTGTGCCCAGTGCGGGCAGCAGCTCCCGATTCAGATGTTCCACTGGTTGCGGGCCTCGAACAGCTATCACAGTTACTGCCGGCCGTGCCATGCCGCCTACATGGCCGAACGCTACCGCCGCCTTATGGAGGTCCGGAAGCGCGGTTAAAAAGGATTCCCGCTGGTGGCTGGACCGGGACTTGAACCCGGAACCAATTGATTAAGAGTCAACTGCTCTACCATTGAGCTATCCAGCCAGACAGCGGGACGTGAATGAGTGCAAGACGCGGACGGGATTTCAAGAGCAAACGCACTT
>CAISXT010000126.1 GCA_903889525.1 uncultured Opitutia bacterium | reverse complement strand
GGCGGCTTCGTCTTTCTTCCGGGTGACATGCAACTTTACCGGAACGCCATCGCCAGAAAAGAGCTGCGTAAAGCCCACCTTGGCTTGGTGGCGTAGTCGCTGCGCGGTACCCTTCACCTCGGGCTCCTCGATTTCGACATGGCCGATGACGTCGATCGAATCCTCCTTCGTGTCGAATTTGGCGAGGTCGCCACGGAGAGTCTGCTTATTGAAGATGCGAACTACCTTGCCGGTAGCCGTAAGGGAACGAACCGATGAGTCGCCCCCTGGACCATCCCCCACGAGGCACTCCAAGCGATCACAAGTGGTGTGCTCCCCCAGGCGATCCGCCACCACTCCGCCTTCAAAAATCATCAGCGTTCCGCTCGCCGTCGGGCTGGCATCCATCCGCTGGGCACGCAGCCGAAGACGTTGGTCGCTGGGCTTCGAAAGGTCGAGCACCGCGGCGACATTCGCGAGGATGGCAAAGCTGTCCCCTTGCGTAGTCGAACGCCAACTCCAACCCGTCCCCGTCAAATTAAACGCTAAAGACTCAGCTAGAACCGAGGCCGCACCCTGGGCCGCACGGCGCGCCGGATTCATCGTGCCAGATGGGCTTGTGAAAGTGGCTCGCGGTTTGCCCTGTCGGAAAGATTGCACTTTCAGTTGATCCATATCCCAAACGCCCGCCTCAGTCGCGGGCTTCATGAATTTGGCCGTCACATCCCAAGCTTTCTCCGCCTTCTCATCTTCCGTAAAACCAGAAAACGTACCGCCGCTCACTTGCTGGAATTTCAGTTCCTTCTGCTGAGCCGAGACTTCCACAGCCAAGAGGAGGCACAGTAGCAAGGCTCGCATGATGCTATGACACCCCAGCAAGACGGGCGAATCAAGCGATTACGCCTTCGGCAACCGTGGAAACGGACGGTCAGCGACAAAGGCGGGCATCTCGGCACTGATCAGCTGCTCGCCCACGATTAAGGGATGACCGGCTAAAAACTCAGCCGCAGGCAACATCTTCCCCCCAGGCCGTTGTAAAGATTTCACCACTAATGACCCCAAACCACAGGCGATCCGAATGCCGTCGCGACCAGCCGCGAGGATGCGACCGGGGGCTTCGGTAGAAACCGCGGCATCTGCAAATGCTGAACCAACCTTGAGCGTCACCCCTGCATGATCGAAGGTGCTCCCCGGCCAACCCTCTAGCGCCAAGACACGCCCATGGAGTTGCTCTGCGGATTGGCGAAAATCCAGAGGCGCGTCGGCCCGAGCTAATCGCCGTGCATAGGTGACCTTCGCTTCATCCTGGGAGATGGCTTGCGAGGTGGCTGCCAAAATTGAGGACAAAGCGCTCGTGGCGAGCTCGCCGGCAAGCACCCCCAAGCGGGCCCGCAAGGCCACCCTGCCCTCATTGGGCAGAATAGAAGTACTGACGGAAGCATGAATAGGGCCGGCATCCAATCTCCGGACAACCTGCTGCAAGGATACACCCGTCTCCTTTAAACCCGCCGCCAAGGCACCCTCCACGGGGGTGGCACCACGTAAAAGGGGAAGCAACGAACCATGGAAATTCACGAACCCCAGCCGCGTCGCCGCCAGAAAATCATCTTTTAGCAACTGACCATAGGCCATCACGACGCCGAGATCTGCCTGGAATCCGCGAAGGACCACAGCGTCGCTCGCCTCTAGTTTCTCTGGTTGCAGGAGTGTCAGGCCTTCAGCACGCGCCCACGCCGCGACGGGGTTAGGGCGCACTTCCTGACCACGCCCCGCGGGACGATCGGGTTGCGAATAGACCGCCACCACTTCCACCTCGGGCAAGGCGCGTGCGGCGGCGAAGGCCGCCAACGCTATTTCATCCGAGCCGAGTAGGACCAGTTTCCGCAGCATGCGTCACTTGCGGGCCTGGCGCGCAGCCCGCCCTTTGAGCGAACGCGGCTTATCCCAGCGGGTGAAGGATTTCTTGCGAACCGGGGTGGCCTTGCCACGGGAAGACTTCGACTTACCCAAGCGAGGACCGGAAGGGCCCACCGCTTTCTTAGGCTGATCGGCGGCCGCCTTGGCCGCGATTTTAGCGACGGCCTTACGCGGAACTGCCTCCTCCGGCATAACGGGAGCACCCGGGGTACCCATGCCACGTCGCGTGCCCTGCTTGGGCTTGCCGACGATGTCCAAGAAGAGCGGCACCCCGGCGAGGTCGAAATTCTCGTGCACGCCCTTGACCAGAAAGCGCTGGTAAGCGTCCTCGAGGCGTTCTTCGGAATTACAGAAAAGGCGGAAACGGATCGGGCGCTTGGAAACCTGCGTCACGTAGTAGCACTTGAAGCGCTTGCCGGAGACCATGCGCGGGGGTCGCTTGGTCATCAAATCCTGGACCACGCGATTAATGCGGCCAGTCGAAATAGCCGTACCGGCGCGGGTGAAGACCCCTTCGGCGGCGTCGAGGACGTCGTCGGAACGTAAACCCGTCTTCGCGGAAACGAACAAGACCGGCGGCTCGGGCAGGAAGAATAGTTCCCGGCGGATAGCCGAGCGGAACTTGGAGCGAAACTCTTCCTCATCTTCGAAACCATCGATATTCTTTTCACGGAAAGCCGTCTTCGCGAGATCCCACTTATTGACCACGATGACCATGCCGCAACCGAGTAGCGCGAGCTCACCCGCGAGCTGTTTATCAATCCGGGTCACCCCCTGCCCGGCGTCAAGCACGAGAAAAACCACGTCGGTTTCGGCCAGAATTTCGTCGGCGCGAATCTGTGAAAAGAAATCCAGGGTGTCGCGCTTATTGGCGGTGCGACGTCCGGCCGTGTCTACCAAAGTGAATTTGGCTTTCGAGCCGTCGGCCTTGGTCCGGGAAAGTCCAGCGCGCACCGGGTCGCGCGTAGTGCCGGCAACTTCGCTGACAATGAGTCGAGAACCGCCGAGCAGGCGGTTGCCGAGCGAGCTCTTGCCCACGTTAGGGCGACCGGCGAGGGCGAGGCGAATGGGCCGAGGACCCTCTTCGCGCGGAGTCTCCGGTTCAGGCCCCAGGGCCTTGAGCATCTGGATCATCAGCTGCGGGATGCCGCGACCGTGTTCGGCGGAAATCAGGAGAGGCTCGCCAAAGCCCAGTACATAGAACTCGGACATCAGCCCGTCGCGCTCTTCCGTGTCGGCCTTATTCGCGACGACGATGACCTTCTTGCCGGCCTGACGCAGCTTGGCGGCCACATCGATATCCAAGGGCGTGCAACCCTCGGAGGCATCGACAATGAGCAAGACGAGGGCGGCCGCGGCCAGGGCGAAGTCGACCTGCTCCTCCACCGCTTCCGCGACGACCTTGGGCGTCAACTCCTCGCGGTACAAACCGATACCACCCGTATCCATCAAAGTGTAGCGGCCTTCGAAGACATCGGCCGTGATCAAGTCGCGCGTCACGCCCGGCTGGTCATGCACAATCGAAATGCGCCGACCGACCAGTCGGTTGAAAAGGCGGCTCTTGCCGACGTTAGGACGGCCCACGATGGCTACCGCACGCGAAATTTCTGTGTTCCGTTCCATAAAATAAGAGTCGGGCCTACCTGCCCCGCTAGCAAGCAAGGATGCTCAACCTTGGCGAATCGTGTCCAAGAAGCGGGCGATGCGCTCGCCGGCCTCATGAATCTTCTCGTAGCTCGTCGAGAAGGAGGCACGGCAGAAGCCGGCTCCAGCGGCGCCAAACGCCGTCCCTGGCACCATGGCCACCTTTTGTTGCTCAAGCAGCTGCTGGGCAAAAGTCAGCGAGTCCATCCCCGTGGAGGTGATATCCGGGAAGGCGTAGAAGGCACCGCGGGGGAGATGGCATGGCAGGCCAAGCTCGTTGAAACGGCGGACAATGAAGTCACGGCGCTCGCGATATTTATCGCGCATAAGGAGCATCGAATCACGCCCGTTCCGGAGCGCTTCGACGGCGGCCTCTTGGCTCATAATCGGAGCACACATAATGCCGTACTGGTGCACTTTGAGCATCCCATCGATGACGGCGGCGGGGCCGCAGGCGTAACCGATGCGGAAGCCCGTCATCGCAAAAGCCTTAGAGAAACCATGCAAGAAGATGGTGCGTTCGCGCATGCCCGGGAGTGAGGCGATGGACACATGGTCACCTTCAAAAGTAAGTTCCGAATAAATCTCGTCGGAAGCCACCAAGAGGTCCTTCTCGATCGCAAACTTGGCAATCGCCTCAAGTTTAGCCCGGTCGGCCGTACCGCCCGTAGGATTGGTCGGAAAATTAATGACCAGCAACTTGCAGCCCGGCTGCCAGGCCGCACGCAAAGCAGCTGGATCAAGGGCGAATCGGTCGGCCGAAACCGTGCACACGGGAATCGCCTCGGCATGACACAGCGCAACACTCGGTGCGTAGCTCACGTAACAGGGCTCATGGTAGAGCACCTTGTCGCCCGGATTGAGCACCGCGCGAAGGAGAATATCCAAGGCTTCCGAAACGCCAATAGTCGCCAAGATTTCAGTCTCCGGATCGTACTCGGGGCCGTAGTTCTTGGCCACATAACGGGAGACCTCTTCCCGGAACTGCTGCGTGCCGCGATTATCCGTATAAGAGGTGCGCCCCTTCTCAAGCGAAGCGATGGCCGCCTCGCGGATATGATAAGGGGTGACGAAGTCGGGCTCGCCGATGCCGAGCGAAACCGCGTCCTTCATCTTCGAGACGATGGCGAAGAAATCGCGAATGCCCGATTTGGGCAAGGACGCGACATGTCGCGCCACGAAGCGGCTGGAGGAATCCATGGTCAGGCTG
>CAISXT010000125.1 GCA_903889525.1 uncultured Opitutia bacterium | reverse complement strand
GATCGTTCGCACGGGCGTATCTGGCGCATCACGGCCAAAGGGTTCCCCTTGGTGAAGCAGCCTGACCTCGTCGGCATGACTGAGGCAGAGCTTTTCACCCAGCTGACTTCGCCCGAGCGCTGGACTCGCTATCAGGCCCGCCGTTTGCTTTTTCATCGCCCATCGGAAATTGTTGCCGCCGCGGCGGATGCGTTCATCGCGAAGAATCCTGATGGCCGCGCCTTGCTGGAGGCGCTAGGCGTCCTGCAATCCCACGTGGCGATCCGTCCGGAGCTACTGAGTACCCTGCAGTCCTCTGCTGATTTCCGGATTCGAGCCTATGCCGCGCGGGTCGTTGGTGAATGGTCGACGCAGCTCCCCGATGTGCAGGCACGCTTGGCCAAAGCCATCGCCGATCCTCAGCCGCGGGTGCGTTTGGAGGCCGTGGTCGCGTTGAGCCATGTCGGCGGTCAGGCTTCACTCCGTACCGCCTTGGGTGCCTTGGCCCAGCCCACGGATAAGTTCCTAGACTATGCTTTAAAGCAGACGGTTCACCATCTGCTGCCGACCGCAGGCACGCTGGCCGCCGAGCTTCCGGCGAATCAGGCCGCGTATCTCAAGAAAATCACGGCCAGCGGACTCGTGGTGGTTTCGCCCGGCCAGGCGATCTACGAAGCGCTGTGCCTTAATTGCCACCAGGCTGCCGGCCAAGGTCTGGCCGGGGTTTATCCGCCACTGTCGGGCAGTGAATGGGTGGCGGGCGACGTCAAGCGACTCTCGCGTATCTTGATTCATGGCTTGACGGGTCCGACTCAGGTCGGTGGCAAGGATTACGGCGTCGTCCCGATGCCGCCCATGGGGCTAGACGACCGTCAGTTGGCGGATGTCCTGACCTATGTGCGCAAATCTTTCGGCAACAAGGCCCCCGCGGTTAATGTGGAGGACGTGAAATCCGTCCGCGACGAGACCAGGGGCCGGACGGCTCCTTGGAGTTCCGCTGAATTGTCGAAGTGATTAGCAGGCCTTCTCCTGGCGAGTCAGTATCTGCACCCAGGCCACCCCGGCGAGCGTGATGGCTCCGCCGATCAGGGTGGTCGGGGAGGGCTGCTCATTGAGGATGAGCCAGCCGAAGAACACGGAAAATACAGGAATCGCGTAGACCGCACTCATCGCGGTCGCGATGGGCACCTGCGTTAGCACCCAAGCGAAGATCGTGTAGCACAGCGCTGCGGGCACGACCCCGAGGAAGAGGAGGTGCAGGGCGGCGGGGGTGGAGAGGCTGTGGACGGCAGCGGGGAGGTCGTGGGAGAACGGGATGAGCCCCAGGGTGCCCACCCAGATGGCCCAAGTCGTGGTATCAATGGCGGAGTGGCGCTTCGTGAGGGCCTTATTCAATAAGGTCTGGATGGCCGACGAGAGGGCGGCTCCGAGGATGAGGAGGGTGCCAAAATTGAGGGTGAAGCCGGCTGAGCCACCGATGGCCGTTAGGAACACTCCAATCATCGAGATAATGATGCCCGTCCAGGCGATCCAGCGAACTTTTTCCCGGCCGAGCATCACGCCGATGACGATGACAATAATCGGTTGAAACGAAATCAAGAGTGACCCGGTGCCGGCATCGACGGTCTGCTCACCGAAATTAATCCCGAGATTATAAAAGCAGAAACCAAAAATCCCCAGTAGTGCCACGAGACCCCAATCTGATTTGTGAGGTAACGGCCGTCCGCGATACAGCCAAACCGGGAGCATGACCGCCGAAGCGATAAGGTAGCGGAGTGCACCCAGCTGCCCAGCATCCACTTCCTTGAGCACCGAGCGAACGCTCACCCAGGACATACCCCAGGCGATGATATTGAAAAGCATGGCCACGTAGGCCAGGCGGTGAATGCCTTTGGGTTTCACGAACGACAGCCGATGAGCTCGATGAGCTTGTAGGCGCACGCCTGAGCGAAATCCTTGTCGTTGATCGCGAGGTCGAATTCCTGCACCGATACCTTGGCGTTCGACTTAAGGGCGTCGAAGAGGGCCGTATCGGCTGCTGCGTCGTGGAAGGGTTGGCCGGCTGCGCTGATGACCGAGACCGCCTTGCGGGGAATCATGATCGCGGTGCCAGCTGAATAAGCATTGGCCTTCTTTGCTACGATTTCACCCAGCTGATGGCATTCATCCACCGTTGTGCGCATGAGGGTGATCTGCGGGTTATGGATGTAGAAGTTTCGCCCAGCGAATTTCGCCGGCACGGAGCTCATCTCGCCAAAATTAACCATGTCGAGGCAGCCAGGGGCCACGACGACGGGGATATTAGCTTTGGCGGCCGCGTCCATTCGCTCCGGCCCAGCGTTGAGCACGCCGCCGACGAGTTCGTCCGCCCATTCGGTCGTGGTGACATCGAGCACGCCGGCAACAATGCCGCTCTCGATGACGGATTCCATGATGCGTCCGCCCGTTCCGGTGGCGGCGAAGACGAGGACTTCGTAGCCCGCAGCCTCCAGGACCTTTTTGGCTTCGGTGACGCAGGTCGTGGTGTTGCCGAATTGGCTGGCGACGATGAGCGGCTTGGCGGCACCGACCTGAGGTTCGGCGTCAACCATGCCGCAGATCGCACCGGCGGCGCGGGTGAAGATGACCCGCGAGAGGCGATTGAGTCCGGCGACGTCGGCGATGCTCGGCATCATCGTGATGTCTTTCGTGCCAAGGTAAGGGGCGACGTTGCCAGCGGCTAGCGTCGAGACCATCAGCTTGGGGAAGCCGAGGGGCAGGGCGCGCATCGCGGCCGTACCGATGGCGGTGCCGCCACCACCGCCGAGGGAGATGATGCCGTGGATACGTCCGTCGGAAGCCAATTTAGAGACCAGGGCAGGTGCTGCGTGGGTCATCGCAACAACGCAGGCGCCGCGATCTTTCTTTGCCATCAGCGTAGCGAGGTCGAGGCCGATGGCGGCAGCGACTTGTTCGCGGGTGATATCTGGTTGGACCGTGGCCGGGCCACCGGTGCCAACATCGATCAGTAACGGCTTATGGCCGTGTCGAGCGATGAGTGCGGCCACAAAGGCGTGTTCTTCCCCCTTGGAGTCAAGAGTGCCGAGAACTGCGATTGTGGCCATGGGATCAGAAGAACTTACGCTTCACCGGGATTTGTTTGAAGCGCTGGGTGAGGTCGGTGAGGGATTGTTCGACCGCCATGCGCTCGAGGCTCGAGGCTCCGACGAAGCCGTCGGTGTCGGTGTGCTCATTGATGAAGGCTGCGTCTTCCGGGGTGTTAATCGGGCCGCCGTGGCTGAGGAAGATGAGGTCCTTGCGGACGGATTTGGCGGCGTCGATGATACCTTGGGTAATCTTGGCGGCCTCAGGCAGGCTCATCGTAGCGTTGGTTACGCCGATGGAACCTCCAACGGTCGTACCCACGTGGGCGATGATGACGTCGGCACCGGCCTCGGCCATCTGCTTGGACTCCTCGGGGGAGCCCACGTAGACGATGGTGAACATGTCCATCTTGCGCGCCAGGGCGACGGTTTCGAATTCCTTCTTCACGCTCATGCCGGTCTCTTCGAGAATCTGGCGGAACTTGCCGTCGATGATCGTGTGGGTGGGGAAGTTGTTGATGCCGGAGAAGCCCATGTCCTTCACCTTGCCGAGCCAGTGCCACATGCGGCGGCGAGGGTCGGTGGCATGGACGCCGCAGATGACGGGAATTTCTTCGACGACGGGGAGCACTTCGTATTCGCCGATCTCCATCGCGACTGCATTGGCGTCACCATAGGCCATCATGCCGGCGGTGGAGCCATGCCCCGCCATGCGGAACCGGCCGGAGTTATAGACGATGACGAGGTCAGCACCGCCGCGTTCGATGAACTTAGCACTGATTCCGGTGCCCGCGCCGGCGGCGATGATCGGTTGGCCCTTCGACATCGTATTGCGGAGGCGCTCGACGACTTCGGTGCGGGTGTAAGGGTTTCCTTTTCCGGTCCAGGGGTTGGGCATGGTAATGAGAGGGGTAAGGGTGGTCGGGGGTTGCTCTTTGGTGTCTCCTGCTTATGCAAGGAGTGTGCCCCGGAAGAGCGATTTAAATCATTACAGCGAGACGCAACTCCGTCATCCTGAAACTGACATCGAGAACCCGCGTTCTCGCCGAAAAATCGTGGTCGCAGCGGATTATAAGGATGAGCGTCCGTGGGTCCTTTCCGCGGTGCGTTGTAAGGAGTTAGGGCTTTTTGAAATCGCTCACCTAGGTGTGGCGGAGATGTTGGCGCCCTACGAGGTAGTGCGCGCCCATCAGACGGGGGCCTTTTTTATGGCCTGTCTGGGCGGACAGGGGCAGGTGCTTGTCGACGGACGGTGGCGGACGATTTCGGCTGGCCAGGCGTGCTTGCAGCCGGCGGGGATTCGCAATTCTTTCCGCATTGGTCGGAGTAAGCGCTGGGATTTTTGCTGGGTGCGTTTCGCCGGCGGCGTGCGCTCCAATACGATTTTCCGGGCGAGCTCGCCCGTGTTGGCTGACTTCGATGCGGAGCCGCTGCGTTCCGCGGTCAGCGGATTGATTGCGGAGTTGTCCGGCAATGCCGTTTCTCGGCGCAGCCACCAGTGGATCGAACTCATTTACGATTATGTGCGCGGGTTTGCCGGGAGTTTCCGCGGCGACGCCCGGGTGCAGAAACTCTGGGATGTCGTGCATGGTCGACTTGATGCGCCCTGGGACACGAAAGCCTTGTCGCGTGAGTCTGGCATGAGCTTTGAACACTTGCGTCGTCTGTGTCTGAAGGAAATCGGACGCACCCCGATGAATCATTTGACCCACCTTCGGATTCAGCAGGCGATTCGTCTAATCAGTGAGTCGAACGAAAAAATGTCGGTCATTGCTGGGCAGGTCGGCTTCGCCAGCGGGAATAGTTTTTCTTCCGCCTTCAAGAAGTGCACAGGGCATGCTCCATCTCATTTCCGTTCCACTGCGGCTGGGGAGGTTCTGTGAGCCCTGGGTGGCGTATGACTATTTCGTCAGCTAGGTGGATTTAGGCGGTTAATGTGCGTTTAACTGTAGTTCCGTTGCGGTCTAAGGTAGCACTAAGGGTTGAAGGCTGGGGGTGGGTGGCTTTTGATGCCGCATGCTACCCCGTCTTAGCCGTATTGCGTTCGGTATTCTCATGCTCGCCGCCTGTTGCCTAGCACAGGCCGCCCCGCTTCGGGTGCTCGTCGTCAGCGATGACCCTGCCGCTGCATCCGCCTTAGCCGGCCCGCTGGAATCGGCGGGAGCGAAGGTCACCAAGGCTTCGGCCGTCGATGCCTCGGCACTTACTTCCGTTGATAGCGTTTTGCTTTATGGTGCGAAGTTTAACGCTCTCGCCCCTGAGGGGCAGAAGGCGCTCGCGGCATTCGCCCAGCATGGCGGTGGCATTGTCGCCGTCCGTGGCGGTATCGCGTCGGGTGATGCGGCCTGGGGTAAAGCGGTGCTCGGTGGCGCTTGGACGAATGAAAGCCAGAAGTTCCGTAACAACGTGTTGCTGACGATCCGAACGGACGCCCATCCGCTCACCCTCGACGCATCGACTTTTGATATCGAGGAAGAGACGATTTACGACCTGTCGCTTAACGAGAACATTCTGGTGCTTTCTTCGGCGTTTACGCCCAAGGTGACCAATACTCGGAATAAGAATGCCAAGTCCAAAGAAGGCCGGGCCTCGGTTTACGACATCCAGCCGCAGGTTTGGGCCTATGAAGCCGCCGACCATCGTGCCGTTGTCATTCTGCCGGGCGCCGAGCTCTCCACGCTTTCGCATGCGACGATTCGTACCTTTATCGCCCGAGGTCTGGCCTGGTCGGCCAAGCGGGCAGATATCAACGAGGCGGTTACCAAGGCCGATCTCGCTTCCTTACGTTATCCTGTCGGCGGTCCTCGTCGCGGAGATGATGCTATTGCTCAGTTCCGGATGCAGCCAGGCTTTAAGGCCAAGGTTATTGCTGCTGAGCCCCTCATCAATAAGCCTATTGCGCAGCAGTGGGACGAACGCGGTCGCTTGTGGATCGCCGAAACTCCTGAGTATCCGAACGGCCGACGCCCGCTCAGCGCCGAAGCCTGGAAGGAAGGTGGCGTCTTGCAGCCTGGTAATTACGACCGCCCTGCGCGGGATAAAATCAGCATCCTCGTTTCGAGCAAGAACGACGGCGTGTTCGACCAGAAGCAGATTTTCCATGAAGGCCTCGAGCTGATCACCGGCTTCTGTTTCTATAAGGACGGCGTCATCGTCGTCGCCCAAGAGAAGATTGTTTGGCTGCGTGACACCAAGGGCACGGGCAAGGCCGATACGGAGGTTATTCTCTTCGGTGGCTTTAAGCCCGGCGACACCCACTTCGTGGCAAACCACTTCATCGTGGCCCCTGACGGTTGGATCTATGCTTCGAATGGCGGCAGCGCCTCGGCTACCCGCGGAACGACCACGGAGGTGATGGCTCGCATTACTTCCGGAACATTCCGTTTTAAGCCCGATGGTTCCGCCATCGAGCAAATCGCCTCCCAGGGTGGCAATAGCTTCGGGAATGAAGTCACCAGCGACATGGAGCTCTTTCATGGTAAGGCTACAAACGGTAACCCCGTCCAGCACGTCGTCCTTCCCGAGACGATTCTCGCCAAGGCTCCCGGCACGAACGCCAAGGCCTTTGCGTCCGTCAATCCTGGTCGCCCGGTGGTCCGGGCGGATATGCCTGACCGTGCCCCCTTGATGCAGATCGACCAAGTCGGTCGCTACTCGGCGGCTTGTGGTTCGGCTGTTTACGAAGGTGGTGCCTGGCCCAAGGAATATAACGGCACGGTCTTTATGTCTGAGCCGATCCTCGACATCATTCACCACGAAAAGATGACCTTAAATGGCCCGGCTTACGTCGGTGAGTTGCTCTTGAAGGACGCCGAGTGGCTCCGCTCGATGGATCACTGGTTTTGCCCCGTCGACATGAGTTTCGGCCCGGATGGGGCAATGTATATCCTCGATTTCTATACCCCGGTCGTCGCGCATAATGACACGCGTGGTCCGCAGCACAGTAAGTCTGGGGCTTCGGTGCGCCCTGATCGCGAGCATTACTTCGGTCGCATCTACCGCATTCAACATGAGAGTGCCCCGACACTGGTGCACCCGGACCTTTCGAAGGCTGATGCCTCGGGTCTCGTCAGCGCCTTCCGTCATCCGAGTAAGGCGGTTCGCTTTAATGCCATCCGCGTCTTGATGGACCGAGATGAAGCCACGCAGGCAGCCGCGGTGCCGCTCTTGGTTAAGCTGGCTGAAGGTGATGCCATGCCAGAATCCCGTATTCAGGCCCTCTGGGCGTTGCAGCGTCTGGGTCGCCTGACCGGTGCCCAACTCGCGGTCGCGGCAGCCTCTCCGGAAGCCTCCGTGCGCAAGAACGCGTTCCTCGTCGCCGAGTCTGGCAAGTTGACGCTCCCGCTCGCCTCCTATCAGGCTGCCTTTAATGATGCGGATGCCCGGGTTCGCCTCGCGGCCCTTCGTGCGATTGGCGCTGCGCCGATCTCGGCTGAAATCGGGATCCTACTGGTTTCTTCGCAGCCTAAGTTCACGGATGATTGGAGCAAGGCCGCTGCTTCGGCTGCCGCGGCTGCTAATCCTGGGGCCATCCTTCAGGCCATGCTGGCCTCGGATGATGTCGCCTCCATCGACTTTGCACGTTCTTTGGCCGCTGGATTGGCGGGCTCGGGGGATGACGCCTCTCGCTTGGCTGTCGTTCAGGCTGCGGGCTCAGCTCGTAATCTCGAAATCGCCAAGGCGGTCCTTCGTGAGTTGGCGCTTCGTAAAGCGCCGGCTCCTGCAGATCGCAATGCGACCATCGCGGCTCTGGGTAAGATTCTTGGCTCGAAAGACCTCGCCGCCTCGGGCGCCGCACTGGCCGCATCTTGGGTGACTGGTGATGATTTGAAGTCGGAGCTTTCCTCGGCCGCCCATGCTTTATTGCCGATGTTGACTGATGCCAAAGCCGACGCGAACGCGCGGGCGGCCTCCGTGCATACTTTGGTAAGCCTGCGCCGCTATGACGCCGCCATTGTTCCCGCCGTCGGCGCTTTGCTGGTCAAGGGTGTCGCTGACTCCTTGGGTCTGGCGGTGATCGATGCGCTTGCCCTCGCCGGCGATGATGCTTCGGGTCGCGCTTTGCTGACCGGTTTCATTAAATCCGATGGCACGGTCCGCAAGGCCGCCTATGCCGCACTCATGACTCGTCCCGATTGGGCCGGGTTGGTGCTGGGGGCCTTGGAGTCCAAGGCCTTCTCTCCGATGCAGCTCGGGCCTCTCCAGTCTTCGCAGTTGCTGCGCCACCCTGATGCCGACGTGGCCAAACGCGCTTCGGCCGCGTTTGCGAAATTTAACGCCGGCACCAGTCCCGCGAAGGATGATATTATCGCCAAGCTGCGCCCTGAGGTCGAAAAGCCTGGGGATATTGCCAAGGGGAAGGAAATCTTCGTCGCTGTCTGTAGCACCTGTCACCGCCTGGGTGATGTCGGTTACGACTTCGGTCCTAATCTCGCCGGTATCGGTTCCCACCCAGTAGCAGAACTCCTCGTGCACATCGTTGATCCGAGTCGCATGGTGGATGACGAGCATCGCACCTGGAATATCAAGCTGAAGGACGGCACGTTGTATTCGGCACTGATTGCCAGCGAGAATACCGCGGTGCTGAAGCTTAAGCAGCCAGCCGGCATCATCGTTGACGTCAAGGTCGGGGATATTGCTTCCCGCCAGCGGGTGGAGACTTCGCTCATGCCCGAAGGTTTTGAAGCCCTCGGTGCCGAGGGCCTCCGCAACCTGATTGCCTACATCCGCTCGACCGGTGGTACGAACACCGCCACGGTCGTCGGACGCTTCCATCTGCTCGACCTGTCGCCGGTTGTGAATGCGGACTCTCGCCTCGGCCTTTACGCCTCGAAGGAGGCGGTGACCGACAATCTGCCTTTCGCCAAGTTTGGACAGATTACTACGAACGGCGTGCCGTTCACCGTGCTTAATCCCGCCGATTTTAAAGGCGGCAAGAACATCCTCGTCCTTAAGGGTGGTGCGGGTCGGGCCTATTCTCAGTCATTCGTCCCGACTGTTGAAGTGCCCGTCGGCCTCGCTGCGTCCCGGATCCATATGCTCGGCGCCGTGGGCGGCTGGGGTGGCACTCCTGGTCCGGCGTTGACTGTGGAGATTGTTTTCCTGAGCGGACGTAAGCAGACCGTGGTCCTCTATGGTGGCCAGCATTTCACGGATTACATTAGCGCTGACGCCAATGTCCCTGGCTCGAAACTGGCTGAAGGCGTCGTGAAGAACCATCAGGTACGTACGCTCGTTATCCCGGTCGAAGGGACTGAAATCATTGATAAACTCATCCTGACCAGCGCCGGTAAGGAAGCGGCCCCCACGACTGTGGCCATTACGGTTGAAGTCGGCGGTCCGGCTAATGCGCCAGGGGCGTCGAAGGCCTTTGTGCCGCTGCCGGTGAAGAAGGCGGCCCCAGCCGGCCCGGATAGCCCGCAAACGACCTTAGCGACGGGCCAGAAATTCTCCGAACGTAAGTCTGGGGTGTTGCGCGTACTCGTGACGGGTGCGGGTAGTTCCCACCATTTCCCAAAATTCTTCTTGGGCACGGATGCCAAGCTGATGAAGGAAGCTGGCTATGATGTCGCCGCCACGCCCAATGGTGAAGAAGCTTTGGCGCTCTTGGCACAGGCTGACCTTCTAGTCTTCTCGGGAAATCACAAACAGTACAGCTCGCCTGAATTCCAGAAGGCCCTGACGGACTTTGCCGATGCGGGCAAGGGCATTGTCATTTTGCATGCAGGCGTCTGGTATAACTGGGGCAACGTGCCGGCCTACAACGACCGCTTCATCGCCGGCGGATCTCGTGGCCACGGCCACGGCGATTTCAAGTTCACGACGACGAAGCCCGACCACCCCGTCATGAAGGGCGTGCCCGGTTCGTTCATCATCAATGACGAGAGTTACAATGTAGAGCTGACCCGTCCCGAAGGTGTCGAAGTGTTGGGGACCATTCCCCGTCAGACCCCGAAGCCAGGTGCCTCCGACATTCTGCCCTCTGTATGGATTGTCCGCGATGCCAAGACGCGCATTGTGTGCATGGCTCTCGGCCACGACGAGAAGTCCCACGACCATCCGGCCTACAAGCAGCTTCTCCTTAACTCGCTCACCTGGGTCTCCCAGAAGTAACGAGAGTATTGAGTATGGAGTATCGAGTATCGGGGGAGTGATAAGCATTCCTCACGAAAAACTTCTTCAACGCTCATGGCTCCCCTGACTTGTTCTATACTCCATACTCAAAACTCAATACTCTAGATACCATGGTCTACCACTACGGAACCTTCGTCTTTAAGCAGGGCGTAACCCCGGCTCAGATCGACCAGTGCTTCGCCGAGATGCGTGGCATGGTTGGTAAGATTCCCGGGCTGCTCTCCATGCAGCACGGCGTCTACCAGAGCGACGAAGGCCTCAACGACGGCTTCACACATGGTTTTGTCATGACCTTCGACACCCCGCAGAGCCGCGACCGCTATCTCCCGCACCCCGAGCACGAACGCGTGAAGCTGATCGTCGTCCCGAATCTCGACCGGGTGATGGTCTTCGACTTTACCGTCTAAGCTTAGGCTTCGTCGTACAAGCCTTTGCGGCCGGCGACGAGCCAGCTCGTCGTACAGGCTAGGGCTGCATAGAGTCCAATGGCGGGGTCATAGAGGCCGGTGGATGGATGCAGGAGTGCGATCGGCGGACCAAAGAGTTCGTAGGCCATGACCGTACAGGCGATGGGTACGGCCCCGGCGCCGGCGAAGACACCGACGAAGCCAAGGGCGGCGCAGACGGGTAGTGGGAGATTGAGCCATGCGGCTGCTGCGCTGCCGAGGGTCACTCCAATAAAGAATAAGGGGGTGACTTCGCCGCCGCGGAAGCCGTAGCTAACGCAGAGGAAGGTTAGCAGGAATTTAAGGATGAAGAAGGCCGGCCAGACGGGTTCGACGAAGGCATCATTGATGACATTTAGCCCGAGGCCCGTGAAATCAAATAAGTGTCCGAAATGGATGAGTAGGGCGAAGATAATACCTCCGAAGAAAATCCGGGTATACGGGTTAGGGATGCTTTTGGTCGCTGAGTTACGGCGGATGAGGAAGAGGTAGAGTCTCGCCACTAGTCCGCACGCTAAGCCGAGCACCACGGCGGTGCCTGCGCCGCTCAAGGATAGTTCGGCCGGGAGCGGCAGTCGGTAGTTCGCATGGTGGGCGTGCAGGAGTGTGCGACCTGCGAGGTCGGCGAGGAAGGCGCAGGCGAGGCACGGCAAGATTTGCCAGGTGCGGAACTTGACGAACTCCAAGGCGAAGACAGCGGCGGCGATTGGGGTGCCGAAGACAGCGGCGAAGCCGGCGCTGACTCCGCAGAGGAGTAGGGTCTGCCTTTCCTTTACGGACAGGTCAAAGAAGCGGCTGAATTGATCCGCGAGCGACCCGCCGAGCTGTAAGGCGGTGCCTTCGCGTCCGACCGAGGCGCCGCCGAGGTGGGAGAGGAGGGTGGTGGCGAAAATCATCGGGCCCTTGGCGGCGGGCAGAATGCCCGTCGGTTGCTTGATTTGGCTGATGAGGGCGCGGACTCCGCCGGCCGAGCTGCGGGCAAAAGTTTCGTAGGCCCAGACGCTCAGAAGCCCGAAGGCGGGTAGCAGGAAAATGAGCCAGTGCTGCGAGCTGAAGAAGGTGGCGACCCAGGTGAGGGAATGCAGGAAGGCGGCACCCGCGACCCCGACCACCAAACTGACACCAGGGATGAGCATCAGCCAGCGGAGGATATGTCTTGGATCGTTCGGCTGGTCGGCTCCGTTCATAGAGGTCGTTATGAATGGGTGGTTTTTTTTATCGAACATTATTGATGGGGGTTGCCTGCTTCCGTTTAGGGGACAATTTCCCCGCATGAGCAACCCCCTCACCCGTCGAGAAGTCATTGGTAACCTCACCTTAGCTGGTGCTGCCTTGGCCGTCGCCCCCGCCTTTGCCGCTTCCAGCGGTCCCTTGCCGGCCAAGATTAAAGTCGCCTTGATTGGTTGCGGCGGTCGCGGCACCGGCGCCCTGGGTCAGTTCATTGCGGCCTGTAAGATTCTCGGTATTGAGCCTGAGGTCGTGGCGCTTGGTGATGCTTTTGACGACAAGGTCCAGCGCCTCGGCCAGGTTTACAAACTCCCGGCTAACAAGCTTTTCTCGGGTTACGACGCCTACCAGAAGGTTATGGCCACCGATTGCACCTTCGTGCTGATGGCCACGCCTCCGGCCTTCCGACCTGTGCATTTCGCCGCCGCGATCGAAGCGGGCAAGCACTGCTTCATCGAGAAGCCGGTCGCCGTGGATCCCGTCGGCGCCCGTTCCATCATCGCCACCGGCGAGAAGGCCAAGGGCAAAGGGCTTGCGGTGGTTGCAGGTACCCAGCGCCGCCACGCGGCCTCTTACCAGAAGAACAAAGCCCTCATCGAAGCGGGTGCCATTGGCGCCATTCGCGGTGGTATCGTCCAGTGGAATGGCACCGTGCCGTGGTTGAAGCGCCGTGGTGACGGTGAGTCCGATGCCTCCTACATGAACCATAACTGGCTCAATTTTGCGGAACTCTCGGGCGACCACATCGTTGAGCAGCATATCCATAACGTCGACGTCGCCATCTGGTTCCTTGGCCGTCCTCCGGTAAGCGCCCTCGGTTTTGGTGGTCGGGCTCGTCGCGAAACTGGCAACATGTTCGACTTCTTTAGCATCGATTACGATTTCGGTGATGCGGTCCATATCCATAGCCAGTGCCGCCAGATCACGGCGACCACTGGGCATGTCGGCGAATTCTTCACGGGTGCCGAAGGCTCCTGTTACGGTGGCGGTAAGGTATTTTCGAAGAAGGGCATCACCGTCCCGGACATCAAGCTGGATACCGATGACTCCATGGTGCAGGAGCACGTTGACTTGATCCGCAGCGCCTTCAGCGGTTCGCCTCTGAATGATGCCCGACAGATTGCTGAAACGACCTTGGCGGTCATCATGGGGCGGATGTCTGCATATACGGGCGAAGTTATCCGCTTTGCTGACCTGCTCACCAACGAGAATTCTCCGCACTACAACTTCAAGTTCGCCGTAGGGCCGAAGGATTTCGAAACTGGCACCGTCAAGCTGCCCGCCGAAGTCCCCCCGATTCCAGGCAAAGCTTGAGAATGGTAGGGACAGCACGGTGTGCTGTCCGGGTGGGGTTAGTTAAACGAGGAGGATATCACGTGGTGATGTCCCTACCTCGTGCAGGCACAAAAAAGGACGGCAGTGATGCCGTCCTTTTCGGGAAACCCGGAATCGCTTACTTGACCGGGGAGTAGTCGGTCGGGACAAGGAACTCGGACTTCACGCCGTTAGGCTGGGCGATCGTCAGAGAGCCGCCGGCCTTCTTCTCGGAAGCTTCCTTGGCGGCAACCCAAGTCGGATCAGCGCGGAAGGCGTCGAAGCTGGCCTTGGCGGCATCTTCGCTCTGGTGGTGGAGGAGGTAGATGAGGGTGTTGCTGGCGACGTAGGAGCTCTTGGCGCCCTTTTGATCAGCGGCCAGGTTCCAGTAGCAGACGTTGGTCATGCCGTGCTTTTCGAAGAGCTTTAGGGTGTGGTCGCGGAAGCGGGCGTTCAGGTCAGGCAGGCGACCAGCTTCCGTCGTGTAAGTGCGGAGTTCGAAGACGCCTTTGCCGAAACTTTTGGCGGCCGCGAGTGCCGAGTAGTCCGTGGCGGTTAGGAAAGCGGATTCACCCTTAACGAGAAGACGGCCATTAAGCTCGGAGGCTTTCTGGGCGGCTTTCCATTCCGGGTCGGCGCCGAAGGCTTTCCAGGAGGCGTCGCGGGCAGCCTTGTCGGCGTAGGCGAGGAAGTAGACCAGCTTGTTATCGGTGTTCTTCGTGGGCACGAAGTAACCGAGGTTGGTCATGCCATGTTTTTCGAACAGTTTGACCGTGTGGTCGCGGAAGCGGGCGTTGAGGGCGTCAAGCTTGCCTTCAGCGGCGTAGTAGACGCGCATCTCGAAGAGACGGGTGTCGGGCTTGTCGGCGGCACCGGCGGAAGCCGAGAGCAGACCAAAAGCGAGGAGAGCGAGGAGCGTTTTCATGTTATTTGAGGAAGTGGGTGATATTTTCCGGGGTGACGAGCTGGAAGGGGATGAGGTTTTCTTTGGGGCAGGGTTGCTTGCGGGCGAGCAACAGCGCGGCGTCGACCGAGCCTTTACCTTGGCCAACCGCATCTTGGAAGACCGTGGCGTCAAGGCGACCTTCTTTGACGGCTGTGAGGGCTTGGGCGATCGCGTCGATACCAATGACATAGACGTCCTTTTTGATGCCAGCCCGCTCGAGGGCGAGCAGAGCCCCCATAGCCATCTCGTCATTATGCGCAAAGATGGCCTGGAACTTACCCTTATGGGCCTGAATCCAGTTTTCGGTCAGGGACATCGCTTTGGCGCGATCCCAAGAGGCCGTTTGGTGATCGATGAGTTTGAGTCCGGGATATTTGGCAAAAACCTCGCGGGCACCCGTTTCGCGCTGGAGTTGAGCGGAGGTGCCCATGATGCCGTGAATCATGAGAACGCCGCCTTTGCCGCCGAGTTTCTTGGCCACGGCTTCCATGGCGATATGGCCGGCGTCCACGTCGTTCGAGCCGATGTAGGCGTTGCCGGCGGATTTGGTGACCTGATTCACCAGCACAATCGGGATGCCCGCCGCCTTGGCGCGGTCGACCGCCGGGGTGCTGGCTTCGAGTTCACAAGGGTTCAGGATAATCACATCCACCTTCTGGGAGATAAAATTCTCAATCTGGCTGATCTGTTTCTGGGCATCGGACTGCGCATCCACCATCACCAAGCGCACGCTCGGTTTCGTCTTGGCATACTCGACCACGGCCTCGGAGAGCTTGGCGGTGTATTCAGCCGAGAGGTCACGGGAGGAGAAGCCGATGAGCACTTCGCCGGGTTTGCGGGCTTCGGTCTTTTTGCACCCGGAGAATGCCGTCATCAGGGCGACAAGGGAG
>CAISXT010000124.1 GCA_903889525.1 uncultured Opitutia bacterium | reverse complement strand
GGCATCCCTGGTGCCATCGCCGCCCAAGGCACCGCGGTCACGGAAGAGCACATGCAACAACTTCGTCGATTTACCCAGCGGTTGCTCGTCTTTTTGGATGCGGATGCGGCTGGGCAGAAAGCCGCCCTCCGCCTGCTGCCCATTGGCTTGCGCGAAGGCCTGGATATCCGCTTTCTCTCCCTACCCGAAGGCAAGGATCCGGACGAGTATTTCTCGACCAACGATGCCTCGCAGTGGGCCGCCCTCGCGGCCGGCGCCCGGAGTGCGATGCAGTTTTGCGTTCAATCCCTCGTGCCGGAAGGTTCGGCCAGCCTTCCCTTGGCGCGCCGCCTCACCTTACTGGAAGCCCTCTTCCCGATTGTTGAACAAGCCGGTGCCGAAGAAATCGTCCGTGAGGCCCTGAATGAGGCCGCCCGCCATGCCGGGATTGGCATCCGCGAGATGCACATGGCCTATGAACGCCATCGGGCCCAAACCTTGGCGCAACGCCCAGCCGCCCAGCTCTCCGGGGGCGAACCGCCGCCCGCCCAGCCGGTTGTCAAGGGGGGGGGCTTGACAACGCCTGAGGAGGATTTGATACTTTTTCTCCTGCGGCATGAATCCTTCTTCGTTACCATGGCTCAGTCGCTGCCGCTCGAATGGATCGACCCGTCCGGTCGCGGAGGTTCGCTCCTGATGACCCTCCTCAATGAGGCGGCCAACGGCCATTTTAATGGGCTCCGTGAGGCGCTGAATGCCCTCGACGATGATTTACGCACGGAAGTCGCCCGTCTTTCTGCGGAAGGCTTTTCAGGTAGTGAAGATGAGAAGGAGATCCTGCCACGGGCCAACACCATCCTAAAGGCCTTCCATGCACGCCATGTTCAGGCGCTGACTCGGAGCTTGGATTCCCGCATCGCCTCCACCCCGGTGGATGATGTCGCCCGCCTCAACGTCTTGCAGTCGGAGAAAATCGCCCTCCGCAAATCGCACGCCCATCCGCCGATTCTGACCGCGATTCCCTAATTTCACACACATGCACGAAAAGAACTCCAAGAAATCCACCGCCAAATCGGCCAAGCCAGCCGCTAAGGCCGTTGTCAAGCCCACCTCCAAGGTGCCGGCCAAGCCGACAACGAAGCCGGCCGTCAAAGCTGCGACGCCGATTAAGACGGTCGCGGCCAAGAGCGCCCCGGTCAAGGTGGTGCTCAAAGCCCCCGCGGTCAAGGTTGTGCCCGTACCCGCCGGGAAAGCCCCAGATAAGGTGGCCTCAGCTACCACCAAGGCACACGCCCCGACGACCAAGACTCCGGTCGTCGCCACTAAGCCAGCGGTGAATTCCAAGTTGCCGGCTGGCAAGGCCGACGGGCCGGCCAAACAGCTGACGACCCCGGCCGTCAGTCGTCAGATTAATGAAAAGGTGCAGCAGCTCGTGGTACTCTCTAAAAAGAACGGGTACGTCACAGTCCAGAATATCAACGAGATCATCCCGGACAGCGCCACCGACCCAGAGTTGATCGAGAACATCATGAACATCCTCGACAACCTGGACATCAAGCTCCTGGACGAAGATGAAGTCGAAACGTACCGTAAGAAGGTCGAGGACTCCGAAGAAGAAGCCGCTCGCACCGTCCCGGCGGACGCTCCTTACGATCCTTTCAATGTCTACCTGAAGCAGATGGGCCACAAGCCACTCCTGACCCGCGAACAAGAAGTTGAAATCTCGAAGCGCATCGAAGACGCCGAATTACGTGCCCAGGAATTCCTCTTCTCCTGCTGGCTCACCCTGCCCTATCAGCTCGACCTCGCCCTCAAGGTCCTCCGCAAGGAAGAGCGCTTCGACAAGGTGGTCATTGATAAGAAAGTTGAATCACGCGATGCCTATTACAAGATGCTCCCCAAGGCCACGGAGGAGTGCTCCAAGCTCAAGGCCAAGCTGGACAAGGCTTGGCAGAAGTACCTCGACGAAACCGACGACGCTAAGAAGCCGAAAGCCCGCGAGGCCCACCGTAAGCTCGAGACCACCCCCAAGGAAGGCGCCAAAGACATCCTCCGTAAGTTCTGCTTCAAAATGAAGTTGTTCGAGGAATGGTTAGAATTACCCGACATCAAGAGCGACATCGATGACGCCCGTAAACTCATCGAGCCCACCATCGTGGCCCGCGGCCCGGTCCGCGCCAAACTGGCGAGCAAGCCTGAGGTCTCCGCCTCCCGCACCCGCGAAATCGAGCTCCGCTGGCGCCTCTCGCCCACTGAACTCCTGCACCTCTCCCGCAATGTGCGCAAACACCTCGACGAGGCTCAACGGGCCAAGACGGAGATGGTCGAACACAACCTCCGCCTCGTGATTTCGATCGCGAAGAAGTATCAGAACCGCGGCCTGCTCTTCACTGACCTCATTCAAGAAGGTAACATGGGCCTCGTGAAGGCCGTTGAGAAATTCGAATACCGCCGCGGCTACAAGTTCTCCACTTACGCCACCTGGTGGATCCGCCAGGCCATCACGCGCTCCATTGCTGATCAGGCCCGCACCATCCGGATTCCGGTGCACATGATCGAGACCCTCAATAAAGTTATGCAGGTGCAGAAGCAGCTCACCCAGGAACTGGGCCACGAACCCACCGCCGAAGAAGTCGCCAACGAGATGAACATGGCGATCGATCGCGTGCAGCAAATCATGAAGATGGCGCAACAGCCGATTTCCCTCCAGTCGCCCGTGGGTGATGGCGAAGACACCTCGCTCGGCGATTTCATTGAAGATAAGTCGGCCGAGAACCCTTCCGACACTGCCTCGACGCGCCTCCTGCGCGAAAAGATCGACTTCGTCCTGCGTTCGCTCGCCGAACGCGAAAAGGAAGTCCTGATTCTCCGCTTCGGCCTGCTTGATGGCGTCCAGCGCACGCTCGAAGAAGTCGGCCGCCACTTCAAGGTCACCCGTGAACGTATCCGCCAAATCGAAGCCAAGGCCCTCCGCAAGATGCGTCACCCGACGCGTATGCGTCAGTTGCAAGGCATGTTCGAAGGCGAACTCGACACATCCGGCCCTGGCTTCGACCAGTTCATTTCCGAAGAAGATAAGGCCGAGCAGACGCCCGGACCGCTCTCCTCTGGCGGACTCTCTGGTGTGCTGCCCCCCAACTCGGCCTTGGCTGCGTTCATCGGTCGCCCACCTGAAGGCCCCGGTAATTCCAACCGCGAGTGAGCCAACCGCGATCAGTTTGTCTGCTGCTCGCGCTGCTGACAGGCTGCGTCGTGCCCGCGCCGGAGGCGACCACGGCTGCCGTCCATCCCTTCGCGCTACCCGCGGGCGCCCCTCGCAATGTGCGTGTCGGCTTCATCGAAGCTGCCCCGGTCGGCAGTCGGCAACTCCCGTGTTCGCTTATCCCGGGAACCCTGGTCCGCGAGGGCTACATCTTAGTCAGCCGTGATCGTGAACTACACCCCACGGGCGCCCTGGTGATTACCCAGATTCAGGGACGGATTGCCCTGGTGAAAATCCTGCGTGGAGCGCCACACTTGAAGGATGAGGTCGTCCTGCCTTCCACAGAGCTCTCACGGGAAGCCGACAAGCTTCCAGCTTTCCGCACCGACTCTTGACCTTGGCGGGGTGGATGCCCACGGTGCCCTTTCCATGGCAAAGACCCAGGCAGGCATCGTCGGACTTCCCAATGTGGGTAAGTCGACCCTTTTCAACGCCCTCACGCGCTCGCGTAAGGCCGAGGCTGCCAATTACCCCTTTTGCACCATCGAGCCAAATGTCGGCGTCGTCCTCGTGCCGGACGCTCGGATGCTTGAGCTCCAGCGCATCGCCGGGACCAAGGTCGTCATTCCCGCCACGATTGACATCGTCGACATCGCTGGCCTCGTCGCCGGTGCCTCCAAGGGCGAAGGAAAAGGTAACGACTTCCTCTCTAATATCCGGGAGTGCGACGCCATCATCCACGTCGTACGCTGCTTTGATAACGACGATATCGTCCACAGTATGGGTAAAGTCGATCCCGTGCGCGATATCGGCGTCATCGAGACCGAACTCATCCTCGCTGACATCCAATCCGCCGAACAGCAACTTGACCGCAACCAGAAGAAGGTACGCAGCCAGGATAAGGACGCCATTGCGAACGTCGACCTGCTGGGTCGCCTCGTCAAGCACCTGAACGAAAACCTCCCCGCTTCTTCCATCGAAGTCAGCGACGATGATCGCGCCCGCCTGAAGACCTACAATCTGCTGTCATTTAAAAAGGTGCTGTATGCCTGCAATGTCTCCGAGGCCGACCTAGCGGACCCTTCCAAGAATCAGCACGTCGCCAACGTACGTGCACACATCGCAAAGCAACATGGCTGCGAATCCGTCGTGATCTGTGCTCAAGTCGAAGCCGAACTCTGTGATCTTTCGCCCGCGGAAGCCACGGAGTTCCTGCAGGCCCTGGGCGTAACCGACTCAGGCGTATCCGATCTCATCCGGGGCGCCTATAAGTTGCTCGGCCTGGCCACTTACTTCACCGCTGGAGAAAAGGAGGTCCGGGCCTGGACTTTCCGGCATGGCATGGCCGCACCGCAGTGTGCCGCCGTCATTCATACCGACTTCGAAAAAGGCTTCGTGAAAGCCGAAATCGTTTCCTACGAGGACCTCGTGAAATACGGTTCGGTTTCAGCCGCGCGGGACGCCGGTCGCTATCGTCTGGAAGGCAAATCCTACCTCTTCAAGGATGGTGACGTGGCCCTCTTCCGTTTTACGGACTAATCGGCCTTAAACCTAACTCTTATGAGACCGTAAAGGACACCCTAGAGGTGTCCTTTCGCTTTACCTTTGTCGAAGCCGGGGCAACCATCGGGATTAAACCCTGTCCCACCCCCATGCGCCCCCTCTTCCTGCTCTCGGCCACGCTGCTTTTCATCGGATGCAAACCTGCGCCCAAGGTGACCCAATATGAAGTAAAGTCAGAGGCTGTTGCCCCTGCCACGGCCCCAGCGGCCGCCGTCGCCGCCGCGCCGAGCGCCCCGGTGGCCGCCCCCGCCGCCGTCCCCATGGCCGCCCCCGCCTCCATGAAAGCCGAAGCCGCCGGCTTCGATGCTCCTAAATGGGGCAAACTGCCGGCCGGTTGGACCGTCGGACCGGAGAACCCCATGCGCAAGGCGACTTGGATTGTGGCTGGGCCCAATGGATCGAAGGCTGAAGTCGCCGTGACGGTCTTCCCGGGTAGTGTCGGTGGCTTGACCGCCAATGTAAATCGCTGGCGTGGTCAGATCGGACTCCCTCCGGCCAGCTCGGAAGAAGTCGCTGCCTCCGCCAAGCCAGCGAAAGTCGGCAGCATTGCCAGCCAACGCTTCACCCTCGTCTCCGAAGACGGCAAGAAAGCCCTCGAGGCCGTCATGACGCCCAAAGACGGTGCCACCTGGTTCTTTAAAATGAGCGGCGAAGCCGCAGCTGTGGAAGCGAACTCCGGCGCGCTCACCCTATTCCTCGCTGAGACCCAAATCAAGTGAACGAAGAATTTCAGAAGAAGGCCGACACTGGCCGCGGACTGCTCGACCTGCTTGCCTCGCTCAAGCTAACCGTCTTGCTACTCGTCTTATCAATGATCCTCGTGCTCCTCGGCACGCTGGAACAAGTGCATTGGGGTGTCTGGCATGTCCAGAAGCTCTACTTCTCGTCTTGGTTTTGCTTCTACCCGATTGAGGCCTCCTCGACCCTGCGCATGCCCCTCCCGGCCGGCTTTCTCATCGGGGCTCTCCTCATCGTTAATCTGGTCTTCGCGCACTTTCGTCACTTCAAGGCGACGGCGGCCAAGATTGGCATCAGCATGATTCACGCCGGGCTAATCCTCCTACTCATTGGCGGATTCATTACCGCGGTTTACCAGGAAGAATCCGCCATGGTGATTCCCGAAGGCGAAACCAGAAACTACTCCGAAGCCTTTCGCGAATACGAATTCGCCTTGGTCGAGAAAGTTGGAACCACCGACCGAGTGACCACTGTCCCTGATTCTATCTTCCGGGTAATCGGAGAAAAAATCGACGCGGTAAATAAGCTTGCCGAAGAGAATAAGAATGCGGCCAAGAAACTTGCGGAAAAGAATGGCGCTATCGCTGCAAAAATGACCCCGAAGGAGGCCGAAGATTTCCTTAAAAATGCGATAGAGAAAGCCAAAGAGGAAGAAAAAAAGATTTCAGAAACTGCTAAAAAAGAAGCCGTCCGAATTGCAAGCGAGTTACTTATCCCCCTCCCAGGCACAGCGTTCACGCTCAATGTTAAGGCCTACCACCCGAACGCGGCTCTGCGTGCTAAATCACAGATGCCCGATGGCCTTGAGATTAAGACCACCCAGGGCATTGGCGCCACCGCCGCCCTGGCCTACAAGCCGATGCCTGAAAGCTACGACGATAATGTCGGCAACGCCCCCACTGCGCTCGTGGAGATCATGGACTCCAAGCAGAAGTCGCTCGGCACCTGGATTGTGAATCTCAACCTCACCGAATCATTTGCGGCCCAGACCTTGGCCCATGAAGGTAAGAACTACGAAGTATCGTTACGCCGGATGCGTCACTACCTCCCCTTCTCCGTCCAGTTGAATAAGTTCACCCATGAGAAATATCCCGGAACGCAGACCCCGCGTCGCTTCGCCAGTGATGTCAGCGTCCAAGAAGGTGGCAGCAAATTCGAATTTAATATTTCGATGAACCAACCGCTCCGCCACGGCGGCCAAACCTTCTTCCAGTCCAGCTTCGGGAGCACTAAAGACGGGAAGGACATTAGCGTCCTCCAAGTCGTCAAGAACCCCGGCTGGACGCTGCCCTACATCTCGGTCTTGATGATGTCCGTTGGGCTCGTCTGGCATTTCGGCGCCTCACTCCTTCGCTTCCTGCGTGGCCGTGCGGCCAAGCTGGCCGTAACCGCCGCCCTGATTGTATGCGCACTGCAAGCCGATGCCGCCGATACGTCGAAGCCGACAGGAGCAGGATGGAACACTGGTGACTTCGCGGAAATCCCCGTCCAGAGTGGTGGCCGAATCGTGCCGATTGAAACCCTGGCCAAGGGTTCGCTGCTCCAGATGCGCTCCCGCACCTCGATTAGTCTGAGCCCGGTCGAACGCATTGCCTTCGGCCAAAAGCCTTCGACTTGGACGGACGCCGAGAAGAAGGAAATCTTCGCGGAACTACCGAACCTCCAGGACGCCAACCTCCAAGCTGCCCTCGAAAAGCGCCCCGTGCGCGTGACGGGCGGTTCCATCAGTGCGGTTGATTGGCTGATTGAGGTCTCTTTTCGAGCACAAGTCGCCCGTCAGCTCCCGACGTTTCGCGTTGAGCATCCCAACGTCCTTAAGCGTGTCGGCGGAAAGCCGGAGAAAAGCTTATACGTCAGCTGGGATGGCATCCTAAAGAACAGCAAAGAGTTGAGCGAGGCCGCCGAGAAGGCCCGCAACCGCGCCCAGGCGGATCGTGATTCGGAAGACCGCGCACTCCTCCAACTCGAAGGTGCCGCCCGGCAGTATGCGACGCTCAGCATGACGTTCATCCCTGGCGACCTGCCCTCCGATCTCCCGCCCCGCAAAGAATACACGAGCTGGATTACCTCCCTGAACCGTGCCCTCACCGAGATGGGGAGCAGCAAAGCCGCGGGCGGCTCCGGCAAGGCGTTTGATCCGGAACTCCAGAAGACCGTCAAGGCCTTCGTCGAACGCTATCAGGATTTCGAGCGCGAAGGACTCATTGGCCTGATGCCACCCAAGGAAGCAGACTCGCTGGAGCGCTGGGACAACCTAGGTGCCTCGTTGCTTGCTGTCATCAAGGACCAGAAACTACATCGTGCCGGACTGGCAGAAGATGGCATCATCACGCGTTACGCCGATTTCGCCATGGCTTGGCGCGAAGGAAAGGACGACGATTGCATCACCCTCAGCCGCGCGATTGCCGCATCCTTGCAAGGCCCCTGGTCAGCTAAAGCCACCTCCGAAGCCTCCTTCGGACGCATGCAGCCCTTCTATTGGCTGCTGATTGCCTACATCATTGTCGTCCTCATGGTCTTCGGCTCTTGGTTAACCTCTTCCGAAACTCTCCGTGGGTCTGCCTACGTCTTACTGGTAGCCTGCTTTGTCCTGCACACCGCAGCCCTCGGCTACCGGATGTGGCTGCATGGCCGTCCGCCGGTCACCAACCTCTACTCCTCGGGCATTTTCATCGCCTGGGGTACCGTCGGCTTAGGGATTATCCTCGAGCGGCTCTGGAAGAATGGCATCGGTGCGGCCGCCACGGGTATCTGCGGCTTCGTGTCGCTGATCATCGCCCACAATCTTGGTTTATCTGGCGAAGATAACCTGGAGAGCGTTCGGGCCGTCCTTGACTCCAACTTCTGGCTCTCGACGCACGTCACCACGGTGACCCTCGGCTACTCCGCCACCTTTGTTGCCGGACTCCTCGGCACGATGCACCTTGGCTTACGCGTCTTCAAAAAGGATTACGCCTGGGGTGATAGTGTCGCCCGTGCCGCCTATGGTATCTTGGCTTTCTCGGTCATCGCTAGTTTCATCGGCACCATGCTCGGCGGTATCTGGGCGGACCAAAGCTGGGGTCGCTTCTGGGGCTGGGACCCTAAGGAAAACGGCGCCATCCTCATCGTACTCTGGTGCGCCATCTGTCTCCACGCCCGCTGGGGCGGCATCGTGCGCCGCGAAGGCCTCATGCAGATGCTTGTCTTCGGCAATATCGTGACCAGCTGGTCGTGGTTTGGTACCAATCTCCTGGGCGTCGGCCTTCACAGCTACGGCTTCACGGAATCCGGCTTCTTCTGGCTGATGATTTTCTGGGCGACCCAACTCGCCGTGATTGCGCTCGGCTGGATACCGGTTCGCGCGAAATCCACCGCCGTCGCATGATCGACGGTACCGGCTCGACCTGGTTCTGCCTCAAGGCCAAACCTCGGCAGGAAGCCGTGGCGGCGCAGAATCTTCGGTCGGTCGGCGTCGATGAGATTGTCTTTCCGCGGCTTCGCCGCACCCGCCGGGGTCATGACAAAAATAAAGTCGTCATCGAGCCGCTCTTCCCCGGGTACCTCTTCGCCCGATTCGACCCAACGGAGTTCCAATCTACGATTCGCAGCACGCGAGGTGTCCTCCATCTCGTCAGCCGAGCCGGCCGGCCGGTTGACGTCGAGCAGGCCGTCATTGATGAACTCAACGCGCTGGGACCAGAGGCCATCTTATCGATCCTCGACGAGGAACTGAAAATCGGCGCCAAAGCACGTGTGATTCGCGGCATCTTCACCGGCTCCGAAGGCGAGATCATCCGCCTCGCGACTCCGGAAAAACGTATCGCCCTGCTCCTCTCGATTCTCGGCTCCGACCAGCCTGTCGAACTCCCCCTCGGTGACGTCGAAGGCCTCCCCGACGAAGCCTAGCCCTTCTTCACATGATTCTCGATCAACTCTCCGCTTCCGCCGCCTACGAATCGCTTCACCCGCTCTTTCCCCTGGCCTTTGCGTACCTACGGGCATTCGACCCCCAGACCGCCGACGGTAAATATGAACTTCAGGGCCAAGACCTCGTGGCCATCGTCCAGCGCTACCAGACAGCAGCTTCGGCCGATAAGATGTGGGAAGCCCATCAGGTCTACGGCGATGTGCAGGTCGTTTACCAAGGCCTCGAGTATTGCGGCCACACGGAGCAAACCACGTTGACCGTCACGAAACCCTACATCACCGAGAAAGACGTCGAGAAGTATATGCCGCCTGCGAGCGCGTCCACCCTCCTCGCCCTCGGCCGAGGTAATTTCGCGGTCTTTTACCCACAGGATGCGCATCAGCCTGGCGTGCAAGTCGGCACTCCGGGCGAAATTCTGAAGGTCGTTATTAAATTCCGGCTAAAGGCCTGAACCTTAGCGGGAGGGAACCTTGCCTCCGTGCTGGGGTCATCTACGCATACCTCATGCTCTCCCGCCTTGCCCTTGCCTGTCTCGCGCTGACCTTTGCGACCTTCCTCCGGGCTGAAGACCCTGAGCGCATGCGCGATGTCATTTACGCTAAACACGACGGCGTCGCGCTCACCATGGATATCTACAAGCCGGCTAAGCCTAACGGCGCCGGCGTGATTAAAATCGTGAGCGGCGGTTGGAAATCGAACCATAACGGTATCAGCGATGGCACCTGGCCGAGCCACGGCTTCACGACCTTTGTCGTCGTGCACGGAACCCAGCCCCGCTTCCAAGTCGAGGAGATCGTCGCCGACCTTAATCGTGCCGTTCGTTTTATTCGCGCCCATGCCGCGGAGTATGGCGTCGATCCGCAGAAGCTCGGAGTCACCGGCGGCAGCGCGGGCGGCCACCTCAGCCTCATGCTGGCCACCCGGGGCGCACCTGGTGACGCCAAGTCGGGAGACCCCGTCGATGCCGTGAGCAGCCGCCCAAATGCCGTGGCCTGCTTCTACCCTCCCACCGATTATCTTAATTGGTTTGAGCCAGGCGACAACGCGGTCGGTATCGGTCGCTTGGCGGAATATGCCCCTGCCTTCGGCGTCAAAGCCCGCACGGCAGAAGGCCGCGAAACGCTTGGCCGGGCCGTCTCCCCGATCTATTGGGCGCACAAGGAGCAGCCCCCTATTTACATCGTCCACGGCGATGCCGACCCCGGGGTCTCCATTACGCAATCACTTCGCTTCCTGGCCAAATGCCACGAACTGGGCGCGGTCTGCGAAGTCACGATCCGCAAGGGCGCCGGCCATGGTGGCTGGGCCGAGATCCCCCAAGACACGGCCCGGATGGCCGAATGGTTCGAACTCCAACTCTTGGGCAAACAGCCAGCGCAACCCTTCAACCTTGATCAATCTTCTCTGCCCAGCACCCCGGCACCCAAGAAAGCCACCGCGCCGAAGAAGTAATCCCGACTTGCGACCCGTCACATTCATAAGAGAAATATCCCCATGCCCCGCACCTTGACCCTCCTCCTGACCTACTTAGCCGCTGTCCTCGCCCGCGCTCAGGACATCACCCGTACGTCCGACGTCATCTACACCAAGCATGACGGGGTGGCCCTCACCATGGATATCTTTACCCCGGCCAAGCCGAACGGTGCAGCCATTGTGAAGATCATCAGCGGCGGCTGGAATTCCAACCACAAGGGCATCAGCGACGGTGGCTGGACCAAGTATGGCTTCACCACCTTTGTCGTCGTCCATGGCACCCAACCCCGCTTCCATATTGATGAGATCGTGGCCGACATGCAGCGCTCCGTCCGCTTCATCCGGGCGAACGCCCAGAAGTTCGGCGTTGATCCGAATAAGATCGGCGTCACCGGTGGCAGCGCTGGCGGTCACCTCAGCCTGATGCTGGGAACACGGGTTAGCCCAGCTAACCCCAAGGCCGTCGATCTCGTTGATCGCGTAAGCTCCGAAGTAAATGCCGTCGCTTGCTTTTACCCGCCGGTCGACTTCCTGAGTTGGAACAAGGAAGGTGACAGCAAGGAAGGCATCGGCCCCTTAAACACTCGCGCTCCCGCTTTCGGCCCCATCGTCGAGACCGCCGAAGGGCGCGCGAAGGCCGGGCACGAACTCTCGCCACTTTTCTGGATCAGCGCCAAGACCCCGCCGACTTACATCGTCCAAGGTGATGCCGACCCGCTGGTGCCCGACTCCCAGGCACGCCGCTACCTCGCTCGCGCCAAGGAAGTCGGCGCCAAGGCGGAAGTTCTGATTCGTCTCGGCGGAGGCCATGGTGGCTGGATGGAGACCTCCGAAGACAATGCCCGCATGGCGGAGTGGTTCAGTTTACACCTCTTGGGCCAAGCCCCGACCAAGCCTTTTACCTTCGACATCTCTTCCCTGCCGAGCACACCCGCGCCCAAGAAGGCACCCGCGAAGAAGTAATCAGACGGTGGGCGGTTTTACGCTGGCGAACACACCGGGCCTTTTCCATAAAGACTCCATGGCTTTGCCCTGCCGACTGATTCTCGCCCTCGACGTTGAGACGAAAGAAGAAGCGCTCGCCTTGGCCCGGCCGCTCGCGGGAAATCTCGCTTGGGTGAAACTCGGATTACAACTCTTCACCCGTCATGGTCCGGGCATCGTCGATGAATTCCATGCACTGGGCTTCAAGGTCTTCCTCGACCTGAAGTTCCACGACATCCCCAATACAGTTTCCTC